>CAIQJJ010000318.1 GCA_903872065.1 uncultured Anaerolineales bacterium | reverse complement strand
CATCCAGATCAAGCTGCTGCGCCAAGATACGCCAAATTGGGACATGGTATTGAATGGGATGCGTGGCAAGAACAGCGAGCCTCAGTTTCATCAAAAACATCCTACAAAATGTTTCGCATTAACGAACCAAACCACTGTCGTGCAATTTGAACATCTTCCCAGCGTGGAAGAAGGAAAAAAAACACCGTCTCACCGGTTACGCGCCCCAACCAAAGGATTAATACCACGGTCACAATTGTGTAACCGCAGAGGGAGGCCAGCGCGGCGCCCACGATTTCCAGGGGACGTAAGAGCAGCGCCAACCCGGCCAATGTTCCGATCAAACCGACGATCTCGCTCCAAAACACTGCTTTGGGCAACCCCAAACCGCGTAATCCTTCACCTAAGACGATATTTAGATTGGCGACCCCTCCCGCAACAACCAGGATCAATGCTGCAGGAATGGCAGGCGCATATTCAGCGCCAAAGATGGTCCAAATTGCAAATGGGGTAAATCCTGATACGACCAGGCTGAGCAGCCCTGTAAGCAGCACCCCTAAACGAAGACTACGCCCCAAAAGACTCAATCGCAAGCTGGTCTCGGTTTGACTGGCCACACGCGGAAACAATACTGACCCTATCCCCTGGATAAAAGGGGTCATCACCGCACTCCAGGCTACCGCGACGACGTAATACCCCAACAATTGGGTGGGGAAAAAAGCCGCCATCAAGAGTTGATCCAAACGCAGATTGAGCATCTGGGGAAGTATGCTTAAAACGGAGGGCAAGCCATAACGCGCCATAGCCCCCCACAAACGCGGCTGAAGTGAAAAAGGGCCAGGCGTCCGAGAACGCACCAACATCCACCCCAAGACGCCAGCAACCAACAAGGATAGTAACTGCGCTATTGCCATTCGGCTTGCAGTCTGATTTTGGCTCGCCCACACGGTTAAGATGGCAGCAAGCCAGGACGCGGCATAGAGCAAACGCAATAGATTCCAGCCCACAAAGTCCTTCCGGCCTCGCAGCGGATGGATGAGCATTCCTTGCGTCGCCATTAAAAAAGCATAGCCAATTACATACCAACGGGCCGTGTTCACTACCACCGGTCTTTGAGCAGCTAACAAGATGGGCATTAGAAAATAGCCGGCAGCGGTAAAGGGAATCGCCCCAAGACAGGCCAAAGCTGCGGCAGTGACCAGATAGGTCGCCCCGCGATCGGGGTCGCGGCCTGTAAAATAAACGACCGCATCTGGGAGACCTAACGAAGCCAGCAGAGCGACCAGCGCCCCCCAGGTTTGAATAGCGGCTAACTCGCCTCGACCTTGCGAACCTAAAAGGCGCGCAAGGATGCCGCCAGTGATTAGCGCAAAGAAAGCTAATAAAAGATTGGCGCTTGTGGTCAGGAGCACCTGTCCGCCAAATGAATTCAAAAAGTTCTTAGACCAACGGGCAAAACCTGGCATTTACGATGTCATGGCAAAGGTGCAACAATCCGCGCCCAAATCACATTGTCCCATTCCGCCGGCATCGTCGAATTGATATTGCTGACCAGGATTTCACAGAACCCTGGCGTGGAGCCTGCAAAGGGAGCAGACAACTCAGCGGCGTAGGTCCAAGAGTTCCGCGGGCGCGCTGGATCATAAGCGCTAATGTAAAAAGGATTGACGCAATTGCGTCCGATTTTTGCAAACCGATCCTGGTCATACCACCAGCCGGCCATCAAATAATAACTCTGCGGATTGACGGGAAAAAGCCGGCTTGCCAAAGCAACATACTGATTGGCAGCGCTGTTTTTAGCCGTCAAGACATGGGTTGAAGCGCCATCGCGGAAATCTTCTCTCACGGATAAGTCGCCTTGCGGCGCGCCGTAAAATTCCCTGTATCCGCCAATGGGCAAACCTTTCTCATCTATCCCCCATTCAAAACCGGCATTTGCAAACAAATTGCGTACAGTTTTACGCTGCAACCAGTAATCGCCAATGTGAACCATATCCTCGGCAGGCTGCGCTGCAGAGGGAATCTGCCACCATAGAATCAAATTTAACGCAGTTGAGACTTCAAGAAGCTGCTCATCAAGGTCATAGCCGATGAGTTTCCATTGATTGGGCAGTGCGGCCGGGTTATCCAGGCTGTAGCCACTGGTATGGACGCCCAATAAGAAATTAGGCCCAAGGTTCGCAAGCTGCTCGGATGTTTGCTGCGCCTCGCCGGCCAGGCCCTCTTTCTGCAATAAGATGATCAGCGCCAAATAGGCTTCTCTCAGTTCGGAGGAAGGCTCAAGCGCTCGCTGATACGCCGCTTTGGCCGCGTCGAACTCTCCACTGGCTGCATACACGTGTCCCAGGTACAGCCAAACCATTTGCAACTCTTTTACGTCCAACTGACCGGCTTCATCCGAAGCGAGAACAGTCAATAGCAAAGGCAGCGCTTCCTTCCACTGCCCGGCCAGTGCAAAATATTTGCCGGCGAAATACAATGCTCGAAGATTGGTATCCTCAGCAAGCTCTTTCTGCTGCTGCGCAAGCGCCTGGTATAAACCCTGGTCATCTTCCAGGAGAATAAATTCTGGCTGCATGGACATCGCCCGGCGAAAATGGTCAACAGCGCTCTCCCACTCGCCATCCTGGGTTAATCTTTGTCCCTGCAGTAAATGATATTCATAACGATTTTCGGCTGTCAAAGGGCTTCTGCCAGGCGGAAAGGATTCGGGCTGCGCCGCCAAAGAAGGCAAGGACTGTCTTTCTCCCAAAGAAAAACGGACAGCAGCAAACTGAAGAGGGATCGTTTTGTCCCCAGGTTGAAGACGCCAGGCAGCTTCTAAGAAACGCCCGGCCTGGTTTAACAAGTCCTGATTGCCTTGCCAGAGCACAGGCAAAGACGGCGCTTCCAGTTCGCAAAAGAATCGGGCTGGATCACATCCATGCGCCTGGAGGAAATACAATAATCCCGTATTGACCAACCAACGAACGCAAAGAGGCTGCCAGCCTGTAACGACCACAACAAGCGCCAGGCAGAACCATTTACTGAAGACAACTTGGGAAAAAACTGAACGCCTCATCACTCAAATGTATGGCGCCATCCGCGAACAATTTCTATCCAACGCTGCAAATATCCCAGGGGCCATAACCAGGCCGGATGAAATTGGAAACGCCAGCGCAAATATTCGGGAGCAGGAAACAGAAAGCTAAACGTCATCCGCCAGCGCTCTGCCCAGCTTAAAACACTGGCGGCCTGCTGCAGCCAACGCCGCTGATTGAGGCGAATCGATTCCAGCGTTGGAAGCGTCGCCACAGAAGCCGCTAGAGACGCCAGCCAAGCGGACGGCAGAGGGGTCTGCAAACGCTCTTGAGCGCCTGCTAAGGCCCAATATAATGGTGTCGTCCAACCCAATGCAGCCGCAAGCTGACGCAGGGCATCCCAATCCAGGGTCTGCAAATTCTGGCGGATTAATATATCCAGATCGTAATACCAGATCAGGCGAGCGGCCTCGCCGGCATGCTGCAGCATGAGGTGGGCGGCCAGGTACAACAAATGAAAAGTCACCGGCGCAACCCGCAGCGATTGGTTCGACTGCGCCAAAGGTTCTTGTGAGGCGAGTCTCCCAAAAGTCTTGAATAATACAGCCGGGTCACGCAAAGCGGGGAAAAGCCAATGCAGTTCAACGGTCACATTTTGCCCGCTGCGATCACTCTGCAAAACCGCATGGTAGATAATCTTTTGAATAGAATACCCACAGGTTTGTATGGCTTGCAGTGCAGCGCCCACCTGCTGAGGAAGCACCCACAAATCGAGATCGTTCATTGGGCGCAGCGCGACATCGGAATAAATTGCGCGGGCTAAAAGAGCGCCCTTAAGGGGAATGACAGCAACATTGGCCTGCGCCAAAGCTTTTAAGATACGATCGAGTTCAGTCAAAAGCAGCAAATTGTTCGCCGCCGATTGGTAGTAAGCCATCGTCAAGATCTTAAGCGCGGAAGACGGTATGGCGGGAAATCCTGCTGCGGGGGCATTTTCCTTAGTTAAGATGCAAAATAACAGCGGCGCGACCCCTTCGGCCTGTGCAAGCTTTACCAAATGACGCCAATCGAAGCCGGCAAGCGCCGCCCGGGTCTCTTGATCCATATTGCCCGAAAGTAACTTACAGAGGATCAGGTACAGATCATCTCGCTCAGACATAGATTCCCGTGGAGAAGGATAGTTTTCGCGCTCCGCCCTTCCGACATCGCCGGATCAGACGGAAAAAAGAGGCAAAAGATGTCTAACGTCTGGATTTCTCGATACTGGCAGCGCCAATTTCAAGAGGGACGTTACGCGCGTTGAGAAACTGCATTAGCACCCGAACGCGTTCACTGCCGGGCAAACGGCCATCGAAAATCGCTTCATAACCTTTGAATGGGCCATCGGTAATCCGCACTGTATCGCCAGATTTCAAACCATCGAACACCTGCCCGCCCGCAGCCGCGATTTCTTCAACTCGCTGGCGAACTGCATGAATTAAATTATCTGGCACAACAGATGGCTCGCCGCCAAACGCCACCAAGCCAATGGCATGCGGCATCCATTGAAATGCCGAAAGCCCAACCTGGTCGAGGTCTGCCCGAACAAAGAGGTAACCCGGAAAATAGGGCCGCATTTGGCGCGAGCGGGGATTGACTGTATGCACCCGGATGCGCGGATAAAATACCTCAAAGCCTTGATCGCGCACCTGCTTGCTGACAACATCTTCTTTGCGCGGCTTAGAACGCAAGGCGTACCAATAGACAGCCATTTCAAAGTTTCTCCTAATATTGCTGATTTTACACCATTGCAATAAAAACCGAGTGAAAACTTTGCAATCGTTCGTTCAAACAATCTGTAAGCCAGTCAGGCGGCTTAAGAGGCGCTGGATCAGCCATATAGGCGGCAAAAGAATCGAATGGAGCGCAACACTAATTCCCAAAACCACCGAGAGCGATTGCATCACACGGTTAAAAAGGGGGGCCAAATTTTCAAGCAGCCACGGGCCCATGCCAACCAACCAGGCAAGGGCCAATAAGGCCAGGATCACCAATAAGAACGTGAGCCAGGCTCTCCGATCCGCCGGAGATGGCAACATGGTACTGCTCACTGTAAAAGCCAGGTAAAACCACAGCCAAAAATCGGCGTATTCTGGCAAACGCCATACCCCCCACAGCACTGCTCGCGCATCTCCGCTGGAGAGCGCCAGCCAGATTGTTGTCAAGTCTAAGCGCCCCAAGCCAACATAAGAAATGAACGCCCCGCCTGTCAAAAGCGGCGCAGCCCCAATCAAAGCATCCCGAAAAAAATCAGCCTGGATTGTTTCGACATAGCCTAACTGCAAACGGCCATCGGGCATCGTTCTGGGCAGCAGCGAAAACCGCCCGGTGCGCACCTGCAGCAGCAAAGCCATCAAATAATGACTGACTTCGTGCAAAAGCACGCCAGGCGCAAAAAGCAGCGAAAATAAGACCAGGGTGACATCTTTGCGGCGGGTGAGCAATAAAAAGACGGCCTGAACAGCACGGTGAAGACTGCGCTGCAGCAGGAGAAGTGGCCCTAGCAAGATCAACGCAACCAGAAGGCCGTCAAAATTAGACAACATATTCGGAAAAGATCAATGATGACGGGCAAGGAAACGACCTTACCCGTCACTGCATGCCAGCCGCTAATGGGCCGCGGCTTTGGTAATCGCGATGAAATCTCCCGCCTTCAAACTGGCGCCGCCAACCAGCGCGCCGTCAATATCCGACTGATTAAAATATTCTTTTGCATTATCCGGCTTCACAGAGCCGCCATACAAAATGCGCACACTTTGGGCGACCGCCGCGCCAAAGAGTTCGGTCAATCCAGGGCGGATAACATCCGTCATCACAGCATTCGCGCCGGCAGATGTAGCCGCCTTGCCAGTGCCAATCGCCCATACCGGCTCATAAGCAACAACCAGGGAACCTGCTGAGGCCTCTGAAATTTCGAGATCAGCCAGGCCCAGTTTAATCTGGCGTGAGACCACTTCGGCCGTGCGGCCAGCTTCGTATTCGGCCAATGTCTCGCCGACGCACACAATCGGCGTCAATCCCTGCGCCAGCGCCGCCTTTACCTTGCGGTTCACAGTGGTATCGGTCTCGGCAAAATATTGACGGCGCTCAGAATGGCCAATGATGACATACTTACACACTTCCGCCACCATTGCCGGCGAAATTTCGCCTGTAAACGCGCCCTGAGCCTCCCAATGCAGGTTTTGCGCTCCCAAGCCAATCCCACTCCCTTCTAATAAAGCCGCCACGGCCATCAGATCGGTAAATGGTGGGCAAAGCACTTTTTCGACGCCGCCAATCGCCTGCAAACCAGGTACCAATTCTGATACCAGTTGGCGCGCCTCAGCTACAGTCTTATACATTTTCCAGTTTCCAGCCACAAGAGGTTGACGCATACGATTCTCCATAATAAATTATTTACTCAATAGTGCAGCAACGCCGGGCAGTTCTTTGCCTTCCAGGAATTCAAGCGACGCGCCGCCGCCAGTCGAAACATGAGTCATCTGCTTCGCAACGCCAGCCTTTTTCACGGCACTGGCACTGTCGCCGCCGCCAATCACTGTAGTGGCCCCTGAGGTTGCCAACAATTTGGCAATCGCAAAGGTGCCTTCGGCAAATTTGGGCATCTCAAACACACCCATTGGCCCATTCCATACGACCAATTTGGCGCTCTTCAGCAGATCGCCAAAGAGTTGAATGGTCTTAGGCCCAATGTCCAGCATACGCCATCCCGCGGGGATTTTTTCCACATCTACTACCTGCACATTGGCTTCCGCGTCAAATTTGTCTGCAATGACGGCATCCACCGGCAAAACAAGCCGATCGCCAGACTTCTCCACAATCGCTTTGGCGGTGTTCAGCGAACCCGCCTCAACCAGACTGTCTTGCATATTACAGCCTTGCGCGGCAAGGAAAGTATTGGCCATGCCCCCGCCAATGATGAGTTTATCGCATTTGGAGAGCAAAGTTTCAACAACCAAAATTTTGTCGCTAATCTTCGCGCCGCCTAAAATAGCGATGTAGGGTCGCTCAGGATTGGAAATCGCGCGTCCCAAATATTCCAACTCTTGTTCCATCAAGAAACCAGCAACGGCTGGCAGGAAGCGCGCGACCCCTTCGGTTGAGGAATGGGCGCGATGCGCTGAACCGAAAGCATCGTTAACATAGATATCTGCCAGGGCAGCCATTTGCCGGGCAAGTTCGAGATCATTCTTCTCTTCGCTGGGATGGAAACGGGTATTCTCCAGCATGACTACATCGCCAGGCTGTAAAGCTTTCGCCAATTTTTCCACTTCGGGACCAACACAATCAGGCGCCATTTGTACTTGCTTGCCCAAGTGCGTTCCCAATACTTCCGCAGCCGGTTTGAGGCTAAATTCAGGGTCTGGCCCGCCTTTCGGGCGACCAAGATGACTCATTAACAACAGGGAAGCGCCCTGTTCCAGGACGTACTTAATGGTAGGCAACGCCGCCTTAATGCGCTTATCGTCGGTAACGACTCCCTTATCCATCGGAACGTTAAAATCGACGCGCATCAAGACCCGTTTGCCATGCAGATCAATATCCTTGACAGTCTTTTTATTCATAAGCACTCCATCAAAGGCCGAACCAACCATTGGCAGCCAAGAAATTCCCTGGCTGCCAATGGTTCGTTTTCAGGCGCTTATAATTTGCTGGCCAACATATTCGCCAGGTCAGCCGTGCGGCACGAGTAACCCCACTCATTATCGTACCAGGTCACCACTTTGATAAAATCATTCTTGTCTTTGCCAAGCACCGAAGTAAATGGCAGATCGACGGACGAGCTGTGGGAATCTCCCTTGAAATCAATGCTCACCAGGGGTTCGTCCACGGCAGCCAGGATGCCCTTAAGCGGGCCAGCCGCGGCATTGCGGAAAGCCTGGCGCAGTTCTTCGGTTGAAACAGGCACTTCGACCTGAGCTGTGAAATCAACCACAGACACAGTGCTGGTCGGAACGCGCAACGCATAACCATCAAACTTGCCCTTCAAATCGGGAATGACCAAAGCAACGGCTTTGGCGGCGCCGGTGGTGGTGGGGATGATGTTCATTGCGGCAGCGCGCGCGCGACGCAGATCGCTATGGGGCATATCCAGAATTTTCTGATCGTTGGTGTAGGCATGGATCGTGGTCATCAAACCGCGCACGATCTTGTATTGATCATGCACAACCTTCGCCGCCGGGGCCAAACAGTTGGTGGTGCAAGATGCGTTGGAGATGACATGATGGTTGGCCGGATCGTATTTATCCTGGTTGACGCCCATCACAATGGTGATATCTTCGCCTTCAGCCGGAGCGGAGATGATGACTTTCTTGGCGCCGCCTTTGGTAATATGATTTTCAGCGCCCTGGACAAGTTTGCCTTTCTTGTTCACGCCATCTTTCTTGACCGTGAACAGACCGGTGGACTCGACGACAATGTCGATCCCCAAATCTGCCCAAGCGATTTTGCCGGGGTCGGTTTCCTTGAAGACCTTGACCGACTTACCGTCAATCACCAAATTGTCTCCCTGGACTTCCACGGTGCCATCGAAACGACCATAGTTGGTATCATATTTGAGCAGGTGGGCCATTGTGGCCATATCGCCAATATCATTGAAGGCAACAACTTCCAACGCCTCGGGGTACATATCCCGAATCGCCTTGAAAACCTGGCGGCCGATGCGGCCGAAACCATTGATACCGATTTTAACTGACATGGTAATCCTCCAAAAGTGAAAATAGTTTTTGAAAACACACAATCGCGTTGAAAAGGCGATCGGTTATTTCTTCGTCAAACTGCATTGATGCAACGACGCCTCTCGCTATTCTACCAGAGGCCCGGTGCGTTCTTCATACAAATCCATTAAAACCTGGGCCAATTTGAGCGCGTCATGTCGCCACGGAAACTCTTTATCTACCAGGTTGGCGCGGTAAACAGAATGATCAGCCGCCAGATCATCATCGGCGACGACCCATTGCATCCCCTCGGGCAATGTATCCAGGTAGCTATCATTAACCACTACCAGATCAAACATACCGCCGCCAATGTGGTCTTCCAACACATGAACATGGTCGCCGCAAGTATAACGATCCGTTTCACCGGCCTGGGTAGCCACATTGCATATATAAATCTTCATCGCCCGGCTAACCCGAATTGCCGCAGCAATATCAGGCACCAGCAGATTGGGTAAAATGCTGGTGTAGAGGCTGCCAGGGCCAACGACAATCAATTCAGCCGCCAAAATCGCCTGGATCACCCCAGGATAGGCCGGGGGGTTAGGCGGTTCCAGCCATAAACGGCGCACACGACCGGCAAAGGTGGGAATGCGACTCTCTCCCTCGATCCGCACCTCAGTGGTGGTATGCGGCAAAGACATATCCGCCGTTAAACGCACGTCGTATAAAGTGGCTGGCAGCACCTGCCCACGCACTGAAAGCACACGTCCCGATTCAGCAATCGCTTGCTCAAAACTGCCGGTCAGGTCTGTTAAGGCGGTAATAAATAAGTTTCCAAACGAATGGCCACTCAGGCCATGCTTGTCATCTGCAAAACGATATTGAAATAGTTGGGCCAGCAACGCTTCATCATTTGAAAGCGCCGCCAGGCAATTTCGGATATCACCAGGGGGCAAAATTCCCATCTTTCGCCGCAATTCGCCTGAAGAGCCGCCATCGTCCGCAACAGTGACAACGGCGGTAATATTGTGGGTATACGCTTTTAACCCTCGCAGCAATGTAGACAAACCATGCCCACCTCCAATCACCACAATGCGCGGGCCGCGCCCAAGGCGGTGATGTGCGGCCAAATCTTCCACTACCTGGTGCCCCTTTTTGCGATAAGGCGCCAACAGGGAACGGTTAAAACCCCACATTCCCCAAAGGATCAATCCAGCGCCAATAAGGCCAAACACCAACGCGCGCAGCGGCCTATCCAGGCTGCGCAACGAGGCTGCTGAAAGCAATGGCAACCACCAGGTATCAGGCGCCGAGCGATAAATATCTAATACCAATACACCCAGCCCAACTCCAATCAAGGTTGTGCCAATTAGAATGGGGATCAGCCAGCGTTTCACCCCTAAACCTGGAACCAACCAGCGAGCATATCGCCGCGCCCACCCCATTAGCCCCCCAAACCATGAACGACGCGCTTCTTTCATAACATGTGGAGTATACCACTAACCCGCCGCGTTTTGGAAAACAGGTATCACAATTTAACGCAGCATTCCGAAGGTTTGGTATACTTAATCCCATGAATCACTACATTGCTCTTGATATCGGTGGCACGCAAATGAGAGGTGCATGCTACCCTGAAAATTCTCTCTCCCCTGTTAAAGTAGAGCGGATCGCCACACGGGGCGGAAGCACTTCTTTGTTAGAACGTTTGATTCAACTTATTCAATCGATCTGGCCTGACCAGGGGCATGTGGGCGCGATCGGTGCGGCCGTTCCAGGCCCAGTGGATCCCTACCAAGGGGTGATTATTAAAGCGCCTAACATCCCAGAATGGCTGGAGATGCCGTTAAGCCAATATTTAGAAGATCAGTTTCATGTCCCTGTTCACCTGGGCAATGACGCTAATATGGCTGCCATGGGTGAATGGAAATATGGCGCTGGCAAAGGGCATCATCATTTGGTCTATATCACCGTCAGCACGGGGATCGGCGGCGGGGTGATCTTGGATGATCGGCTGCTGCTTGGTGTGCGTGGAATGGGCGGTGAGTTAGGTCATGTCACTGTGGTACCTGATGGCGCATTGTGTGGCTGTGGACAGCGCGGCCATCTGGAAACCGTTGCCGCCGGGCCCGGGATTGCCCGCTGGACGCAGGAACAATTGCAGGCCGGTGCACAATCCAGCCTGCCAACTGACCACCCTTTGACCGCCAAGGAGGTATCTCTGGCGGCGCAAAAAGGCGATTCCCTGGCCATCGCCGCCCTTGCTCGCGCGGGACGCTATTTGGGCTGGGCGCTCGCCGATTACTTACACATCTTCAATCCATCGGTCATCGTAATCGGCGGTGGGGTTTCGCAAAGCGGCGCGCTGTTGTTTGAGCCAATGAAGCTTGCCCTGCACGAGCGTGTTATGCACCAAGACTATACCAAAGGCCTGCAAATTGCTCGCGCCGAGTTGGGCGACGATGTTGGCTTGATGGGCGCGCTGGCGCTGGCGCAGTCCTAACTTCCTCGGAGCATTAAAAGCATGTCATTTCCCGCCACCCCGCCGGCGCTCGCGCTGGCAAAAACACAGGCCAAACGTTGGAAGATTCACCCCCCACTCCCGGCTGAGGTTGGACGCGCCCTGAGCCAATTTTCCCCGATCCTGCAGCAGCTTCTCTATAACCGGGGATACACAGAACCTGAGCAAGCCCACATCTTCATCGAGGGCGCAATGCCTTCCGATACAGATCCCATGCAAATGCTTGGCGTTCCCCAGGCAGTCGAAAGAGTGCGCAGAGCTATTCAAAACGGTGAGAAAATTGCCATCTATGGCGATTATGACACGGATGGGGTTACGGCCACGGTGCTGTTGGTGCAAACCCTTGAAAAGCTCGGCGGAACCGTTATGGGATATATCCCGGATCGTTTTGACGAGGGATATGGTTTAAATAAAGAGGCGCTCACCAAGCTGCACAGCCAGGGAGTTGGCCTGATCATCACAGTGGACTGCGGGATTCGTTCGCCAGCCGAAGCGGAATATGCCCGTCAAACCGGGCTTGATCTGATCATCAGCGATCACCATCACCCGGCAGAGAAACTGCCCGATGCTTACGCGATTATCAATCCTAAACAAGCTGGCGATCCTTACCCGCACAAAGAATTGGCCGGCGTAGGGGTTGCCTATAAACTGGCCTACGCGCTGATCCGCTCTTTTCCATCCGCGTCTATCCAGCCGGATGAACTGCTTGATCTGGTCGCTTTAGGCACAGTGGCTGACCTGGTGCCGCTGGTGGGGGAAAATCGCGCTCTGGTGCGTTATGGATTAATGGCGATCGGCAAAGCACACCGGCAAGGCTTACGATCGTTGATCGGCGCAGCGGGATTGAGGCCCGAACGAGTTACAGCCACGGATATTGGCTTTGCGCTAGGGCCGCGTCTCAACGCTGCCGGGCGGATCGAAACCGCAATGGCGGCTTATGATTTGCTCAGAACGCCCGATGTACAAAAAGCCGGCGCGTTGGCGCAGCAATTAGACGATCAAAACCGTCATCGGCAAAATATCACTCGTTCAATGCAGGCGCAAGCTGAACAAATCGTTTTGGAAGGGAAGACAGAGCTGCCCTTCCTGCTGTTTGCTGCGCACCCCGATTTTAACCCCGGCGTGGTCGGGCTGGTCGCCTCACGTCTAACCGAAGCCTACTACCGCCCGGCCATTGCCGCGCATCAAGACAAAGAGTCCACCCGCGGCTCGTGTCGCAGCATCCCCGAATTTCACATCACCAATGCTTTAGATCAATGCAAAGACCTGCTTGAGCATCACGGCGGGCACGCCGCCGCGGCCGGCTTCACTGTGCGCAATGAAAACCTGGGACAATTGATTGAACGCCTGCAAACTATCGCCGCTGAAAAACTCAGCACAACTGACTTACAACCCACGCTGCGCGCCGATATGGAGATTGCTCTGGATGATCTCAAACTCGATTTATTCCAAACCATAGAAAAGCTTCAGCCAACGGGCTACGACAATCCGATAGCGTCTTTTGTCTCACGCCAGGTGAAGATTATCAGACCTCGCCTGATCGGCAAAGATAATAGCCATCTAAAATTTAGCGTCACAGATGGGCGCATTACCCATGATGCGATTGCGTTCCGCCAGGGATATCGGCTGTCTTCTCTACCCTCGCAGGTAGACCTTCTCTATACTTTTGAAATCAACGAGTACAATGGGCGCGAATCATTTCAACTGAACATCAAAGACATTCGGTATTAACCGTCGCCAGGCGTCAATCTACAAAACGATACTTGAACAAGGTCCAGAGCGCAACAAAGGCGTCTTTTGCCTTGATCTTTTTACCTTCCCAATATTCACGAGGGTTGAAGGTGATCGGGACTTCAAAAATGCGATAATTGCGCTTCAGCACTTTGGCGGTAAACTCTGGTTCAAATTCAAAACCGCGGGCATGTAAGGGCATATCTTTGACAACCTGGCGTTTAAAAATCTTATACCCCGTCTCCATATCCGTCAGAATATTGTTGTATAAGACGTTGGTTACCAGAGTGAGAATTTTATTGGCGACCATATTCCAAAACAGGATCGGACGGCGGGCAGCGCCTAAGAAGCGCGAACCATAAACTACGTCTGCAAGCCCTTCCTCAATTGGCCGCAGTAAAGCAGGATAATCACGTGGGTCGTATTCAAGATCAGCATCTTGGATGAGCATCACATCTCCCTGGGCATGTTCGATCCCTGTCCGCACAGCAGCGCCTTTGCCGCAGTTTCGGTTATGGAAGACGATCCGAAGGCCAGGTTGTCCATCAAGCTGCTGCAAAATTTCACGAGTTCCATCTGTAGAACCATCGTCTACAATCACAATCTCTTCTGCACATTGAGTCGCCTGCACCCGGCGTATAATTTCCTGAAGTGTTTTTACTTCATTGTAAACTGGGATAATGATTGAAAGTTTCATAGTCATAATTATATCTGAGTCTATCCCGTTTTTTCCACCTATCAGTTATGAAAAGATCCAAACTGAATTTATGAGGCAAAATGGCCTATAGACAGGGTTGAGCATGCTATAATCACAGGGGATGATGTTTTGAAAACGGAGAAAATAATCATGACGATTTCCTCTTCTCGCCCGAATTCCACTTCAGGCCCTGGCGCTCCACAGCGCGGTGGGGCGTCGAATGCTTTTGGGGGCGGCAAACCCCCAGCCAATGCTCCAATGCAAGCGCCGCCCCAAGCAGCAGGCCCAACTCCGCCTGTATCTGGCGGGGGATTTGTTCCGCCAAATCTGAATCGCCTTGAGGATACAGGTCTATCCCCCCTCTGGCTGCAAGATTTGATTCTGAAGGTTCTTTATTTCGAGGGCTATATTGGCGGTTTTAAGATCGCCGAAGAGATTTGCTTACCATTTAGCGGGATTGTTGACCAATTGCTCGATACCCTAAAGCGCGATAAATTGGTCGAGGTCAAATCATCGCAAGTGGGCTTGGGAGAGGGCGCATATCAATATGCAATTACTACCGCGGGAATTGCGCGCGCACGTGAAGCATTAGAGCGCAGTCAGTACGCCGGCCCGGCGCCTGTACCGCTCCAGGTCTACAATGATGCCATCAAGAAACAGACGCAAAGCAGAGTTACAATCACCAACCGGGTGATGCGCCAGGCCTTGTCCCATATTGTCCTCTCAGAGAAAACCTTTCACCGCATTGGCCCGGCAGTGAACTCAGGCACCTCCATCTTTTTGTATGGCCCGCCCGGAAATGGGAAAACCAGTATCGCGCGTGCGATCGGGAACATGATCCTTAAAGAAAGCATGTACATTCCCTATGCAATCTCAATTGAGGGCCAGGTAGTCAAACTCTACGATTCGGTGAACCATCAACTTATCACAGAGGATGGGTCAGAGGGATCAGGCTCCTTGCGCAGCCCACGGCGCGATCTGCGTTGGGTCAAAATCCGTCGCCCCTTTATTGTGGTAGGTGGTGAACTGACCCTGGATGGTTTGGATCTGGTCTTTGATGATGTCAATAAGTTTTACGAAGCGCCGTTTCAGGTCAAAGCCAATGGCGGGATTCTGTTGATTGATGATTTCGGTCGCCAGTTGGTGCGCCCGCGCGACTTGCTCAACCGCTGGATTGTGCCTCTTGAAAACCGGGTGGACTTTCTGACCCTGCACACAGGACGCAAGATCGAAATTCCTTTTGATGTATTGGTGGTGTTTTCAACCAATTTGCCGCCGCGCGATCTGGTGGATGAAGCTTTCTTGCGACGGCTGCGTCATAAGATCGAGATCGGAGATCCATCTTATGAAGAATATCGCGAGGTTTTCTTGCGAACCGCCGAGGCCAAAGGGGTTAAATACAGCGACCAGGGGCTGGCTTATCTATTACAAGAGTGGTACATCAAACGTAATCGCAATTTGCGTTCTTCGCATCCTCGCGATTTATGTGATCAAATCCTTGACATTGCCCGCTACCTGTCTACAGAACCCGAGATGACGCGGGAATTACTGGATCGGGCAGCGGAGTCCTATTTCGTGGAATTGTAGTGTATCCATCTCTCCCTCGCCCTACCCTTTTCGGTCACCGCGGCGCCTCTGCACACGCCCCCGAAAACACCCTGGCCGCTTTTGAGCTGGCAATTCAACATGGCGCGGATGCGATTGAACTGGATACCAAGCTCAGTGTAGATGGGTATGTCATCGTCATCCATGATCAAACGGTGGATCGCACAACTGATGGCAGTGGAGAGGTGTGTAAGCTCCCGCTGAGTGAATTGCACAGGCTGGATGCTGGTTCATTTTTTGATATAGCCTATCGCGGTGAACGCATCCCAACTTTAAATGAGGTATTTGAGGTGGTTGGGCGACGCACGTTTATTAACGTTGAGCTAACCAACTACACTTCCCCCAATGATGCACTGCCCGAAAAGGTAGTGGAGTTAATTAAACACCATAACTTAAACAAGCGGATTTTGTTTTCTTCATTTAATCCTCAAACTCTGCGCCGCGCTGCCGCGCTGCTCCCCGAAGTACCCTGTGGGCTTTTGGCTCTGCCCAAATTGGCCGGCTGGCTGCCCCGTTCATGGATTGGGCAATATCTGGTCGCTTATCAAGCCCTCCATCCCGAAAAGGGAGATGTCACCGCGCGGATGATACAAAACGCTCACCGGCGCGGGCGGCGGATCCATGCCTGGACAGTGAATGAAGCCGCCGACCTGCGCCGCATGTTCGCCCTGGGAGTAGATGGCGTTTTCACGGACGATCCCCGCCTGGCCCGCAAAATATTGGGAAAAACAGGCCACCCATCCTATATGACCAAAACATCATGAGCCCACTACCAATGCAATCTATCCCCCTATCATCACCCGATCTGACCGATGCTGAACGTCAGGCAGTGTCTGCTGTTCTGCTCACCCCCTATTTGAGCATGGGCAGCGAAATCAAAGCGTTTGAAAACGCTTTTGAAGCGCTAACAGGTTGTCAATGTGCAATTGGCGTCAACTCAGGCACTGCCGGCTTGCATCTCTGTGTCCATGCTGCCGGCATCCAAGAGGGCGATCTGGTTATCACCACGCCATTTTCATTCGTAGCATCTACCAATGTTCTGTTGTTTGAACGAGCTGTTCCGATCTTTGTGGATATAGAGACGCTTACAGGGAACATAGACCCCCACCTGGTCGAGGCTGCAGCGCATGACCTGGCAGCAAGAGGTCACGCAGCCCGGCGCTGGCTGCCGCCGCGCGGCGCCAGTGAGACCGCTCCTTTGAAAGCAATTTTGCCGGTGGATGTCTTTGGTCAACCCGCCGATATGGATGGCATCCAACAAACCGCGCAGTCCTATCGGCTTAAAGTCATCGAGGATTCTTGTGAAGCCCTGGGAGCAGAGTACAAAGGTCGCCTGGCCGGCACTCTCGGCGACTATGGCGTTTTCGCTTTCTACCCAAACAAACAAATTACCACTGGCGAGGGCGGATGCATCGTCACCAATGACGCCCAAGCCGCAGGACGAATGACTGCTCTGCGGAATCAAGGCCGGGCGCCGGGCGATACATGGCTGCAGCACACCTATCTTGGTTACAACTATCGCCTGGATGAAATGAGCGCCGCCCTGGGACGTGTGCAACTGAAACGTCTGGACGAACTGCTTATCAAACGACAGCAGGTGGCCGATTGGTATGCCAACCATCTTCAAGGAGTTGAAGGGCTTGAAATTCCGACGGTTGCCTCGACCACGACCCGCATGAGCTGGTTTGTCTATGTGGTGCGCTGCGCGCCCGAATTGGATCGCAGTGCAATCGCTGCTGCGTTGGGAAAACGCGGAATTCCAACCAGACCCTATTTCTTGCCGATCCATTTACAACCTTATATGGTCGAAAAGTTTGGCTACCGACCTGGCATGTTTCCTATTGCAGAAGACCTGGGACAACGTGGATTGGCCCTGCCTTTTTCAAGCGTAATGACCCAACAACAAGTAGAATATGTATGTGAGGGATTGCGTGAGGTTCTTCGCAATTCGTAAATCGTTGTTTAACTTGCCTGCAAATCCAAATTCAGAATGAGGTTGTTCATGAATCCATCTATGTGGTTAAAAGCATTGCAAATCATCCCACGAATTGATAAAGCCGAATGGCAGCGGCTGGATGTGATCGCTAAATGGTTAATCTCAACCCGGGCGGCGGTGTTAATCATGACTTTTCTATCAGCGGCGATTGCTGGCATCCTTGCTTTTCGGAATGGAACATTCTCTTGGGGAGCGTGGATTCTGGTGGCGCTAGGATTGGTGCTGGCGCATGCAACCAACAATCTATTTAACGACTTCACCGATTATGTTCGAGGGGTAGACCAAAACAACTATTATCGCGCCCAATATGGGCCGCAGCCCCTCGTGCATGGCTTGATGAGCAAGAAAGAGTTGTTAACCTACGATGCATTTACGGGATTAATTGCATTGGTCTGTGGATTAATCTTGATCTGGTATCGCGGCGGCTACACAACCCTCTTTCTGGCGCTAGGGATGTTCTTCGTCTTATTCTACACATGGCCGCTCAAATACGTGGCCCTGGGCGAAATTGCTGTCTTAATTGTGTGGGGACCGTTAATGATTGGCGGCGGGTACTATGTGCTCAGTGGTCAGTGGGACTGGAATGTTGTCCTGGCCAGTCTTCCCTACGCACTGGGAGTCACAACGGTCATTTTCGGCAAACATATTGACAAATGCGAGGCTGATCGCGCCAAGCGTATCTATACACTGCCCGTGCTGATCGGTGAAAAAGCTGGCCGGGTGACTGTTGTCGCAATGTTTGTTTTGCAATATCTCATGGTCACTTATCTGGCGCTGATCGGATTTTTTACCCCGTTAATGCTGGCCGTCTACCTTGCTATCCCAGCATTCCGTCGCGTGTGGCCTGTTTACAAAGCGCCCAAACCAGCCGAAAAGCCAGCAGATTTTCCAGATGTATGGCCCAATTATTTCGTCGCCGCAGCTTTTTACCATAATCGAGCCTTTGGCGTAGTGTTTTTGCTGGCGTTGATCGCCGATTCCATTCTCAAGGTATGGATCTTAAAATAAAATCCAGCCCTTTTACTATTGCTTTACAGTATCAATGAAAAGCAAGATGTATAATCGAACTGGAATTTTTCATTCACCCTATCCCTGACCGATCCTTGTTCCTGGCATACCGTTATAACGTATGGCATCTGTGCTTAAAACTTCTCTTGCTCGGGTCAAAGTCCTCCGTGTGAGTTCGGAACGATTGGTTAACTCTGTGATCCTTGGGTATCAATTGATCACACTGTTTGCGTTTATCGCTGTACCAATCCTGGCCTATCAATGGCTCCGTATGCCCTTTATGGGCGCATTTACAGAACATTCGCTGCTGTTCAACACAACGCGTACCATTGGGTTCGAGGATTCAGAAATTGCCAGGCTGAATCTGGATTTAAACCAAATCATTGCGATTGAAGACACCCCCATCCAGGGCGATATCGGAAAACTTGAGGCAGTCTTGCGCAATTATTCAGCGGGGGATCAAGTTCGCTTAAATCTCCATTCTCCCTTCACAGGAGAAGATCGCAGCGTCGTCCTCACTCTACAACAACTATCCTTATCTGATACCGTTACCCTGCTTTATATACCCTATTTTATTGCCCTGATCTACTTACTCAGCAGCGTTTGGGTATTTGGGCTGCGCCGCCAAGATGCCACAGGGCGGTCTTTTTCCATATTCACCATTTCTGTGGCGTTGAGCATGGTAACACTGTTTGATCTGTACACCACTCATCGCCTGACCTATTTATGGACCCTGGGACTCGCTTTTTGCAGCGGCTCTTTGCTTGAATTGGCTCTGCTCTTTCCGCAGCAAGTTCAATGGGTCAACCGTTTTCCCTGGCTGCGACGGGTTGGCTACATCACATCCCTAGTATTATTTGTCGCCAATCTACCAACGCTCTATAATGCAGAGCATCCCACCAGCTACATCGGCGTTTGGCAGTCTATGTATGGAACGCTCGGGATTGCGGTGCTGTTTTTCATCGGAACGTTGATCTATCGTCATTTACGAGCAGAGTCGCCAGTCGTTCGTGAACAAGCCAAATCTATTCTGCTTGGTACAGTTTTTGCTTTTATTTGGATTTGCGGATGGTTTTTCACTACCATCATTAACTCGCATATTGGTTTCTCAGCAATCCTGCTTTTACCGGTGATCATTTTTCCAATTATGACCGGGATCACCATTCTTCGCTATCGTTTGTTAAGCACAGAATATGTGATCAACCGTTCCATCTTATATATCATCATGGCCGGAGTAACCATCATCGGATATGGCCTGTTGGTCAGTGGGCCAACTCTGGTGCTAGGAAACTGGTTCCAGATTGATAATCCATTTTGGATTGGAACACTAGCCTTTCTCTTCGCCATTGGCTTATACCCTTTGCGCAACTTTCTAGAGCAGCAGATTGATAATGTCTTTGGGCGCAGCCAGGCGGCCTATCAAGAACGCTTACAAACCTTTGGCCGTGATTTGACGCGCGTAATGGAACTGACGGATATTGTCCAACTACTGCGGACGACAATCGAGAAAAACTTGATGCCGCTGCCGCTGCATATTTTCATCTATGACCCACTCAGCGACCAATATGTAGCCGCACCCGATCGAACTACCGGCAAAGCCAGCAGCGATTTGCGCTTTGTAGGTTCTAACCCGCTGGTGCAAGCGCTCACCAACCGGCGTACAGCGCTCTTTTTTGTCGAAGGCGCCACCATCCCAATGAAATTGTTTGCTGAACGTTCGCGCTTAGGCTTGCTTGGAGCCAGTCTTTTTGTACCTTTTCCTGGTCGTAAACGACTGGCAGGCTGGATCGCTCTGGGAATACGCAAATCAGGCGAGCCTTACACCACTCGCGATGTGGAATTTCTGGAATCGCTTTGTGACCAGGCTGCTTTGGCAGTTGAACGAGCCCAGGTGATCAGCGACCTGGAGCGGCGTGTGCACGAAATGAGAGTTCTCACCCGAGTCTCGCAAGGCATTAACATTACCCTGGCCTTCGACGATATGTTGGAACTGATTTACGCCCAGACCAGCCAGGTTATTAAAGTAAAAGATTTCCGCATCACCTTGCGCGATAGCTACAGCCAAATCCTTTACCACGTTTTCTACCTGGATAACGACGAACGTTTGCAAGAACGTGAACAGCGTCCATTGCCTTATGGACAAGGGCTTGAGTATGAGGTGATTCGTTCGGGGCGGCAAATTGTGACCGAAGACTATGAACGCGAATGTCGCAGCCGCGGCACCCTCCCCGTTATCAAAGGCGTCTACGCCTGGGTTAGTGTGCCGCTCAATACTGGCAATGAAAGCATTGGCATGGTCAGCATGGCAAGCCGCGAGCCTACTGGGATCTTTACCGATGAACAAGTTAATTTGCTCCAGGCGATTTCTGACCAGGCGGCTGGGGCGATTGTCAAAGGGCGACTGCTTCAAGAAACTGAGCGCCGCGCTCGCCAACTGAGCACCTTGAATGATGTAGCCCGCAGCCTGACGTCAACCCTTGAATTAGCGCCTCTATTGAGTCAGATCTTGCAGAGTGCAGCCGACATCTTAAATTGCGAGGCTGGCAGCCTGTTGCTGGTAGATTCTCAAACAGACGAGTTGGTTTTTGAGGTAGTGATCGGGCCGGCTGCCGCTGACCTGGTTGGGCAGCGCATGGCGCCGAATAAGGGATTGGTGGGCAAGACAGTAGAGTCCAGGCAGCCAATCATTGCCAATGACGCTCGCCGGACAAAAGAATGGTTTGAGAAGAATGACGAAGAAACCGGCTTCACCACAAAAGATTTGTTGGTTGTGCCGATGCTGGTAAAAGAAAAAGTGCTCGGTGTGATCGAGATTATCAACCGCAAAGATGGTTTGCCTTTCACCCCTGGCGACCAGGAACTGCTCTCTGCTTTCACCAGCCAGGCGGCGATTGCGATTGAAAACGCCCGCCTGTATACGCAAACCGATCAAACCCTGGCCGCTCGCGTCGAAGAGCTTTCAGTCATGCAGCGAATCGACCGCGAGTTAAACGCTGGCTTGAACGTTGAGCGCGCCATGCGTATTACTCTTGAATGGGCTATGCGCCAGTCAAAGGTAAGCGCCGGGCTGATCGGTGTGGTTGAAGAACCCGGCATTCGCATTATTGCTTCGCAAGGATATACCACAGAATTAAACCCCTACGCAGAGGCGCACATCCCAATCCATTTGCCTGGCCTCAAAGAAGCAATTGAAACCGGCCAACCCCAATTTTGGAATCAAGCCGCAGCCGGCAGTCGGGATGGATCTAACAGCCTGCTAATGAATTGCAAAAGCCGGATTGTGGTACCTATTCGCCGTGAAAACCAGGCAATCGGGGTTATGCTGCTTGAAAATGTTCAGGCAGAAAAGACTAGCGATGATGTTTTGAGCTTTATCTCGCGTTTGACCGATCACGCCGCGATTGCAATTGCCAATGCACAGCTATTTGCAAAAGTTGAATCTGCAAATGCCGCCAAAGTTGAGTTCGTCAAATTTGTAGCACATGAGCTTAAGAACCCTATGTCCTCTATTAAGGGGTATACCGAACTGGTG
>CAIQJJ010000317.1 GCA_903872065.1 uncultured Anaerolineales bacterium | reverse complement strand
GGTCGCTGATCTGGCGGTCAATCTCCAGCGCCTGCTCATAATACTCGATGGCGCGGCGCATCTCCCCCAGTTCAGCATAGCAGAGGCCCAGGCCGGTGAGATCAGCCCCTTCCCCGCGCCGGTCGCCGATCTGGCGTTGAATCTCCATCGCCTGCTCATAATACTCGATGGCGCGGCGTGTCTCCCCCAATTCAGCGTAGCGGTTGCCCAGGTTGCCGAGTTGGTTTCCTTCCCCGCGCCGGTCGCCGATCTGGCGTTGAATCTCCAGCGCCTGCTCATAATACTCGATGGCGCGGCGCGTCTCCCCCAGGTCGGCGTAGCAGTTGCCCAGGTTGCCGAGATCAATCCCTTCCTCGCGCCGGTCGTCGATCTGGCGGTGGATGTCCATCGCCTGCTCATGATACTCGATGGCGCGGCGCGTCTCCCCCAGGTCGGCGTAGCAGTTGCCCAGGTTGCCGAGATCAGCCCCTTCCCCGTTCTGGTCGCCGATCTGTCGTTGAATATCCAGTGCCTGTTCGTGGTACTCGATGGCGCGGCGCGTCTCCCCCAGGTCGGCGTAGCAGTTGCCCAGGTTGCCTAGCCATGCGCCTTCGTCTCCTTGATCTTCTGCCTGGCGCGCCCACTCCAACGCCTGTTTGTAACAGGCGATTGCCGGCCGGATTTGACCAGTCTCGCGATATGCTGTGCCAAGATTGCCGGCGCTGCTTTGTTTCAAATCCTGATCCTCGATCTTGCCCTGCAGCCGTTCGTGCTGCTGGATCATCAAATGGTAGTGTCCCCACAAGAGCAGGTAGTCGAAGTCAATCTCGGTCAGCACCTGCGCCGCAGCGTCGTAGTCGCCGGCCTCCAGGCGCAGCTCAATTTCGGCCAACTGCGGCGCCAGATCGTCCAGCTTCTTCCACATCTTGCTTGGCGTGCGCGTCCGCCGGAAATACTCCGCCGCGCGCCGGCGCAGTTGGTTGAGCGCCGCCTCGGATGACCGTCTGCCTTCTGCCATCTCCCCACCGCCATCTGCCTTCTCCCCTCTGCCTACTGCCTTCTGCCCACTGCCTTCTACCTTCTCTGGCGTAACCCTCTGCAGCGCATACCTCCGATCCACCGGATGCAAATAATAATTCCCCGCCTCCTTGGTCACAAAGCGCGTATGGACCAAGCGGTTCAAGATCGGCGTGCTGTCCACCGCCGGCAGGCGCTCCTGCAAGAGATAATCCACCGCCGCCGGCGGGACGGGGCGTCCGTAGACCGCCAGCGCTTGCAGCGCCTGCTGCGCCGGGCGATCCAGGCGGCTGTAGGCCTGGCCGACCAGCGCCTCGACCACGTTTGAAGGCGGCGTCCCACGCAGCAGCTCCTCCAGCGAGGTCGAACGGTCGGCGTTGAGGGCGGCGCTCAGCGCCTCCAGGGCGCGCGGGTAGCCGCGCGTGTACTCCCTCGCCCGTCCGAGCAGTTCATTGGGGGCGTCCCTCAGCTTCAGCAATCCGGTCGGGTCGCCGGCGCGCAGCACTGCCTCGGCGTGCGGCGAGGGCAGGCCCTCATCCAGCGGGATGGTCGCCTGGCGCTCCGGGCAGAACGTCAGCAGGGCGGGCGGGGCGATCCGCGTCGTCAGCAGCGCCTTGAGCGGGTGCGGCGGCGCCTCCAGCAGGGTCTGCAGGGCGGCCTCCACCTCGGCGTCGCGAAAGGCGTGGCTGGCCGGGTCGAGCAGGTCTTCCAGGTTGTCCAGCAGGACGAGCAGCGGCGCATGGGCGCACTCGCCCAGCGCCTCCAACACCGGCCGCAGGCGTTCGGCGACGCCCCGGTTTGCCTCGCGGTAGAGCGCCTCCAGCGCGGCGCGGCGCGCCTCCGGCAAGAAGCGCAGCAGGCCGGCGTGCAGGTTGGCAAACGAAATGCGCCGCGAGCCGACCTCGCTCAAATACAGGATGCCGTCCACCTCCAGCGGCCCCAGGTCGTCGGGCAGGCGGCCGGCCTCCAGCGCCTTGAGCAGGCGGCAGACCAGGGCGGTCTTGCCCACGCCGCCCCGCCCGGTGACGGTCAGCAGGCGCTGCGCCGGGTCGCGTAAAAAGGCGGCGATCAGGCCGTTCTCGACATGCCGATCCTGGAAATAGCTGGGCGCGATCAGCGGCGGTGGGTTGATGAACTTGCCCTGGGCGCGTTCGGCGTCCCACTGCGCCGGCTGGCTGGCGCGCTGCATGGCGGCGCGGATGCGTTCATCGCTCTGGCGCGCCGCGGCCTGCGGGTCGCGGGCGATGGCGCGCAGGCGCAGCGCGTCTTGCTCCAACTGCCGGATGTCGGCCTGGATGCGCGCCTGCTGATCGGGGGCTGCGTCGCGCAGGTCGTCGCGCGCCTCCGCCAGGCGGTATTCCACCTGGCGCGCCTGGCCGGCCGGCGTCTCCAGGGCTTGCAGTTCGCTCTGCAAGGCTTCCAGGCCGGCGGCGAAGCGGGGGCTGAACTCCAGCAGGGGGCGCTCGCTCAAGCGCAGCGGCGGCGGCAGGCCGGGCGTAAAGCGCAGCAGCAGGACGGGCTTCTTGTACTGCAGGGCGAGCCGCCATTCGCGGCTGCACCGGCTGTCTTGCGTCACACTGCCCGGCGTCAAGATCAGCAGCAGGCTGCGGCACTCGCGCAGCGCCTCCTGGCGCGCCTCCTGGCGTCCGGCGGGCGGCGCGTCGGCCGTATCCAGCCACGGGCGCAGGCCGGCCTGCTGCAGGGCGCGGTGCGTCTCTTGCGCATAGCCAAGACCGTCCGCCGCGTAGCACAGGTAGTGGCGCTCCAGGCCGGGAGGAGGGGGCGCGTTGAGGAAGTCTACTGGAGGGCCGTCCGGCGCAGCCTGGACGCAGGCGCTCAGGCGCTGCTGCAGATTGTGCAGTTCATCGTACAAAGCGTCTTGCTCCGGGTAGCAGCCGCATAAAGCGTCCAGGAAGGGAAAGATCAGCGCCCGTCTATCTGCCAGGGTTGTTTCAAGCAGAAACAGTTTTACCTCCTGGACGAATATCTTTTTCGTGCCTGTTCTTTGAGGCAGCTTGGCGCGGAAGGGGGCCAGTTCGGTGGTGGCGAACAGGGTGGCCAGGTTCTTGTCGCTGTCAAATTCTTCGCAGCGCACGAAAACTTTGAAACACAACGCATCCAGATCGGAGGGCAAACTGAGCATGAAAACCTCGCACAAGAGAGGCGTCCGCGCCTCAAGCAGTATAGGGGCTGACGCGAAAGACAAAGGCGTTATGAGGCAGAGGCGACGGTTTTTCGCCGGCGGCCAGGCTGTGAGGGGCGCTCGTAATTGCGCCTGTCTCGGCGTCGTAGGCCCACTCGCTCCATGTGATCTCGTCCGAGCGGGTGGTTTGCGCAACGATATAACTGCCCACCGCCAGGCGCGCCCCGGTAGCGCCGGTCTCGAAATCCAGCCCCATCCTCACTTCTTGCACAGGGACATTCTTGCTGTGCGAGGCCAGTGAGTTGCACAGGCTGCTTGCCAGCGTTGTCAGCGGGCTGAGCGCCGGCTGGGCGGTGGTCAAGAGCTTCAGGCCGGCGTTTATAGTATCCGAGTTTAAAAAGCTGACCAACTCCTCGTCACTGGAGTTCATCACATTGACTGTGCGGCAGACGAAGCCAATCCCATTTGGGCCGACCGTCAGTCCGATGAAGATTGGCTGCCCGATCACTGCCGCGTCTTGCCCAGAGCGGGCTTTGTAAAGCTGGTTGAAGACGGCCAATTCTTCGCGCCCGTCTTCAACCTGGTTGCGCGCTTCGAAACTGAACAGGATGGTGTGTTGGTTCTCGCCCAGGTTGAAGCGCGACTTGGGGTACTCATAGATGCGCAGGGCGTCCAGGCGGATGTTGATGCGCTTGCCCTTCAATTCGGCGTCGGCGGCGATGTTGCTGGCGGCCTGGATTGGGTGGAAGCGCGCCTTTCCGGGGGAAAACGGGGCGATGTAGCCATATTGGTGTTGGGTATTCAGCCAGGTGCGGGCGGCGCTTTCGGCTCGAAAACTGAGTTTGCCCGGCCCATACTCTACCTCTTCGCCCTCGATCTCGGCCAGCCGGGCGGCGATTTGCTGCGGCGATTGCAAGCCCAGGGGAATAAATTCGTTGTCCATTATTTACCTCCATCAAGATACGCGTGCAAGTGCGGCAAGAGCGCCGTAACCGGCACGCCCTGGTTGGCGTTGGGCAGCGGCTGCCCCGCCTCGTCTACAAGGCCGGCGCGGTGCAGGGCAATCACGCGCCACTCGTCGTCAAAAACCGGCGCGCCGGAGGAGCCGGCGTCGGTGTCGGTCACGTAGTACACGCGTTTTGATTCCACCTGCAGCACTTCATTGTAGCGCAAAGCTACCTGCAGCGCCTGGCCCTGTGGGTATTGCAAGATGTTGGCGGGCTGCCCCGTGTAAGGGGGTTCGGCGCTCAAGCGGAGCGGCGAGGGAGAAGGTGTTCCATCAGAGGCGGGGGCAAGCCGCAGCAGGGCAAAATCCAGTTCCCCTGGCGGGCTGTCCGCGACCTGGGCGGCGAAATAGCGCCAGGTCGCCTCCGCTTGTAAGCCGACATTGAAGCGCACCCCGCCCTGCGCCAGGTTCGGGATGTCCCTGGCGACATGCGCATTGGTCAAGACCAACCCCGGCGCAACGAAAAATGCAGTACCGATCGCTCGCCGCTGGTATTCGACGCGCCCCACCGCCCTGGCCGCCTGGATGCTTTTCTCCAGGAAACTGGCCGGCAGCCAATCGGCTTTGGCTTTGTTCTTGAGCGATTCCAGGCGGGCCTGGAACGCACCAGCCGGCAGGCCGGGCGGCAGCGCCTCCCGCCAGCCGCCGGCCTGGCCAGATGCCTGGCCAACGGCCGAGCTTTCAGCCGGCAGGCGCGCATAACCGCCCAGCGCCAGCCTCTCGCCGCGCAGCAGAGCCGCCGACTGTCCCAGGTTGTTGCCGGCCAGCGGCGGCAGAATGCCGCCTTGCGCCGCCGCCACCTCCACGGCCAGTTCGTTGAGGCGCAAGGAGCAGGCGTCTTCTTCTTCGGTT
>CAIQJJ010000316.1 GCA_903872065.1 uncultured Anaerolineales bacterium | reverse complement strand
CACTGGAATCCGGTGCGCCTGATCCAGCGCTTTGGCCGCATTGACCGCATCGGATCGGAATTCGAACACATCTGCGGCTACAACTTTCTGCCCGAGAGTGAACTGGAACGCAACCTGGGCTTGCGACAAAAGCTGCAGCGCCGCATCCAGGAAATCCACGACACCATCGGCGAAGACGCCGCCATCCTCGATCCCAGTGAACGTATCAACGAGCAATCTTTCTATGCTATCTACCAGGAACACAGCGTGGATCGCGGCGATGATGAGGGTGAACAACGCCTGGTGGATTTGAACGAGGCGCAGGAAATCATCCGCCAACTGCGCCAGGACGATCCGCAGACCTATGAACAGATTACCCGCCTGCGGGATGGCATCCGCTGCGGACGGCGAGGTGAGCCGCCTGGCGTGGTGGTGCTGTGCCGCGCTGGCAATTACCGTCAACTGTACCTGTTGGACGAAAACGGCGCTGTGGTCAGCCGCGACATCCCTCACATCTTGGCCCGTCTGCGCAGCACGCCTGAAGAAGCGCCCGCGCCGCTGCCGCCGGGCTACAACACCCGCGTTCACCAGTTGCAGCAGCAGTTCGCTGCCGAGGTCAGCGCCCGCCTCGCCGAGCAGCGCCACACCCTGTCCCTGACTGATGCCCAACGCTACATCCAGCGCGAATTACGCCTGTTAATTGCCCAAGTCAGCGACGCCGACCTGCAAGCCCAGATCGGCCTGTTAGAAGAGGCCTTCCGCGCCCCATTGAACCAGGCGGTGCGCCAGGAGATCAATACCTTGAAACGGCGCGAGGTGAGGGGCATGGATTTGCTGGATGTGCTGGGGCGCATTTTTACGCGCCATAACCTGGGCCGCGCCCACAGCGCGCGGGGTGAGGTCGAGTCGCCGCTTGCGGTGATTGTATGCGGCGAGGGACTGGAGTAAGCGTATACTCACCCCCTTAAACAAAAATTTCCGGCCATAAACCGGAAACTTTTGTCAACATGGTCGGGGCGAGAGGATTTGAACCTCCGACCTCTGCGACCCGAACGCAGCGCTCTAGCCGGGCTGAGCCACGCCCCGATGTCCTTCACGGGTTTTTGAGGTGCGCCGATTATACTCGACCCCTCTCCCCTTGACAAGAGACAAATGTCACCTTCTCGCGGTAGTTCATGCTTCTTGACGAAACCGCTTAACCCTGATAAACTGCGAGCGGTCAGGCAGTGGTAAGTTCTCTGAGCTTGCAGGCGCCGGTCTGAATAGGAACGCCGTTCAGGCCGGTTTTAATTGTCGCCAACAGGCGAGGCCGAAAAACTGGCGAACCCCACGCCCGAAAAATTTGTATTATGTAAGGAGAAAGACAAAATGACTGAACGTGTAAGTGGTACTGTTAAGTGGTTTAGCGCGAGCAAGGGCTACGGCTTCATCGAGCGCGAAGGTGGGCCGGATGTGTTTGTGCATTTCTCGGCGATTGTGATGGAAGGTTTCCGCACCCTGCGCGAGGGCCAGAAAGTGCAATTCGTCATCGAGCAAGGGCCGAAAGGTCTGCAAGCCGCCCAGGTCGAGTCAGCCGCTTAGCGGTTTTCTCCACTCTACGGATATAAAAAAATCCCCATCCACCCGGACGGGGATTTTTTTATTTCTCTGGGTCATTGGCGATTTCCACCAGGCTCAACCAATGCCCGACCCCCAGGAAAATGATACTCATCGCACTGGCCGCCCCCACGTGCAGCGCCCCGAGCCGGTCGAACGTCCAGCCGAGCAGCGAAGCCGCCAGGTGTCCGAGCCAGAAACCGACCCAGCCCAGGATCAGGTAAAAGATCAGCCGCGCCAGTTTACCACCCTTCCACAAGTGAAAGGCTGCTCCGTAGAGCGTTGAAAGCACCACACCGAGTAGAAAAGATGGAAACGTCATGATGGCCTCACCCTGGCGCTTGCAGCAGTTCCACCAGGCCGGTGGGGTAGAGCGGCATCTTCCCCACCGCAAAATCCGCCAGGGAGATCCATTTGGCCGTCAGCGGCTCGCCGTTTTCGTCGCAGATAATCTCGGCGCGCTCATAAAAACTTGGATCCACCAGCTCCCCGCGGTACAGGATGACGATTTCATGGCCCATCGCCGGCACGACCTCCGCCTCGCGGACGTCGTGGTAGAGAAAGATATTTTCCAACATCCCCAGGTAGCGCAAATTCGTCACTTCTGCCCCCAATTCCTCGCTCATCTCGCGTATAATCGTAGCGCGCGAGTGTTCGCCGAATTCAATCGTCCCACCCAAGGGCCGCCCAAAGTGAATTTGCGTCACCCGGTTGTAGCCGGTTTGCACGAGCAGCTTGCCCTCGTGCTCAAAAACACACAATGCAATCGCGCGAACTTTTCCTGGTTTCATGTCCCCAGTGTACTCGAAGCCGCACTGAACGTCAATTCTCTGGTTATGACTGCTCTCTCTGATAAGCTTAAATCCCTCGGCGTCAAAACTGGCGCCCAAATCCCGCCCCCGCCGCCTCCTTCCGACGAGCGCCTCTACTCGTTGGAGCGCGTGATCCCCGGCCGTCAGGTGGAGAACCCCGCCGGCCTCTCCTACGTGGTGGACAGCTTCTACCCGCCCGAATATCGTCACGGCGCGTATGGGCTGGGGCGCGCCTCGGCCATCGAAGCCCTGGCCGCCTGGGCCGCCGAAGAGCGCCTGGCGCAGGCCGAGCAGCAGGCGTTTGCCTTCCTCGACATCGAAACCACCGGCTTGAACGGCGGGGCCGGCGTATATGCCTTTTTGGTGGGGGTGGGGCGCTTCGAGGGCGAAACTTATCACCTGGCGCAGTTCTTTTTGCGCGATCCGAGCGAAGAACCCGCCCACCTGCTGGCGCTCGAAGCATTTCTGGCCCCCTGCCAGGCGGTCGTCACCTTTAATGGCAAATCCTTCGATATTCCCCTCCTCAACACCCGCTTCACCGTCCAGGGCTGGCGCTCCCCCTTTGCCGGCCTGGCCCACATAGACCTGCTGCACCTCGCCCGCCGCTTGTGGCGCGACCGCCTGCCCAGCCGCACCCTGGGCAGCCTGGAACTGCACATTCTCAATCACCGCCGCACCGAAGAGGATATCCCCGGCTGGCTCGTGCCGCAAATGTACTTTGACTACCTGCACACCGCCGACGCCCGCCCGCTCAAAAGCGTCTTCTATCACAACGCGGTGGATGTCATCTCGCTGGCCGCCTTGTTGAATCACGTCGCCGGCTTGCTGGATGACCCGCTGGCCGCCGCCATCCAGGACGATCTGGATTGGGCCGCCCTGGGCCGCCTGTTTGAAGACCTGGGCCGCCATCCCCTGGCGGTGGAACTCTACCGCCGCGCTCTCGGCGGCAGCCTGCCCCCCGAAAACCTGGCCGACACCCGCCGCCGGCTTTCGCTGCTCTGCAAGCGGCGCGGCGACCTGGACTCGGCCGTCTCCCTGTGGGAGCAGGCCGTCGCGGCCGGCGAAGTCTACGCCTTTGTGGAACTGGCGAAAGTTTCTGAGCATGAGCGCCGCGACCCGGCCGCCGCCCTGCGCTGGACGCAGCTTGCCCTGGAACACCTCCGCTCCCTGCCGCGCTGGGAGCGCCTCCCCTGGCAGGCCGGCCTTGAGCGCCGCCAGTCCCGCCTGCAAAAAAAACTTTCATAAGGATGCCTACGCCCGTTTCCATTTTGTAGCAAAAATCCCTTAAAAGCCAGATGATAATTTAGATACTATTTGGTAAAATATCCCTAATCTAACTCAAAGTATCGAGAGGAGCGGCCTATGAAACATGTGATTGGTGTCATTGTCTTCATCGTCGTTTTAGCCTCAGCAGCCTGGGGGGCGCTGAATGTCAACCTGCTTTTGCCGGCTCAAGCCAGCCAGCAGGCCCAGCCAATTGACAGCTTGTTTAATTTGCAGTTCAAGCTGGTCGCCGTCTTGTTCGGCCTGATTGCCGGCATCCTTCTTTACAGTGTCATCTTTTTCCGGCGCAAGAAGGGTGACGAAACCGATGGCCCGCACATCACCGGTAACACTCCGCTGGAGATCACCTGGACGACGATCCCCTTCCTGTTGGTCATCGGCCTGTCGTTGATCGGCTCGCAGGCTTTGGCCGAGACGCTGCGCGTTGATCCGCGCGCCATCGAGGTCAAAGTCACCGGCCAGCAGTGGTCCTGGCGCTTTGAATATCCCGCCTACGGCATTACCTCCGATGTCCTGTACATGCCGCTCAACAAGCAAGTCTTGTTCAAAATCACCTCCATAGATGTCATTCACTCCTTCTGGGTGCCAGAATTTCGCGTCAAGCAAGACGCCGTCCCTGGCCGGGTGGATGAACTGCGCGTCACCGCCAGCAAGATCGGCGAATACAGCCTGGTTTGCGCCGAAATCTGCGGCACCAAGCATGCCAACATGGCTTCTGTCGTCAAAGTCATCTCGCAGGAAGACTTTACTGCCTGGGTCGCCGGTGAGTTGGGGGCGACCGTCGCCAACCCGGCCGATCGCGGGGCGAAATGGCTGAAGCAGTATGGCTGCCTGGCCTGCCACAGTGTGGATGGGTCGAAGATGGTCGGGCCGAGCTTCCAGGGGCTGTACGCCCGCCAGGAAGAAATGGAAAGCGGCGCTACGGTCAGCGCGGACGACGCCTACCTCATCGAGTCTATTCGCCAGCCGGCCAAACAGGTGGTCAAAGGCTTCCCGAACGCCATGCCGCCTGCCGCCGGCGAGGCGCTCACCGATGTGCAAATCCAGGATATTATTGAATATATTAAGACTTTGAAGTAATCCTCGATCAGGAGCAGTCTATGACCCATAAATCTGTCAATCCTTTTTCACTTGGCCTGGTGCGCGGCTTGATCGGCCTGATCATCGCCTCGCCGCTGGGCATTGGCCTGGTGTCCGTCTTGTTGGCGGCCCAGGGCCAGGAATGGTTGGTGGGCAAGTTTTGGTTCACCGAGCCGGCCTGGGTTCTTGGCGCGGTGTTCGGTTCCGTGGGCTTTCTCATCGGTGTGGGCGCTTTCAACGATTGGGTGAAGGTTGCCCTGGGCGAGGAAGTCCACGAGACTCATGAGGCCGATCCTTCCCTCCCATCCTGGACGCGCTACTATAACTTCAGCCTGGATCACAAAGTGATCGGGGTGCAGTATGCCGTTACCTGCCTGATCATGTTCTCCTTTGCTGGCCTGTTCGCCCTTATCTTCCGCACAGAACTGATCCAGACTGGCTTGCAGTATATGACGGCGGACTTTTATAACACCATGATGAGCCTGCACGGCATTGTCATGATCATGGCCATCTTGCTCGGCCTGGCGGCGATGATGAACTATCTCGTCCCGCTCATGATCGGCGCTAACGATATGGCCTTCCCCCGCCTGAACGCCTTTGCCTTCTGGATCAATGTCCCTTCAGGGATTGCCCTGTTGAGCAGCATCTTCCTGGGCGGCTTTGATACCGGCTGGGTGGGCTATCCCCCACTCAGTGTGCGCGCCCCGCTCGGTATGCAGATGTTCTTCCTGGGCGTCTACCTGTTTGGCCTGTCCTCCATCCTGGGGGCGCTCAACATCATCGCCACCATCGTCCGCTGTCGCGCCCAGGGGATGACCCCCTTCAAGATGCCGATCTTCGTCTGGACGGCGCTCGCCACCGCCATCATCTCGCTGACCGCCACGCAGTTGATCGCCCTCTCGTTCCAGATGGTCATGTTCCAGCGTTTGCTTGGCATGGGCTTTTTCGACCCAGCCAAGGGCGGCGACGTGATCCTCTTCCAGCATCTTTTCTGGTTCTATTCCCACCCCGCGGTATATGTCTTCGTTCTGCCGGGCCTGGGGATGATCAGCGAACTGCTGCCGGTGTTCACTCGCAAGCCGCTGTTTGGCTATAAATGGGTCGCCCTATCCTCGATTGCGATTGCCCTGGTCGGTTTCTTCGTCTGGGCGCATCACATGTTCACCTCTGGCATGCAGGAATTTCTGCGCGTGCCGTTCCAATACAGTACCTTGCTGGTCGCGGTGCCGACCGGCGTCAAGTTCTTCAGTTGGGTGGCGACGCTCTGGCGCGGCAAGATCTCTTTTGAGACGCCCATGCTCTTCATCCTGGGGGCGATCGTCGTCTTTCTCACCGGGGGCTTGAGCGGGCCGCCCAACGGCACGGTAGCCACTGATCTGCATCTGCATGACACCTACTTCATCGTCGGCCACTTCCATGCCACCATGTTTGGCGGGTTTGTCTTTCCATTTTTTGCCGCGTTGTACTATTGGTATCCTAAAGTGACCGGGCGCATGTACAACGAACGGCTCGGACAGCTTCATTTTTGGCTGCTTTTGCCCGGCTTTATCCTCCAGTCCTTCGGCCAGATGTTCGTCGGTCTCTTGGGCATGCGCCGCCGCATCGCCGATTATGACCCCTCCTTGAACATCGAGCAGCCGAACATCCTGGTGACGATCGCCGGCCTGGTCATCGGCCTCTCCTTCATCATCTTTGTCTTCAATATGCTCTACAGCGCCAAACGCGGCGTGGTGTCTGCCGCCAATCCCTGGCGTTCGCGCTCACCGGAATGGCTGCTGCCCACGCCTTTGCCCGTCCACAATTACCCCCAGCCTTTGGAGGTACTGGGAGAACCGTATGACTACGGCCTGGCTGGCTCCACTTACGTCAGGGTCAATCCACAATCTGCGGCAGCCGACTGAAGAAAGAGTTGCTCTGGAGAAAGGTTTTGTATGCACCAATTCGATCACCAAAAATCTGAACAATACCGGGCTGGCGTGATTGTGTTCGCCCTGCTGGCCATCTTTACCGCCATTGAATTTATCGTCAGCCAGATGGGCAGCTGGGCCAGCGCCTTGCAAGTCGCTGTCATCCCGGCTTTGATCGTCCTGGCGCTGATCAAGAGTTTTTTGGTCGTGCGCGATTATATGCACCTGGGCAAGGTGTTTTATGGAGAGGATGAAGCATGACTACCAAAGCAGAATCTTTGACGCGCTACCGCCACAATGCAGCGACCAACCGCCTGGGTCTGTGGCTGTTCATCTTGTCGGATGTCTTTGCCTTTGCCGGCATCCTGGTCAGCCGCTGGGCGTTGTGGGGCAATACGCGCCCCGACCTGAACCAGGTCTTGGGGTTAATTGTCACCAGCGTCCTGCTGATCAGCAGCTTCTCGATGAACCGCGCCGAGGTGGCCGCTGCGCATGGCGATCGCAAGCAGTTCATGATCTTTATGAGCCTCACCATCTTGCTGGGGATCGCATTCCTGGCCGGCGTGGTCGGCATCGAATGGCAGGAATCGCCTTATGCGCCCAGCGACAATATCTATGGGGCGATTTTCTACCTGATGACCGGCATGCACGCCTTCCATGTCTTGTGCGGCGTGATCTTCTTGCTCTTGGTGCTGCGCAATGGACTGCGCGGCCTGTACACCCCCGAAAAGCATTGGCCGGTTGAGGCCGGGGCCATCTTCTGGCACTTTGTGGATGTCGTCTGGATTTTCTACTACCCGGCGATTTATCTGATGGGGAACCTGGTGCGGTAAATGTGAAAACGCGCGATTGGCTTTTTTTAGGCTTTGCGCTTGGTTTGTTGGTGGTGGTGATCGGGGTGGCCTTGCTGACAGCGCAGCCCTATACTTACCAGGGCTCGCTGATCGATCCGGCCGCCCCCGCCCCCGATTTCACTCTGACCGCCCCCGACGCATCTGCTTACCACCTTGCCAGTCAGCGCGGCAAGGTGGTTTTAATCTTCTTCGGCTACACTCACTGCCCGGATGTCTGTCCTGTGACGCTGTCTGAGTTCAAGGCCATCCGCCAGCAGCTTGGGCCGCGTGCGGATGAAGTGCAGTTTTTATTTATCACCGTAGATCCTGAGCGGGATACGCCTCAATTGTTGGGCGAGCATGTCGCTTTGTTCGACCCGGCGATCATCGCCCTCTCTGGCGAACTGCCCACCTTACAGGCCGTCTGGCAGGCTTATGGGGTGACGCGGCAGATCAAGGAAACGGGCGGCGCGACCGACTACCTGGTGGAGCATACTGCCCGCACCTACCTGGTGGATAAAAGCGGCAATTTGCGCCTGACTTATCCTTTTGGTTTTGGCGTCCCAGGCATCGCTCAGGACCTGGAACATCTCCTGGATGAAAAATGAATAACCGTTACCTGATCCCGGCGTTTTTTCGCCGTTTCTTGATCCTGCTGGCGGTCTCGATCGTGTTGATCGGGGCTTTAAGCGAGGGCGCTTACCGCATGATGAAAGACCCCGCTTCGCGTCCGCCGCAGAGGGTGGAGATTGTCATCCCGTCTGGCACGGCGGAGCGCATCGCCGCCGGCGAGCAGCGCCCCACGATCCCCGAAGATATGATCTTTGTCGCCGGGGATGTGCTGGTGGTTAAAAACGAGGATGCGATCTCTCATGAACTCAACGCTCTGTATATCCCGCCCCAAACCAGCGCCACCTTCGCCCTGGATCAGCCCAACGAACTGATCTTCTCTTGCTCTTTTGAGCCTTCGCGCTACCTCAACCTCAGCGTGCGCCAGGCTACCACCTGGGCCACACGCCTGATCGCTCTCTGGTATGGCGTTCCTGTGACCGTGATGTTGTTATTGGCTTACAGTTTTATCTTCTGGCCGCTCAAGCCTCCCGCGCCGGCCCATTAATATCGTATGCGCCTGCTCTTTTCTCGTCGTTGGTTTCAACTTACTGTGATTGTGATGGCGGCTTTGGCCATCCTCGTCAACCTGGGTTTCTGGCAGCTTGAACGCCTGGCGCAGCGTCGCTATTTCAACAATCGCGTCCTGGCGCAGATCAACCGCTCGCCGCTCGAACTGACCGCCGCTGCTTTGCAAGATGCAGCTCTTGCCGCCGAGTTGGGCAAAATGGAATATCGCCCGGTGATTGTGACGGGTGAATATGATTTTTCCAACCAGGTGGGGCTGCGCAACCAGGCCTATCACCTCAACCTGGGTGGACACCTGCTCACCCCTTTGCGCATCGCCGGCGCGCCTGCGGCCGTGATGATCGATCGCGGCTGGATCCCGCAGGCCGACCTCCTCACTGGCCGGTGGGAGCGTTTCTCTGCCAGCCAGGGCCAGGTGGAGGTGCGCGGCGTCATCCGGCTCTCGCAAAGCAAGCCCGACATTGGGCGCATGGGCGATGACATCCCCGCGCCCGGCGAGCCGCCGCTGCGCTTCTGGCGACTGGCAAATGTGGAGGCCATTGCCGGCCAGTTGCCCTATCCTCTGCTGCCCATCTACATCCAGCAGTCGCCCGACCCGCTTGCCCCGCCGCCAACGGTTGTCGAAGAGGCCAGCATGACCGCTCCTTATCCCGAAAGCCCGGACGTAGACCTGACCGAGGGCAATCACCAGAGCTATGCAATGCAGTGGTTCACCTTCGCCCTGATCCTGACGATTGGCTACCCGATTTACGTCCATCGCCAGGAGCATAGCCCTTATTGATCCAATGAGACCCCATGCGGCGCGCGCCGCATGGGGTCTCGCCCGCCTCAAGGCTCTTTCACCGTCGCAGTTAAGGCGATCTCACCCGCTTTTTCAAACTTCAGAATCACGGGCAGGCTGTCGCCTGGCTTCAGATCGTTCTTTAAGCCGATCAACATGATGTGCAGCCCGCCAGGTTTCAGTTCCACTTTCCCCCCTGCCGGCGCTTCGATCGACATTTGCTCTTCCATCGTCATCATTCCCTCCCCCGTCATTTTGCTGAGATGCAGTTGGGCGACCTCAGCCGCCTCGGTGCTGGCGCTGAGCAGTTTGTCAGCCTGCCCAGGGTTATCAATCACCAGGTAGATGGCGCTGTTCTCCCCGGCCAGCCCCGGCCGCGCCCAAACATCTTTCACCTGCAGCTTATCCGCTTTGCAGCCGCTTAACAGCAGGCACACCATCGCCAAAACAAAAATAATTGTCCTTTTCATAGTCTCTCCTTAGAAATTGAAAATGAAGCTTCAACCTTGCTGAGGCCAATTATACGCCCCGCGGCCCATGTCGCCAGGGAAACTCTTTGCTTGTTGTCATTAAGCGCCCTGTATGATATATTTCAGCACTATCGTACCCATCCAGAAAGCCTCACGGCGCTATTTGCGGAGATCAAAACATGAACCAGATCGAACAAAGTGATCCTGAAGAAGCAGAGTTGGTCGCTTCTTACGAAGCCGGCGAATGGAGGTCGGTCAATAACCTCCGGGAGGAAACCGACCGTTATCAAGAATACGCCCGATCGACCTTCAAAAAGGTCAACGCATCAACATGCCGCAATCATCTTGAATAATCCCAGAGATCAGGGGGCAAGTTTTTACATTCCTCCTACACACCTCCAACGTTTTTCTTACAGCGGGTGGTTAAACTATGCAGCGTAAGGTTGAAACAAACCTGAAATTTACAAACCACTCAAAATCTATGGTTACTGTTACTTTACTGGAGGTGTGTTATGTTAACTCGTTTGGATCCATTCCGCGAATTGTTTGCCATGCAGAAGACCATGGATCGGTTATTCGACCGTGCCTTGAGCAATGAGCCAAACTGGTCCATGCCGGTGGTCTGGGACCTGGCCCTGGATGTGATTGAAAACAAAGATGGTTTTGTGGTCAAGGCCTCGCTGCCGGGCGTCAACCCCGATGACGTAGAGATCACCTTTGACAACAATGTTCTGACGATCAAGGGGGATGTCAAGGAAGAAAAAGAGAGCAAGGAAGAGCAGTATCACCTGCGCGAACGCCGCTGCGGCTCTTTCTCACGCAGTATCTCACTGCCCATCCAGGTGCGCTCTGAAAGCATCCAGGCCAGCTATGACGCCGGTGTGCTGACCTTGCACCTGCCCAAGGCCGAGGAAGCCAAGCCGAAAAAGATCGCCATCAACCGGGTCAATTTGCTCGAAGGCAAGACCAAAAAGTAGAATAATACTGAACAGGAATGCAGGCCGCAGGGTATATTCCCTGCGGTTTTGCGTTTAAGACCTGCTTTGCTCCGTGGTGAAAAGATTTTTGAACTCTGCAGCGGCTGTGCAAAATCCATTTTCTGATAGAATAAACTTGTTGTGCGTGAATTTTTCAAAACTTCGATGAACGTTGGCCTGTTACAAGGAATTGTTTATGTCCTCACATCAGCTTCTCGATATCAATGGACACAAACTGGCTGTCTTGCCGTTCAACCCTGGCGCAGCCGGCGAACCGATTATCTTGATCCACGGCATTACCAGCTCCGTCTATTTTTGGCTGCCCGACACGATCTCCTACTGCCTGGAATGCGGCCCTTGTTATTCATTGAGCCTGCCGGGGCATTACCCGGCGGCCTTTCCCTCCGGTTTTCAGGCCTCTGATCTGACGGCGGAATTGATCGCAGACCTTTTGACGCGCGCCGTGCGCCAACTGGTCGGTGATCGTCCGGCGACGCTGATCGGGCATTCAACCGGCGGTTTCGCGGCGTTGGCAATGGCCGCGCGAACCCCCGGCCTGGCAAAACGCGTGGAGTCCGTTTCTGGCTTTGCCCAGGGGCGTTGGACGGGCGTTTTAGGGCAGTTGCAGGGCCTGGCCCGCGGCGGCCCTTTGGGGTCGTTCTTGTTCAAGAGCAACACTCGCATTTTGAGCAGCCGCGTGGCGCTGTATCGTTGGGCGCTGCGTTTTTACGCCGCAGACGCTAAGGCAATGTACGCGTATCCTCCCCTTGAGAAAACGCTGCAAATCACCTACCCTTATACGCGCCAATTAGACCCAGAGTCCATGCGCATCTATTTTGAGCGCATGCCTGAGATTGACATCACTGCCTGGCTGCCGCGCATTCAAGCGCCGACCCTGGTCATTACAGGCGATCAAGACCCAATTGTCCCGCCGGCGCAAGCCGACCTGATCGCCAGCCGCGTGCCGCACGCCGAAAAACTGGTG
>CAIQJJ010000315.1 GCA_903872065.1 uncultured Anaerolineales bacterium | reverse complement strand
GATGAAGGAGGCGGAGGTATCGGTCAGGATAGTCGTGTTGGAGACAGAGTCGGTGTGAGTGCCGGTGAGAATGGCCGTCGCGCCGAGATCGAGGGCAATCGGCCCAATGTTGGCCTGGGTGCTGATGCCTGTCCCGGCAATGCCGGCTTCCAACGCAACGCCCGTCGAGCCGAGGATGGCAACGACAGGGCTGGACTCCAGGGAGATCGCCAGGTCAAGTTCGGCATGGGCCTTGTATTCAAGCTGGAAGGAGGCTTCCAGCCCGACCAGGCCGGCCAACGGCTCTGGCATTTGCAGGTTGATGGGGATGGAGGGCGGCGTGACCTTCTTATCACTCTCCGCACAGGGGTGAATCGCGACATTGGGCTGATCGCCTTCTGTGCAGATGCCATAACCCAGGCGAATGATCAGATCCCGTTCCCCATTCCCGCTGCCATCTGGCAAAGGCGCATCGCCCAGTTCAAAGCTGAGCGCCTCAGCCGGGATGCCCAGCTTGGACTCGATCAACTGCTCCAACTTGAGCAGGTGGGGCGGAGGGTTCTGAATGGGCAAGAAGACCGAATGGACGCCGCCGGAGTCGGTGAAGGACAGGCTGACCTGGAAGCCGTTTTCGGGATCCAAACCGCCGGCTTCAGTGACGCGGAAAGCCGCGTTGGCGCTGGCCGTCCCATTATTCACCGTCGCCAGCGCCTCCGCGCCAGATGTGTTGGCAACCGGTTCGCCGCCCACGATGCTCCAGGTTGCGGCGCTGAGGTCGCCCTCAATGGGAGCAAATGCCTGGCAGTAGATGATCGCGCCAGGAGCGGCATTCTTGACGTCCCCGCCAGGCGGGAGAGTATCTTGATCGCCGCAGAAGATCAAGCCTTCAGGGATGCCGCTGCGGATTTCATCCACCGCGGTTTTGATCTCGCGGAACTGGGTCACCAATTCCTGCGGGCTGAAGCCGACCAGGGGCAGATCATCCTGCCAGAAATTGCCATTGCCCAACGAGCTGCCGGAGAGCGACTCCAGGGCGCTGGTCAGGAGATCAAGATTGTCCAGGATAGCTCCCAGCATGGCCAGCGGATCGCCGGCGATCTCATAGCGATCGCCCGTCTGCCAGTAGTTCAACGTCCCGCCGGCCAGGCCGCTGTCGCAGGTAAGGGTGATGTCGGTGAAAGCAGTGATCACGCAGCGCGAGCCATCGTCCAGGTTCTTCAAGGTACTGCCTACCAGGTCGCGGCCAGCGGAGAGAAAAGCAGCGTCGCTGGCAACCATCAGAGTGGTGCTGGTAATGATATTGGTATAGGCGCCGAAGAGGCTGGGCGAGAGGTCAAAGTTGAACAAATTCTGGCTGAAATCCGCGGTCGGAACGACCTCGAGCGTGGAGAAATCGGGCGTACAGCCTTCAGCAAAGGCATCCGGCCAGGAGACCGCAACGCCGCCGGTAACTTCCATACTGCCCAGGGAGGCGCTGGCGCTGAGGCCGGCCGACATGGCGACGTTGCAATCGGGCTGAACGTAAATGGTGACATCCCGCATGAGGTCAGAGACCAATACGGCGTTGGGAATAACCACCGAGGCGGTCATAATCTCACTGGACAGGATATCCACACTCAACATTGGGCGGGAGGAATCCGAACGCCCCATCGTGAAGGCGGCGGCGGGATTGACGGTATTTTGGGCCGCATCGCCCTGCACAGAGACCTGCACAAAGCCAACCTGCCCCTTGAGGGCAATCTCAGCCGAGGCGTTCACATCAGCGGTGAAGATATGCCCGCCGGACGGGACTTGAATGAAGAAGCGGTTGGCAGGGTTGTCAATGCCATCCGCCAGGATGACGCCAAAAACAATATCCAGGACGACATCTTGCGGATCGAAGGAGGCGCTGGCAGTGCTGGTCTGGCTGAGGCCGCTCAAATGGGTGGCAGCCTTGAGTTTGTCGCCAAAGTCGAGGCGAGCGTCATAGGGATCGGGATTCCACTGCTTGACCAGGTGGTAGGTGAGGCTTTGCGTGGCCGAGTCATAAGCGGGATTGAGCAAGTCTCCATCGAAGCCGCCCAGGGAGATCAGTTTCGGCAAAAGTTCCTGCAGGGTATCAAAGCGCGGCAGGGCCAGGTGTTCGACGCCATCTCCATCTATGAAATGGACAGAGACATCCGGCGTTCCGCCAGTCGGGAGGGTGAAGGTGACGACGCTGCCTGGGGTAATCCCAACGGTGGTCGTGGTGGTCTCACCGGCGAGCAGGTCGCCATTGGCGATATCCCAATCCACACTTTGGGCATTCGTCAGAGCATAGGCCTGGCAGAAGACCAGAGCGCCCGGCGGCAGGTTGTGGACAGCGCCGGCGGGTGGAATCTGGTTGAGGCTGCCGCAGACCACATCAGCCACACCCTGCTGCTGGACAAACTGGATGAGCGGATCGGCAAAGTAGAAGGCGTCGCCCAGGTACTGCTGTAAGAAGGGCAGTTTGAGGTCGCCTGCCTGCTGCAACCCCACCAGGCCAGCAGCCAACTGGGCAAAACCAGAGAGGAAGTCATCGGGATTCAGGTTGGTGAAATTGCCCAGATCACTTAAGGCCAGATCCACCGTCGGCGTCAGCATGAGGCTGGCGTTGGGGATGGTGAAGATGAGGCTGGCGTCTGGATCGCCGGGGATAATGGCGCTGTCCAGGTAGAGCGAGGCCTGCAGCGCCTGCACTGCGCCGGGGTTATCCACATAACTGATTTGGGCCAGGTCAATCAGTGCGGCATTGCTCCAATCGTAGATCGTGATCTGCCCATTGGCGTCTGGATCGACCAACTGGATCAACAGGCTGAAATTCGATTGCAGCGCGCCGCTGACATGAATATCGGTCAACCCCAAGAGGCTGTCAAAATCCCCGATCGACGCATCCGCCGAGACCGACAGGCGCAGGGCCGGCTCGCCCACCAGGTAGAAGGCCAGGTCGGGGTTCGTCGCCTGGGTGTTCAGTTCAAACACCAGGGGCAAAGTAGCCGTCAGGAGGATCGGCAAACTGCCGCCGTCCAGGTCGAGCGGCGGCTGCGCAAAGCTTAAGGGCGGTGAAATGCTGCGCACGGCGGCGATCGTCAGACTCATTTGCACAATGTCTCCCGTGCGGCTGACAGCCACGTCGCCCACAGCGACGGTCACGCCGGCGATCTCCCCATCCAGGGCCTCCAGCGCGCTGCGCAGATCGTCATAGGTGAGGTAAGAGGCGGAAAGCGTGTCAAATAATGAAACAAACACACTATCCAGGGCCAGGCCATCTGCTCCGCCTGGCGCGAGCGCCGCCAAAGGTAGAGCCTGCCCCAACTCTTTAAAATGGCTTAAGCCTTTAGCGCTAAGCTGACTGCCGAAGTTCTTTAAGCCGCTGACCAGGATGGGGGTATCTTCGAGATCCGTCATCAAATCAGAGGCCACAGCATGGTAAACCGGCAGCGGCATCAGTGATAACACGATGCAAACCGCAAGCAGCAAACGAGCAGGTCGTCCAATATTCCTGAACATAACGCCCTCCCTGGTGTGGGACACACCTCTTCCACACACCAAATAGCGAAGTTAATGAACAATCGAACTTAAATAAAGTATTAATCTAACAGAAATGAAAGCTTAATACATTCTAAGCCTAACAAAATTGAAAGGTCGAGTCAATAGTACTAAAGGCATAGAACAATCGTTAATCAATTCTTAACAAAGTGTTTACAACCTGTTATCCAAGCTGAATATCATTTGTGCTAAATTTGTCCCGCTCTGTAAATTTTTTTAATCCAGGAGAAGCGGATCCAATGAAACATAAACTAATCAGCTTTTTAGCGACCGGAACCCTGCTGCTGACCGTTTTATGGATGGTTTTCATAACGATGGAAGTAGTCGTAGGCGGAACACAATCCACACTTGTGGAAAAGTTAGCCTATATCGCCCAGTTCAACGTACTCTTTTTCCTAACCCATCTCAGCGCCGCTCTAATTACATTGACAACAGCCTTGCTATTTGCTGCGCTATATCGCTATATCCAAAACCTGGCCCCTGAGATCGCGACCATGGGGCTGATTTTGATACCCGCGTACGTCGTATGTAGTTTTATCGTATCCTTCACTCAGATCACTGTGGTTCCCACATTAAATGACCTCTACCGGCAGCCTGAATACCAATCTACCGCGTATGTTTTGCTGCAGCAAATACTTCAAACCTGGCCCACCTCAAGTGCGGCGTTGGTCAACGGACTCGCTTATAGCCTTTTGGGCATCTCATCCATTTTCTTTGGCTGGATTCTGATGGTCGAGAAACGATTGTCTCGTTGGGCCGGCGCTCTGTTGGCGTTAGATGGCCTGGCATATTTGATCGGATTCGCAGGGATCGTCGCCAGGAATAATATCCTTCGCATTGGTTATCCGCTTGGATGGATACTATTCCTGGCAGCGCTCATCTTTCTCAGCAGGCCTCTGTTCGAGGTGAACCGCGCCAGCTAATTACCTGGCGTCTCAATATTTCCTTCCGTTGAGTCTAGTTCTTTGATCTCGCCGGTAGAGACATAAACAATCCGTTCGCAGATATTGCTCACACGGTCGGCCATACGCTCCAGATTGTGGGCGGCCCACAGCAAATGATTGCTGCGCTCCACCGTCTCTGGCTGCCCTGCCATTTGCGCCACCAAGCGGCGGTAAAGCTGATTGTACAGGCTATCTACGGCGTCATCCTCGGCCGGGATGGCGCGCGCCGTCTTGACATCCTGGCAGACAAAAGCATCCAGGGCGCGATGAAGCATATCCAGGCCAAGCGCAGCCATCTGCTGTAAGCTCAACCAGGCCGCCGGATCGATAAGCGACTCGCCCAACAGCAGGTTAATCCTGCAAATCCCTTTGGCGTAGTCGCCAATCCGTTCCAGTTCGGTGATGATCTCCAAGATGGCGGCCAGAAAGCGCACATCGCGCGCCATCGGTTGTTGGGTAGCGATCAGCGCAATGCACTCGCTCTCGATGGCGTAGCGCTTCTCGTTAATCTGCTGATCGGCGGCGTAAATGCGACGGGCGGCGATGTGGTCGCGGCGCTGCAGCGCCTCCATCGCTCCCTGGACAGCTTCCTCGACCATGCTGCCCAAGAGCAGCACCTGATCGAGCAGTTTTTGCAGGGCGCGGTCAAACGTTTCGCGGGGAGAATGAATGGGCATAGGCTTCCTTCCATAAAAAGAGAATATTGCATGGTACGTATTTCTCGTGATCCATTACTCACTACCCATATCTCCCGGTAATATAGCCCTCTGTGCGAGAGTCTTTGGGTGTGGTGAAAATCTGCGTTGTCAGGCCATATTCAACCAATGCGCCGGCGCGATCTTCGTCCATACTGAAAAAGGCGGTGAAATCGGAGACGCGCGCCGCCTGCTGCATATTGTGCGTCACCACAATGATGGTGTACTCTTCGGCCAGTTCGCGCATCAATTCTTCAATCTTGAGCGTCGCGATCGGGTCAAGGGCTGAGGCCGGCTCATCCATGAGAATGATCTCCGGTTTGACAGCGATGGCGCGCGCAATGCACAAACGCTGCTGCTGCCCACCTGAAAGCGACAAACCGCTCTGCTGCAGTTTATCCTTGACTTCATCCCACAAAGCGGCCTTTCTGAGGCAGGTCTCCACCCATTCATCCATATTCGGGCGACCCAGGCCGCTGCGAAATCCATTCAGCCGCGCCCCCCAGGCCACGTTTTCGTAGATACTCTTGGGAAAAGGATTTGGTTTCTGGAAGACCATGCCCACACGCCGGCGCACCTCGACCGGATCGACCTCCGGGGCGTAGATATTTTGTCCCATAAAGAGGATTTCGCCGGCAATTGAGGCGGATGGCGTCAATTCATTCATGCGATTGAAGGAACGCAAGACGGTAGATTTGCCGCAGCCGGATGGGCCGATAATAGCGGTCACTTTTCGCTGTTCAATGGACAGGGTGATATTCTTGACGGCGCGAAACGCGCCATAATAAACGCTCAGGTTTTTGGCCTGGATGGCATATTGGGGCGAGAGAGTTTGAGGCATATTTACTTTCTATCATAGCGATTGCGCAGCACAATCGCCGAGGCGTTCAGTGAAAGCAGCAGCAGCAGTAAGACCAAAATTGCCGCCGCAGCCAGGTTGCGAAATTCGGCTTGCGGGCGCGCCGTCCACTGATAAATCTGGATCGGCAGGGTAGTGAACTTGGAAAATGGCCCACTGGGATCAAAGGTAATGTACGTGGCCGCCCCCACTACGACCAGGGGGGCCGTCTCGCCAATCGCGCGGGAAATTGCCAGGATGGCGCCGGTGAGAATGCCCGGGATCGCGCCCGGCAAGACATGATGCCAGATCGTTTGCCATTGGGTAGCCCCCAGTCCATAGCTGGCCTGGCGCAGTGAATCTGGCACGGCGCGGATCGCTTCCTGGGCGTTGATAATGATCAACGGCAGCACCAGGAGCGCTAAAGTTAACCCAGCGGAGAGGATCGTGCGCCCGTTGGCGGTGGTTGGGTCAGAGACGCCAAAAGCCGCCCCACTGGTCAGCGGCTGCAAGGTGCGCACAAAGATGGCCAGGCCCAACATGCCGTAAATGATGGAAGGTACCCCGGCCAGGTTGTTAATATTGGTCTGGATCAGGCGATTGAGCCAGTTGTCGGCGGCGTATTCCTCAAGGTAAATCGCCGCGCCTACCCCAAGCGGGAAGGCGATCACAATCGTGATGGCAATTGTCCACAACGAACCCAGGATGGCTGTGCGCACACCGGCATTAAGCGGGTCGGATGACTGCGAGCTGCGGATGAAGGAGGCATTGGCCCACGAGCGAAAGGTCAACTGCGCTTGAGGATACCTGGCCGCCGCCTCGGCGCGGACAGCCGCCGGCCGCCAGAGCGAATCCAAGAGCGGCCAGGTGTAAGCAACCTCAGGCTGCACAACCTCTTGCCACACCAGCGCGTAGACATCCTCGCGGCTGCGCTCGCTGAGAGGCAGTTCGCGGTCAAGCTGACGCAGTCTTCCTTTAGAGATCTTCGCCTGGAGGATCTTGAGCAGGTCTTCTTTGCCCAGGGTTTGCAGCGCCGCGCCGTTAACCGCCAGGGAAGCAGGGTCTATCTTGGTGGTTAGCGCCGCATAGCCAAAAGATTGGTTGAGGATATTGAAAAGCAGCAAGGCCAAAAAGCCGAGACTGATCGCCACCGAAAGGCGAAACAGCAGACGCCAGACGGCGGCCAGGCGGTTGCGCTGCGCCACTTCTGGCTCAAAGACGGGTTGAAGTGGATTGGGAAGGGGGTTTTTCATTCGTACACCTCGCGAAAACGACGCACGATCTGCTGGCTGATCAGGTTGAGCGACAGGGTGACGAAAAACAGCAGCATGCCGATGGCGAAAAGGCTGTTGTAGTCAATTGAGTCATAACTTAAATCGCCGCCTGAGATGCGCACGATATGACCGGTCATGGTCTCCGCGCCCTTGAAAGGATTGAAAGTAAAATTCGGCCCGGCCCCGGCTGCCAGAGCGACGATCATCGTCTCGCCGACCGCCCGCGAAACGCCCACAATGAAGGCAGCCGCCAGGCCAGAAAGCGCCGCCGGCAGGACAACTTTGACGGCGGTTTCCAGGCGGGTCGCGCCCAGGGCATACGCCGCCTCCCGCAGGGAACGCGGTACGGCGGATAGGGCATCCTCACCCATCGAAGCAATCAAGGGCAAAATGAGAATACCCATCACCAGGCCGGCTGAAGCAGTGTTGTAAATATCCACCACATCTTTGCCAAAAAGCAGGCGCAGCAAGGGGGTCATGAAGGTCAGGGCAAAATAACCATAGACCACGGTGGGAATGCCGGCCAGGATTTCGAGCGCCGGCTTGAGCCAGTTGCGCAAGCGCGGCGAGGCATATTCACTCAAATAGACAGCCACACACAAGCCCAACGGCAGAGCGATCAACATGGCAAAGAAGGTGGTCATCAAGGTGGCATTGAGCAGAGGCAAAATGCCAAACTCGCCGGCCTGCGGCTGCCACTTAAGACCGGTGAAAAATTTCCACCCATTGACCTCAGGGTCGCCGAAAAAGAGCAGCGCCTCTTTGCCGATCTCGTAAACAATTCCCACGGTGGTCAGAATCGAAAATGCGCCGCAAAAAAACAGAAAGCCCTGGATCAGACTCTCCCCCGGGCGAGAACGGCGGCGCAGACTCATTAGGTTTGCCTCTCTGGCAAATGAACGGATGGTCATTTGAGTTTGCATATCCGAGTAAGCCCCACCCTCCCCGGCAGTGTTCATTTGCCAGGGAGGGCCAGGGCGAATGATGATTATTTCAGTGCGTCCAGCAGGGTTTGGCGGGCGGCATCAAGGGCTGCCTGGCTGGCCGGGAAGTAGCCAACCGCTT
>CAIQJJ010000314.1 GCA_903872065.1 uncultured Anaerolineales bacterium | reverse complement strand
CTCGGGCTGGCCCTCGGTGGCGACGAAGCGGTCGAGCATGAAATTCACCTGCTCGTAGCTCAGTTCAAAGCTGTGGTTGGTTGGGGAGGAATTCGCAAAGCAGAGCGGGCATTCCAGGTTGCAGGCCGAAGTGACCTCGATCAGCCCCAGGCAGAGATGCTGACGGTGTTCGGGGCAGAGGCCGCAGTCCCACGGGCAGCCGTCTTTGACCGCGGCGGCAAATTCAAGCGGACGCACGCCTGGCTTGTTGAACGGCTTGATGCGCTGGAACAGATCGGCGTCGCTAAAGACCAGCGCCTCAAAAGCGCCGTGTTCGGGGCAAGTCTTGCGCATCAACACCTGCCCGCCGCGCTCCACCAACTGCGCCTCCAGCAGCCGCCGGCAAATTGGGCAAATAGACTGGGTATCTTCGATCCAGGTATCTGGGAGCATTTAGGAAATTGTCCTCATTTGCTGACTTTGCCGCGCATAATACAACCCGATCGCCGCCAGCAGCCCCAGGCAGAAAAACTGCTGCCCGGTCAGTCCCCAAAGCAGCGCCTGGTTGTTGCGCACAAATTCCACCAGGAAGCGGAAAACGGCGTAGCCGGCCAGGCCGAGCTTGAGCAAATTGCCGTTCTGCATTTGCGGACGGTCGCGCAGCGCCACCAGGACTCCAAACCAGAGCAAATTGAAGGCCATGTCATAGAGCGGGGTAGGATGCACCAGGTAATCAATCCCCGGCAGCGGCGCGCCCCAGGGCAAGGTCGTGGGCTTGCCCAACAGGTCTTCGCCGGAGAGAAAATCGCCGACGCGCCCGACAGCGGTAGCCAGGGCCATGGCCGGCGCGAAGGCGTCGCAGGCGCAGCCGGCCTTGCCAATGGCGCGACTGGCAATATACCCACCGATGTAAGCGCCAATCACACCGCCCAGCAAGGAGCCCGGCCCGATGCGCGGGTCAAAGAGGGCAAAGAAATTGAGCGTCAGGGGAGCGGTCTGCCAGCCGTGGAAAAAGAGGATGGAAATGCGCGCCCCGATCATGCCGCCGACAAAGGCGGCCAGGGTGATCGGGACGACCTCTTCTTTGGGCCAGCGCCGCCGCCGCGCCTCGCCGACCAGCCAGGCCAGGCCGACCAGCAGGGCCAGCAAGAAAAAGAAGCTGTGGGTGTAGATGCTCACCGCGCCAAATTGGAACAAGACAGGGTACATGGAGGCTCCTTTCTGAAAACCTGGCAAGGCGGCAAAGCCGCTCGCGAACTGCGCTGCTGCTCGTAAACAAAAGCATCATCCTTTGCCCGCGCCAGGTACATGATTATTGTCGCACGCTTTCAGGGAAATAGCAATATAGCATTTGTGGTTAATCTTGCGTTAAAACTTGTGCGATCGGTGAGCTTTGCGGTGAAATCCTCTCGATCTCAATCTCCAGGGATGGCTACCTGACTTATAATAGCCTTATGATACGCCGCTTCGCTTTGCTCCTCATTGCCCTTTCTTTGGTCGCTTGCACGGGCGAGGGCGCGGCGCGCAGAACGCCGACCGCCTCCCCCACCCTCGCGCCGTCCGAGACTCCGCTGCCGCCGCCCACACCCGCGCTGACGCCGACGCCCTTCACCTGGCGCGCCACGCTCGTCCTGTGGCTGGATTGGGATGACCAACAGTTGGCGTTTTTGGAGCAAGTGATGCGGACTTTCCAGGGCGCTTATCCAGAGGTCTATTTCGATGTGCGCCGCATCCCCAGCGAAGTTCTGCAAGATACCTACACGCAGGAGACTTACAACGGCGGCGGGCCAACCCTTCTCTTTGCCCCGGCCGAATGGGGACGCGCCTGGGCAGATGAACAGTTGGTCGCCGACCTGGCCGGTTTCGCCGCGCCCGATCTGCTCGCCACGCTCTCGCCGCCGGGAGTGGAAAGCGCCGCTTACCAGGGAAAGCTAATCAACCTGCCCTACGCCTTGCGCGGGATGGTCTTATACCGCAACCAAAGCATTATCCCCCAGGCGGCGGCGAACTTTGACGAATTCCTCACCCTGGCGCAAACGGCGACGCACGGCGGGGTGGTGGGGGCCGACCTGGAGCGCGGCATTTACTATTCGGCGGCCCACCTTTATGGCCTGGGCGGGACGCTGATGGATGAGCAGGGCAACCCGGCGTTTAATACCGAGGCCGGGCTGGAGTGGTTGAGCTTGCTCAAGGATTTTGAGCGCGCCGGCGCGGCGGAACTCAGCACCGAGCGCGATGTGCGCCTGTTTAAAGAAGGCAAGGTGGGCTGGATTACCGAGGGAAGTTGGAAGCGGCAGGAGTTGGCGGATGCGATTGGGCCGGCCAACCTGGCGATTGACCCCTGGCCGGCAGTGAACGGCGGAAGTCTGTCGGGCTTTGTCTGGGCGGACAGTCTCTATCTGAACCCCAATTCCACGCGCGAGGAGCAGGCGGCTGCTTTTCAATTCATCAGCTACCTGCTTTCGGCTGAGGTGCAAAGCCGCCTGGCGGAGGTGGGTTTCATCCCCGCCGCGCAGACGGCGCGCCCGCGCGATGTGCAGGTGCAGCAGTTGATCGCCGCGCTGAAGGGCGGCGTCCCCTATCCACTGCACCCGGATGCACCGGTCTACTGGGATCCGCTGGCGACCGCGCTGTATGCGGTGTTCAAAGAGAACGCCGCGCCGGCTGCGGCGCTGCTGCAAGCCGACGATCAGATCACGACGCGGCTGCTCGAACGTCGCACCAAATAACACAACCGCCAGGGCGCACTGCGGGAGACACCTATAAGTTCTCCAACCACTGCCGCAAGCGCTGCGTAAAGCGCTGGGGGTCATTCAGATTCCAGTTGTGCTGCTGCGCCAGCGAAAAGGGCGAGCCAAACCACCGCTCGCGCGCATGCTGCACCAGTTCCAGGCGAGCGTTCGGCAGCGCCGCGGCCAACTCCCTGGCCGATTGTTTCATTGCCTCATACTCGCCCTCGCCAGCCATCACCAATACGGGAACTTTGACCTTATCCAGCCCGGCCGGCAGGCGAAAATTCAGGTTTTCACTCATAACCTGCAGCCAGGCGTCTTCGGTCATACGCTGGAAATCGGCGCGAGCATAGGCATAGTACCGTTCAGGGATGCCGCTGGAATACCTGGCGTTCAGGTCAATCCACCAGTTGACGTTCTTGAAGGGGGCGACGCAGGTCTGGTAGGTGAATTTCAGCATGGCCGGCGTATACATCCAGGCGCCGGGCGCGGGCCGCAGCATCGCGCTGCTGATCAGCGCCGAGTGCAGCCTTTCCGGCGCGGCGGCGAGCAGGGCAACGGCGACCTGCGCGCCGAGCGACAGCCCAACTACGTGCGCCTTGCCGCCCTGCGCCCGCTCCTGGATCAGATCGGCAATCTGTTGGGCGCAGCCGGCGATGCTGAACGGCGTGACCGCCATGCTGCCGCCGTGTTCGGGCAGATCGGGCGCAAGGCAGTGATACGCGCCGCGCAGTTCGGCGATCTGTTCCTGCCACATCCAGCCCCCTCCGCCGCCGCCGTGCAGAAAGACGAGACTGGGTTTTTCGCGTGAACCAACTTCTTGGACAAAAAGACTCATAAATGCTACTCGTAGCGCAAAGCTTGGATGATTTCCATGCGCGCCGCCTGGCGGGCAGGGATGATAGCTGCTAATGCTCCGAACAACAGCCCAATGAGAATCGCCGCTGTAATGCCGGAGGCAGGGAAGGCGTAGCCCATCGGGAAGAATGACTCGATCGCAATCACAAAGACATAACCCAGGTACAGGCCGGCCGCCAGCCCAAAGGCGACGCCGATGCCGGCCAGGATGAGCGCCTCGACCAGGATCATACTACGAATTTGGCCCTGTGTGCTGCCCACGGCGCGGATCATGCCGATCTCGCGCGTGCGCTCGATGACGCCAATCGCCAGTGTGTTGAGCATGGCGATCAGCGAGGGCAGCGCCAGCATGGCCAGGATGAAGTACATGGCGGCAAAGGCAGCGTTCATCTGAGCCATCATCGAGTCATAGTAGGCTTTGCCGTTGATGATATTGAACTGCGGATAGTCCGCCGCCACCTGGCGGATGGCCTTCTCGGTCGCCTCGACCGCCGCCCCATGCTTTAGATTGAGCTGAATGAAGACATCTTCGCTTTTGTCCCAATCCGCCAGCATGCTGGCATGGGAGATATAAGCGGTTGTGATCTTGGCGTTGAGCAGGTCGGAGGCTACCGCCACGATGCGGTAGTTCTGCGTCCCTTTCGGCGAGACCAGTTCAACCATATCGCCAACCTTCTTTTGCGTCAGCATCATAAAAGCGCCGTTGGCGATCAGGGCGCGCTCATTGTTCAAGGCCTGGTAAACGGCCTCTTCGCTGCCCAGGGTGTTCTCCTGGAAGCGCAGACCGCTGACCTTAGGAAAGGATGCCGGATCGAGACCCATCAGTGAGACCGATTGACCGTTAGCGGCCGCCCCGGCAAAGCGCAGAGTGCTGACATCGCCCACCCCCTCGATGGTGCGCAGGCGCTCGGCCAGTTCGCCGGTAGAACCCATGTCGGTGTTCCAAACCGCAATCGCCGGCGGGATGAGCAGGTAGTCGCTGCCCAGGCTCTTTTTCATCACCTCGTCCAGGGTCAGCGTCAGGCTGCTGACCATGCCGCCAGCGGCGACAATCACGGCCAGGCCGAGCATGCTGGCGCTGGCGGTGATCGCCACGCGCGAGGGCTGCCGCGAGAGATTGCCCTGCGCCAGTTGGCCAGCCCCGGAGCGGGCATAGAGAAGGCGGATGACCCAACCGAAGGCGCTGGCAATCGGCCGCACCAAAGCCGGGGCGACCAACACCAAACCAATCAAAAAGAGCAGGCCGCCCGGCGCAACCAGGGCAGTGTTGCCAGAGAACAAAACCAGCAGGCTGAACGCCATCAGAACGACGCCGCCCACAAAGCCGCGCCCGGTCTGGCGATTGAATTCAACTTCCGCTACAGAGGGGCGCAGGGCCTCCAGCGGCATCACTTTGCTGGCGGTCAGCGCCGGCAGCAGGCCGGCCAGGACGGTGAATCCCACGCCCATCACGATCGAGCCTAAGACCAGCTCGCCAGAGACAACCGGCGCGCCAATGGTCAGGTTGATGAATTTGCTCATCAGCGGCGAAGCCAGTTTGAGGACGCCGGCCCCCATCAGGTAGCCCAATCCCAAACCGAGCGCCGTGCCGATCACACCTTGCAGCAGACCCTCGATCAGGATCATGCCCACGATCACTCCGCGGTTAGCGCCCAGGGCGCGCAGCATGCCAATATCGCGCCGGCGTTCGACCACCACTGTGCGGAAGGTATTGAAGATGAGGTGAAGGGGCTTACAGACGAACAATACGCTAACGGGGTCGCTGTCGATATACTTAACGATAAGTATGGCAAGTTGATGTCTGAGGGAATAGGAACAACAGAGGGGGATTTAATTCAGTTAAAAAAATGGTGGGATGAAACATTAGAGGGAATTGGGTATTCTGTGCTTAAAGCGGGCAAATTCATAGCTGAAGGGTTTAAGATGCAATTACTTTTTTTTAGTAACGCTGGCATTGCTGCTGAAACCTACAGGGTTAAGACCGAGGGAATGATCAATAAAATGCTGCAAGCACACCAGAAATTTATGGACATAAAGCAAGCCCAAATAGATGCCAACAAAGAGGACTTGAAGCATAATCGTTATCTCGAAGAACTAGCCGAGAGAGAAGAAAAACG
>CAIQJJ010000313.1 GCA_903872065.1 uncultured Anaerolineales bacterium | reverse complement strand
CTGCTTCACGATTACCAACCCAATGTCCCGGCGCTTTTCGCAGAACTGACCAGGTACATGAGCGAAGGGGACCTGGTAGAAATACGCAGCGCGGTGGCTGATATTGAAAATCGCATCAGGCGGTTCAACAGCGAGTCGCGCCGAAGCGCGGGCCAGCGCGTTTAATGCAGATGCCAGCCCTCCTTAACCTCATTCAGCAGATCGTTCAACCTGGCCATCAATTCCTCATCCGGTTTTTTGCCTTCGGCGCTGATTGTCAACTTGAAGGTGAATACCAGGTCAGGCGCCAGGGTAATCAATTTTTGGATATTTTCAGCAAATTCTTGCAGCGCAGCAGAACTGAGCTGCTCTTCGGCAAACAGCGTCTTGGAGGGTATCTTGACGCGTGTGCGTAAGGGGTCGTCTGGATGCCATTGATCCAGCGAGGCTAACGCGCCGTTTGCGATCGCTTCTTGCGCTTTGGCGGTAAAAACATCTGTTGGAATTTGTTTTCCATTAAGGAACTGGCTTTCGATAGTTTCCTTAACGGCTCGCAAACTGGGGGTATTGGTATTCGTGTAGCGCAGTGCTTCTAAAATCATTTCTACCGTCAGGTCAATCTTTTCGGGGGGCTTAACGAAAACACTGCCGGCCAACGCTGGTGAACAGGGCCAGGTTTCCCCGGCCGGATCCACCTCCAACAGGCGCAGGTTGATCGCATCATCCACCGCATTGGCGAGCATGCCCCAGGGGATGGGGTGCCTGGCTTTGCGTCCCAGGGCGGCCGCAATCTCCTGGATGCTGGCTTTTGATCCGGTCCATGCCTCTGGCAGCGCCTGTTTGAGCAAATTCACGCTATCCAGCGGCGCCGGCGGCGGCAAGAATTCTGTCGAATCGGCCAACAGCGTCTCCGGGATGGATTCATTATAGAAGGCTGCGCCGTTGATTTGCGCCATCAACCACCCTCTCTGGACAGCCTGGCGCAGCGCCTCGTGGAGCACCGCGGTGGAGGCCAGGCGCGGGGCCTGCTTGCCGTTGAAATAGGCCGCCAGGGCTGCATACGCGAACCGGGGTTGCCCGCCCGTTGTCAAACCATCCAATTGGCCGGGCTTGAGCAGTTCAGGCTCCAGGTTGGTCAATTCCGCATCTGTCGAAGCCATCAGTTCCAGTTCCTGGCGCGTGAGCGTCCCGTCATCCGGCGGGATGCGCCACCAGGTGCGCGCCGAACCATCGGAACGCGGCAGGCGCAGCACAATGACGCCCGATTGAACCCCCCGGCGCAGCGTTTCGTAGAGCGACGCCGGGCGCAGCAGGCGCGGCAAGCGCGGAAATTGACTGAAAGCGCGCTGGATATCAATCACGCGGCGGGATTTTTGTCCCTCGCTCCACAAGGAGAAATAGCTTCCTGGCAAAATGAGATCCGGATCCAACGCCACCGTCACCAGGCGCTCTTCTTCGGCCAACATCGCCTTAATCCTTTCAAACGGCGCTCCGCCGGCGGCGCTGCTGGCGCGCAAGGCTTGCGCCTGTACATTGCCATCTTCGTTTACGGCAACCAGGATATTGTAGGCCGCAACAACCGATTCGGGTAAATTGTTCACCGCCTCCTGCTTATACCCGGGCAGCTTTTGGCGCTGAGTGTCTGTCAGCGATTTTTGCACATCCGGCTTTTCCATGCGCACCCAACCCAGGTAGCGCCGCACCTGCTCGCGCAAGCCGGCCAGGCGGGACGCCTCCGGAGCCAGCGCCAATAGATTGTTGCGATAGGTGCGCGGGTTGTCCGGGCCAGTGACCTGGTTAAAATAGGCTTCCACGTTTGGCGGCAGCGGTTTGCCCAATTCGAGGGCGCACTCTGGCCCCAGGATGAGGTAATGCAGCTTGAGATCGTCAGCGACTTCGCGCGGCCCGGAGGTCGGCAGGGCATGAATCTCTACCCCTCCGTCGGCGGACTTGAGCAGGCCGACGTTTTTGATCCGGCTGCGCAGTTCGATCCCGATTTCCTCCTCGCTTAACCAGCCCATTGCCTGGATGTGTATATGCGTCAGGTTAGCCATGGTTCCCAGTTGCCAGACATCGGGGTTTTCCACCAGGAACCAGGATTTTTCCCGCCATTTGCGCAGGCCCTCATCCACGGCTGAGGCGTCTATCGTCGGGTGAACCAGCAGTTCCAGCAGTTCCGCCGTGGACGCATGCTGACCGGTCGGCTGAGAATGCAAAAAGGCGGCTGCTACTGCCTGTTCGATCTCACGCGCCCCCAGGCTGGGCAGCAGGGTTTGAATCGCACGCGCCTTGTCCAGTTCGCCGCGCAAAATCGGCGTCCAGCGCGCTTCGGTATCGCAAATTTCCACCAGTTCATTCAAAGCCGCTGAAAGCCCCTGCTCTCGCGTTCCATAGGGCAGCAGGGCCGACATGCCGATCACTGGCTGACTGTCGCTGGATTCGCTGTCGCGCAAGGCATACGCCAGCAAGCGCAGCGCGCCGCGCGTGCGTTGAAATCCGCTCATCTGCGTCCATTTCTGGTACAGCACATTGATCATTTCTGGGTGAAACGGGTAGGCTGCTATCCAGCGCTCGTACGCCGCCTGGTCATAGTGCGATGCAGGCAGGGGGAGTTTGCGCAGCCCGGCCAAGAGACTGTCCACAATCGGACGGCGTTCGGCCTCGCCGGGCGTATGCTCGAACAGCCGGCGGCGCAAAATCTCGGCCACATCCTCGCGCGTCACCGGTTCAACCGGCTCGGCGATGCGCTGGAAAACATCATCCAGCGCCGTCAGGCACTGCACCCCGGTTTGATCGTGGGCTTCCAGGCGCGAGGCAATTAACGACGCGACCATGCCGGCGCGATTCACTTTCGCGACTGCCTGGTTTAAGACCTGAAAGAAATCTTTAATCGCCCCCAACATGCGCGGGTCTTTCAAGACGGCCTGGCGATAATACCAGACAGCTTCATCCACCAACACCAGCGCCCCCAGGCCATCGCGCAGCGGAGCTTTGAGCAGGTCCACCAACAGCGGCTCGGCCGGGACGGTGATTTGTTCGTCATGCTCTTTCAAGCGGGCATAGCCGCTCTCGCCGGCCAATTGATAGGCGAGAGCCCCCCACAGCGTGCGCACCTGGCGTTTGCCGCCATCCGGGCCATAGACTTCCATGCCCTCGTTGACATCCAGCTTGTCGCAGGGCAGCAGGGCTACCCGCGCCGCCGGGGCCTCCGCCAGCCCGGCAAAGGCCAGGAACTCGCGCACGGTGCGATGATTGCCCAGCCCCTGCCCCCGTTCGGCCAGGTGCAGCAGGGTGATCAGGGTGTGGGTCTTGCCGCCGCCGTAGGCCACCTGCAAGCGCAGCACCGGTTTGCCGCCCTGCCCCGCCAGGCGTTTCAGCACATCCCGCGTCAATTCCTTCATGCGAAAGGTGGGGTAGGTGCGGTCGAAAAACATATTGGCGTCGCGGTAGATCAGCGGCGCGCCGCCGGTGCGCACATCGTTCAGGTCGGCGGCAAATTCGGCCAGCGAAAGCTCGCCTTTGCGCACATCTTCGCGCAATTTGCAGGTTCGATTCCAGGGTTGTGAACTCATAGGTTTCTTCCTTTTTCGATATTTCCCCTCAGGGGGTAACAACACTCTGACCATTTTGCGGCATAGAGACAATTTGCTGCACTGCGTGAACCAGGCGGCGAAAAGAGCGGGCGCGCTGCTGTGTGATTTGTAGATCAATCCACCTGGTCATGTTGACCTGGTCGCGAGTTTCAGTATAGCGATACCCCCGGCTCAGGCGGGCGTTGATCCAGGCTTTGGGATCGGGATAGTTCTCAGGGTCGCCTTCATAGCGCGCGCTGGGCGATAGGCCGGGCATCCCACCCCGGCGATGGGCGGCAATCGCTTCAATGCTGGCCAAAAACCAGGCTTCATATTCCCACCGGGCGATCACAATTACAACGGGCAGGCGTGGATTTACTCGCCTTATCCGCTGCGCCAGCCAATCTGCAAAACCTGGTGGACAAGTGTTCGCCGGGCGCTGGGCGGACGGCAGGTTGTTCGCCGCATCGCCATCAATCAGAACCAGGATGGCAGTGCATCCTGGCTCCATCTGGGCGCGCTGCACAAAGCGTTCGACTCCGCCTGGCCGCAGCAGGTTGCCGCAGCCCTGGGCGTTGATGGGGTTCGCCACCTGCCAGCGAGTGAGATGAAGATGTTCGTGCAAAATCCGGCGCAGCAAAACGGGAACGGCAGTCACGTCGCCGGGGCCTTCTACAATGGGTTGAATAACAGGCATGTCGTCTCCCCCTGCTTACTCTGGCGCTAGGCCTTCAAAACGATGAATTTCGCCGGCCGTGAACAGGTTTTGGCGAATGGATTCCAACTGGGCTGGCTTGACCGGGCCGACCTGCGTCAGACCTTTTTCACGCTTGACCGCTCGCAGGCTCTCGAGGTCGAAATGACTGATCAGATCGGGGCTGTGGGTGGTCGCCACGATCTGTGTGCGCAGCCCGGCCTCTTGCAGCGCCTCGGCCAGAGCCGCTGCTGCGCCCGGATGAATGGCCCGTTCTGGCTCTTCCAGCAGGATGAGCGCCGAGGGATCCAGGGTGTAAGCGGCGAGCAATATCCCCAACGTCCGCAAAGCGCCTTCTGACATTTGCTCGGCGTCAAAGCTGGCGCTGCGTTTGCCGGTCAGTGTTTCTTCAAAAGCAATGGTTAACGCTCGCCCGATGGTTTTGGGGGTCACTTTCTGAATGCTGCCGATCACGCGCCCCAAGGTTTGCAGCACCCTCTCAAACCGCTGTGGATCCTCTTTTTGTAAATGCAGCAAAACGCTTGCCGCGTTTCCGCCGTCCGTCTCCAGGATGATCTGCTGATCTGGTTCGTGCAGAGCGCCCATGGATTGGGGGTTGACATCGTAGCGGCGGACAGTCGTCAAAGCATTGTACAGAGGCAAAAACCCGGCCGCGCCGGAAAGGAGAGGCAGCGCCAGGCGGTCTGGCGCCAGGCGCGGCTCAAGGCCGCTGACGGATTTCAGCCACTTTCCTTGTTCTACTTCAAAAATCAAGTGGTCGTGGCTGACGCCAGTCCAGGTCTCGGCTATCTCGCGGGCGATCTGCCACCCATTGGCCTGCGGCTTGAAGCGCACAAAATAAACGCCCCGAAAAAGGCCGGGAGCGCGCGAGGCAACTTCAACTTCCAGAGAGAGGCTGTCTGCCTGCGCCGCTGGACGGCTGCTGGCGGTTGTTCCCAGGTTGGTTAGCAAACGCTCCATGCCGCCGCGCTGCCGCAAGGCCATTTCTGGCGATTGCAGTAAGGCGTCTCGAAAAAAGGTCAGGGCGCTGACCAATGAGCTTTTGCCAGCGCCGTTTGGCCCGACCAGAATCGTTACCGGGGCCAGTTCCAGGG
>CAIQJJ010000312.1 GCA_903872065.1 uncultured Anaerolineales bacterium | reverse complement strand
GATCTCCAGGCAGGGGATGGAGACGGAGTTGGTCTTTTCCAGCGGGAGAAGCTGGCGCAGGGTCTGTACGCCGTAAAACAGGCCGGCCGGCTGCGGGGCGCGCAGCAGGATGCTCTCTGGCGAGATGGTCAGCGTATAGCCTTCTGCGCCCAGCGCTGGATCGCTGCCCTGGGTGGTCAGCAGGATGCTCCCATTGGGGGCGGCGTCGGCCAGGCTTTCAGCCGCGCTTGTTTCGAAGGGCAGGGCGGCTTGCAGCGCCGCGCCGATGGCTTTGGCGTTGGGGGAGAACAAAATGCGGGTCGCCGGGCTAAGTTCAAAACTGCTTGGGGACGGGCATTGGCCCTGGGTCTCTTTTAATGCAAGAGGTTGGGGGATGATAGAGATCTTCATGATTCTTTGAGCCTCAGTTTGAAAATAGCCTCTCAAGGTGAGATGTCATGCGTTGCACCTTGAGAGGTTTTGCAACAGTTTTTACCAATTGAAGTCGATCGCCTGCAAAAAGGCTTTGGCCAGGATCATGTAGCCGATATGGTTGGGGTGAATGCGATCCCAGGCGATGGACATGGGGTGATAGTGCGCCAGGACGCGGTCGAAGGCCGCCTGCGAGTCTACGCACAGGGCGTTGTGGCGGGCAGCCAGCTTTTTGACGATGTCCCCATATTCATCCATGCGCTTGCGCATCGGATCCGCCCGGTTGGTTTCGATGTAGTAGGGCGTGATCAGCACCAGGCCATCCAGCAGCGGACGGGTCTTTTGCAGCAGCATCTCATAAGTGGCTTCGTACTCGTCCGGCAGCACCCAGGTCTCCGGCTGGCGCGGCAGGTCAAACTGTCGCCAGACATCGTTAATCCCGATGGCGATCGAGAGCCAGTTGGGCTTCAGGTCCAGCACATCGCTTTGCCAGCGTTCGGCCAGGTTCTTGACATTGTTGCCGCTGGTACCTTTGTTGGTGACGCGGATGTGGTGTTCGGGGTAGGTGGCCTGCAGCAGGGCGTCCACCTGGGCGACATAGCCGCCCCAGCCGCGCCCGACGGCCTCGAACAGGCCCTCGCCGGCCGGTTGGGCGCGACCGTGATCTGTGACCGAGTCGCCGATCATGACAAGACGGGAATTGGGAGAGAGTTTCATAACATTTTTCAACCTTGTTTAGCGGTGAGCCAATTCTCTGGAGTATTCCAGGTAGAGCCGGATGCCTTCCGGCGAGACGTTCCAGGGGATGTGGTTGCCGATGCACATCATGTAGCCGCCGCTCATGCGCCCGGTTTCGGCCATGGAGGCTACCATGGCGCGGATTTCATCCGGGTTGTTGCGCATCAGCACGCGGTTATCGCCCTCGCCGGCGATGAAGCAGTCCGGGTAGCGGCGGGCGATGGCCTTATAGTCTGTATAGGGTTCGCTGATCACCCCGCTGGCCCCGCAAGCCATCACATCGTCCACGTAGGCATCCATGCAGCCGTCGGACATGAAGATGACGCGCTTGCCGCTGGCTTTGACGATGCTCCACAGCTCTTCATAGCGCGGGAAAACGTATTGGCGCATCCAGCGCGGGCTGCACACCGGGCCGCGCGTCATGACGATGTCATCGTGGCAGATCACGAAATGCGCCGGCAGGCGGGCGAAGGCGCGGAAGACGCGCCGGTTGATCTCGGCGAATTCCTCCATGACCGGCTCGAATCGCGGGTCGAGGCAGGCTTCCAGGAATAATTCCCAGCCGAAGGTCAACAGCGGCCACATGAAGGTGGTATTGTAAAAGCCTAGTTCCACCGCCTCGCCGGCCGGGGCCTGGTCGCCCCATTCGGTGGGGAAATCCTTGCGCAGGTTTTGGTAGATGATTTCCTCGCTGGAGAAATCCCAGTTGTTGACTACGTGCGGCCAGTCGCGGAAGTCGCCCTTCGCCAGCGGGCTGAAGGCGAAGACCTCTTCCTTGCTGCGGAAGAAGGCCTCGCCGTGCTGCCAGGTGGCGCTTTCACTGTCGCCCCAGCGCACGGTGTGCTGTTCGGCGTTGGAGCTTTGCCCGGTCGCGCCCAGTGTGGGGCGCGGCAGAGGCTGATCGCTCTCTGGGATGGAAAGCCGCAGTTCCGGGTAGCGCCGGCGCAGTTCCTGGCGGCAGAGGCGGGGATGCTCGTAGTAATCAATGCCGGTCAGGTAGGTCTCAGCGTCGGGGCAGGACCAGTGTTCCCAATGGATGATCTGCGCCGGGCCGCGCCCGACAAAGGTATCATAACGAAGTTTTGCCCAGGAAGTGTCGCTCATAGCGCTTTGAGCCGGTAAGTAAACGTGTATTCTTTGCCGCGAATCTGGTACTGTTCGAGCGTGTCTGGCCCGCAGGAGGCGGTGCCAAGCCCGCGCATGGCGGCGTCCAGCGAGAGGATCACCTCCGCCCGCGGCTGCAGGTCAAATGTGTGTTTGGCGGCGTACAGGTCGTTGGCGTTGAAGTGCGAGGCGTTGAACTCGAAGGTCGGGCTGCCAGCAACTTCCAACCCGCTGCCTTTCTCATTCGTCAGGCGCAGCCAGCGCACGTCGGTGTGGTGGCCGTGTTCCTGCGGCATGACATAGGGAACGTATTCGCCGGCGACCGTGTTTTGGTAGCGTCCCACCATGCTAGAGGCCTTGCGGTCGCTGTAGTTTTCCAGCGGGCCGCGCCCGAAGTATTCGATCTGCTCCAGGCCGGCTGCCAGGCTCATCACCACGCCCACACGCGGCAGGTCGGTGAGGTCTTTGCCCAACCGGATGGTGTTCTCGACCTGCAGTTCGCCGTCTGGCAGCAGGGTGTAGCGCGCCAGGTGGACGAAGTCTGACCAGTTGCCGCGCCCGGAGGCGCGCTGCGTGACCTCGACCGCCGGCGGGGCGTTGCGCCGCTTGAGCAGCTTGACACTGACCGGCGCCAGGGTTTGTTCGGCGTTGGGTGAGAATTTTAGCTCGTTCAGCCCCAGGCCCAGCCAGCGCGGCAGAGCCTTCCAGCTTTGATCTGGCAGGTGCGCCCACAGCTTCAGTCCGTCGTTGTCCGTGCCGGCGCGCCAGGCGTTCAAGCGCGGGCCGCTCTGGATCAGGTTCGCCTCGCCGCCGAAGAAGGTCAGTTCGCCGGTTTTTTGATCGAAGATCGCCCGCCGCCCATTGGCGCTCAGGGTGATGGTCTCTGCGGCGCTCTCTGCCTGCGGCAGGGGCAGGTTGGCTGGCTGCACGGCCGCCGGTTTCGCTGTGTAAGCCAATTGGCTCCAGCCCACCAGGTGGCCGGCCTTTGCCCAGAGTGTGTCGCTCTTTTGATAGAAGCGCAGGTTGACGAATTTTTCGCCGCTGCTTTTGCTGGCGTTCTCCAGCGGCAGCTCGATTTCTTGCGCTTCGCCCGGTTCAGCTTTCAAGGGCGACAGTTTGCCCTGCCCGGTCACTGCCCCATCCACCGTCACTTCCCACTCGCCGCGCAGCCAGTCTAACCCCACGAAATCTTGTTTGTTGGTGAGGCGGATGACGCCGCCCTCGCCCCCGGCCCATTCGGCCTTGATGGGGGCGGCCAGGTATTTGAACTCGAACAGCGCCGGGTGTGGTTCGCGATCTGGCCAGACAATCCCATCGGTGACGAAGTTGGCGTCGTTTGGTACGTCGCCGAAGTCGCCGCCGTACGCCCAATACGAGACGCCGGCTTCTGTCTTTTGGCGGATGCCGTGGTCGAGCCACTCCCACAGGTAGCCGCCCTGCAGGCCGGGATATTTTTCAAAGGCGGCGAAGTAATCGGCCAGTGAGCCGTTGGAGTTGCCCATGCAGTGCGAGTATTCGCACAGGATCATCGGGCGCGGGTCATCGGTCGCTTCCTGCGCCCAATGGATGATGCTCTGGATTTGCGGGTACATCGGGCAGATCACATCTGAAGCCGCTTTGCCGCCGTGCCAGCCTTCGCTCTGCGTCCCCCAACCGGTGATAGCGCCTTCATAATGCAGCGGGCGCGAGGGATCGGCGCGGCGGGCGTAGCCGGCAGCCGCATCATGATTGGGGCCATAGCCGCTTTCGTTGCCCAGCGACCAGAAGATGACGCAGGGGTGATTCTTGTCGCGTTCGACCATGCCGCGCACGCGCTCAACAAAATGATGGGTGTAGCGCGGGTCTACGCAAATCTCTTGATAGTAGGCGTGCGACTCGATATTGGCCTCGTCAATCACATACAACCCATAGCGGTCGCACAGCTCGTAAAAGCAGGCATCCTTGGGGTAATGGGAGGTGCGGATGGCGTTGACGTTGAACTGCTTCATGCGCTGGATGTCTTTTTCATAGAGCGCGGGTGAGATATATTTACCCAGGGTGTCGTCGTGATCGTGGTAATCCACCCCTTTGATCAGCGGCGCTTTGCCGTTGATCAGCAGCTTGCGGTCGCGGATTTCGATCTTGCGAAATCCGACCTGGCAGGCCGCCGATTCAACCGTCGCCCCTGATTTGAGCGTGACAACCAACGTATACAGGTTGGGCGTTTCGGCGCTCCACAGCTTGGGGCGGCGCACCTCGGCTTCGAAGTGCGTCTCACTGCCAGGGTAGATCGAATGCCCGCGCTGGTTGACGGGCGAGCCGCATTCGGCGGAAAGCGGCACAGTGAAGACTGGCTTGCCAGTCGCATCGTAAAGCTGCGCTTCCAGCACGCCGCTGTGTCGTTCGGCGTAAAAGCCGACTTTGACCGTTACATTAAGCTGTCCCTGCGGCGGGGCGGTGGGTTTGAAGACCACATCGCCTACTGCGTAGATATCCTGGATGTGCGGACTGCCTGTGCTGTACAGGAAGACATCCCGCTGCAAGCCGGCCTGCCACCAGTGATCCTGGTCTTCGACAAAGCTGGCGTCAGACCACTGCGTGACGACTGCCAGCAGTTCGTTTTCGCCGTCGAAGCGCGCCAGGGCGGTAATATCGAACTCGGCCGGCGTGCGGGCGTCTTTGCTGATGCCTACCGCCTGCCCGTTGACATAGACGAAGAGCGCCCCCTCGCAGCCGGCGAAGTGCAGCACGACGCGGCGGCCCTGCCAGGTTTCGGGGAGCTTAAACGTGCGGCGGTAGACGCCGGTCGGGTTTTCGTCTGGTACATCCGGCGGCAGGTTGGGCCAGGGCATCTGCACATTGGTGTAATGGGGGCGTCCGAAGCCCTGCATCGTCCAGTTGCCCGGCACAGCGATCGGCTGCCATGCGCCGTCTTGCAGCGCCTCGGCGGTGACTTCCTCCGGGCGCGGCTTGATCTGGAAGTCCCATGTCCCGTTGAGCGACTGGAACCAGGGCGATTGTTCTCGCGGTTGGGTTAATGCGCCCTCGGCGGTGGGAAAGGGGTAAAGCGTGGCCCGCGGGGGCAGCTTGTTCAGGCTGGTCAACTGTGGGTTTTCCCACGCATTGACGCCGGAGAGGATCAACAAAGGAAGAGGGGTAGAAGAAGGGGTCATAGATTTGGTGTTTGGGGTTCGTTCAAAGAATAGCCGTTTCACCGGCAGGTTTGTTTACTTTAGTCAATTGTAAGGCGATTCAGCGTTTTATGGGGAGTGATTTTGAGATAAAAAAAGCACACTGGAATGCTCCAGTGTGCTTTTTTCCGTATTTGTCAAACCCTGAGGGCTGCGCAGCGTCACTTGCAAGGCGAGCCGCCCGCCGGCAGCCCTGAGGGTCACTGAGTGGGTGGAGGCGGAGGCGGCGGCGTCTGCGCCAACGCCTGTCCACAGTAGGGGCAGTGCTGCCAGTCCGGTTGGCTGTATTTGCCGCAGTTGGCGCACAGGATCGGCGCCGGCGGAGGCGGCGGGGGGGCGACCGGCGGACGGTTGGCCCGCGTCAAGTTATTGAACAAGCTGACCAGCCCTATGATGACCAGGATGATGATGCCTGCCTGCAGCAGCCAACCCAGCCCCATTCCCAGCCAGCCAAAGGGACTGATGAACATGTGACTGCGGTTGAACAGGTCAAGACCTCTTCCATCCATCATTCCAATATTGCGAAAGCGCCATATCTGCCCGATCGCGAACGCAGCCGCGACCAGACCTAAAAACACCAGCACGATGGCGATTCCGCCTATCCATTTTAGAAACTTTTTCATACATAGCTCCTTTCTCTTTCCCCGATCATACCGGAATAATGTAAAGAAATGTTTGTCAAGTTATGAAGGTTTTATGAAGATTTGCGCAGGTTGATGCTCTCGATAGCTCTGCGAATATCCAGGCGGAAGGAACTGTTTTCCGACCGTCCCAATTCCTGGTTGAGCCTGGGCAGGGCGCTCCGGTCGCCGCAATGCCCAAGCGCGAACACCGCCGAGCGGCGCACACTGGCCATGCTATCGTCCAGCGCCGCCAGCAGGGGCATGCACGCCGCTGCGCCGAAATCCTCCAGCAGCAGCGCCGCGCTCGATCGGATGGCCGGATCGGGGTCATGCGCCAACAGGTCGGTCAGCAAGGGGAAGCTTTGCTCAGCAACCAGGGCAAAGCCGCGGTATAAGACCAAGATACGGCGCGCCTGGACGTCCTTCTCAACCTGTAAACGCCTCAAGATGGCCTGGGCTACTTCCAGGGTGCGGAAGGGTCGCAGTCCGTGAAAAATTTCCATCCGCAGATGCGGCGACCCTTGCATCTCTGGCTGCTCGAAAGCTTGCAGCAAGAGATGTAGAATCCTGTCTCCCACGCGCCTTATTAAATGATCAGGCGCGCCCTCCAATCGGCTGATCTGCCGCGCCATGTTTGCCAGCATAAGCAGGCGCTGCCCGTGGTTGGCCTCCGCGGCGCAGCAGGCAATCAGCGCCGCCGCCCCTTCGGGATCATCTATAAACTGCACTGCTTTGGCGGCTGCCAGGCGTACGTTCTCATCTGCATCGTGCAGCGCCTGTCTAAAAATGGCTTGCGCGGTTGGCGCTTGCAACTGCGCCAGTTTTTCCACCGCGGCCAATCTCACCTGTGGGCTGGCGTCGTGTAGGGTCGGCCAGAACTGCGCCAGTGGATCGCTCGTCCATGCGCTTAACTTGACCGCCAATGCCCTCAGGCGAGGGTCGGGGTCGTTGGGCAGTTCATCCAGGAAGGGCTTTGCCCATGGGCCCAGGTGGTGCAAGAGATTGCCCAGGGCTTTGTCACTGGCGCGCGGGTCGTGGAGCGCGGCGCGCAGCAGTTCGCCTGCTTGGGACGAAAAGCCGCCCTTTTCGAAGGCGGCCGCGAGGTCGCGCGCCGCGAGTTCGGCGTTGGCGACCCAACGGTCGGTGTAGGCGCCTTCGACCCATTCGCCGCCGGGGTCAAAAAGCGCCGTCTGGAGAAGGGCGGCTAAGTCGGGGGAAGTGTTGGCGGGCATGGTGAATGAAAATCGGGGTAGGTACGCTTCGACAAGCTCACACTTCGACAAGCTCAGTGCGCCTGGAATGCAGGCATCAGGCATCCTGAGCCTGTCGAAGGATGGTTGAAGGGGAGAAGCGCTTCGACAAGCTCAGCGCGCCTGAAAAGTCAGTCTCAGCGCGCTTAAGGTTAAAATGTAACCGCCCGGCTTGAGGGGGGCAAGTCGAGCGGTTACGAGTTTTATTTTACCAGTTTTCCCCTGGAGCGCAAGGGTATTTTGAGACCAATTTCAGACCAATTTTCGTTTTCGTCTCAACTGATTTGCAGCGTTTCCAGCAAGAAAACATAGTTCTCCGCCGTCTCTCGCAGCGCATCATAGCGCCCGGACGAGCCGCCATGCCCGGCCCCCATATTGGTCAGCAGCAGCAGGCGATTCTGGTCGGTCTTGCAGGTTCGCAGGCGGGCGACCCACTTGGCGGGGTCCCAATATGGCACCTGCAGATCGTTCAACCCGGCGCGCGCCAGGATGTGTGGATAGGCTTGCTGACCCACGTTTTCATAAGGCGAATAGGACAGCATGTAATCGAAGGCTTCCTGGTTTTGCGGGTGTCCCCACTGATCGTACTCGATCACCGTCAGCGGCAGGTCGGGTGAGAGGATGGCGGTGATGACATTGGTGAAGGGCACCAGGGCGATCACCGCTTTGCACAGGTCGGGGCGCAGGTTGGCGACCGCCGCAACCAGCAGCCCGCCGGCGCTGCCGCCCATGATGGCTAACTGATCGGCTTGTGTATAGCCCTGCGCAATCAAATGCTCGGCGCAGGCGATGAAATCCTCAAACGAGTTCTTCTTGTGCATCAAGCGCCCCTGTTCGTACCAGGCGCGCCCCATTTCGCTCCCGCCGCGGATGTGGGCGATGGCGTAGATCACGCCGCGATTCAGCAGGCTCAGGCGGTTGGGATTGAAGCTGGCCTCCATGCTGATGCCATAACTCCCATAGCCGTAGAGCAGCAAAGGCTGGCTGCCATCGCGCCGCAGGTCTTTGCGATAGACGAGCGAGATCGGCACTTGCGCCCCATCGCGCGCCGTGGCGAAGATGCGCTCACTGGTGTACTGGCTGGCGTCGTAACCGCTCGGAATCTCCACCTGTTTGACCACCTGCCATGTCCCGTCCTTGACGGTGTAGTCCACCACCGCCTCCGGCGTGACCAGCGAACTGTAATGGAAGCGCACCACCTGGCTGCCGGCTTCGGGGTTGTCGTCCAGCAGGACGGTATAGCCGGCGTCGGGGAAAGCCACGTCGCGCGCCTCGCTGACCGCGTCCGGAGCGGAGATGCGCACCTGGCGCAGCCCGCCGCGCCGCTCTGACAGAACGAGAAAATCGTTGAAGGCATACACCCCTTCCAGCAGCGTATCGGGACCGTGCGGCAGTACTTCGCGCCAGTGTTCCCGCCCGGCGGCGCTGACCGGCGTCTCCATCAAGCGGAAGTTTTCCGCCGCCTCGTTGGTGCGCAGCCAGAAGCGATCGCCGTGATGCTCGGCGTAATACTCGATCCATGGGCGGCGCGCTTCGATGCACTGCCACTGGCCCTCCGGCTGATCGGCTGGCAGGTAGCGCACTTCACTGGAGGATTGGCTGGCGATCGTCAGCAGCAAATACGCTCCGCTGCGAGTGCGCTGAACGCGCAGCGCGAACGACTCGTCTGCTTCATGATAGATTTCGCAGTCCTGCCCGGCCTGCCCGACCATGTGGCGGAACAGCTTGTAGGCGCGGTGGGCGTGATCGAAGGTGGTATAGAACAGGCTGCGGTTGTCGCTTGCCCAGGCGCTTGTCCAGGCGGTATTGCTGATCGGCCCACTGATGATCTGCCCGCTGTGCAAATCCTTCACGTATAGATCCCACATCAGCGCACCGGTCACGTCCACCGCGTAGGCGATCAGGTTGTGATCTGGACTGGGATCCACCGTGCGCACCCGGCAGTAGGCGTGACCCTGCGCCAGTTCGTTCTCATCCAGCAAAATCTCTTCCGGCGCAGCCTCCCTGGCGGCCTTGCGGCAGAAAATGCGGTACTGCTTGCCCGGCTCCATGCGCCAGTAATAGGCGTATGGCCCGTGCGGTTCGGGGGCGCTGCGTTCATCTTCCTGGATGCGCCCACGCAGTTCGACAAAAAGCTGCTCCTGCAGGGCCTGGCTCGCCTGCAGGCTTTCCCGCGCGTAGCGATTCTCTGCCTCCAGGTAGGCGATCACCTGCGGATCATCTTTGTTTTGCAGCCAGGTGTATGGATCGTGCAGTTCATGTCCCAGGTGGGTAAAAGTATAAGGAACTGTCTTAGCAACAGGGGGTGTAATCGAAAGCATAAAAACCTCATTTCGATGGTCGTAGATTAATGAACCGGCTGCGGCGCGCGCCGCATCGTCCAATAGGGCGCGGCGTTGGGCAGGCGTCTTTGGGTCACTACCTCGAAGCCGCTCTTTTGACAAAAGCGCACGTCCGCCTCGGTCATCGTCTCCAGGTAGCAAGGCAAGCCCTGGCGGTCGGCGGTTTGCAGACCGGGCTGCAGCAAGGCGCTGCCGAAACCCTGCCCTTGCGCCGAGGGATGGACGCCCAGCAGCGACAGATACCAGTGCGGCGGCTGCTGGCGGCGCAGCGTCTCCATCTCACGCTCCATGTCCATCAATTGCCTGATCGTGCGCCAGTCAAGGCGCATCAGCGGGCGGAGAATGCCGGCGCGCAGCATCCCCAATACTTCCAATGCCGGCGCGTGCGGCGCTTCCCAGATTGCCCCTCCGCGCAGCGGTTCCGGCGTCAGGTAAAGCTGGGCGTGGCGCAGCCCATAGCGCGCCATTGCCCGCATCCATTCCTCCAGAAAGACCGTGCGCTGCGCCGCCTCCGGCTGGAGATAGCGATAGAGCGGGTCGTTGGCGAAGGCCACCCCCCAGGCGTGCCCGAGCCGCTGCAGTTGGTTATCTGACAGCCGCCTGGCAAGAATTGGTGTTTGCTGCCGCTCAGTCATCCCTCATTCCTCGTTGTTCATTCTTGTCGCCGGTTGCCTATTTCTCGTCCTTCTCTACATACCTCAACCTGAAGCGGAAGCGCCCATCCTCCTCGTACCAGATCGGGTGATTGGTGCCCCACAAGTTATTGTACAGGTTGACCTGCGCCCCATCCGCTGCGGAGGGCAGGACATTGGTGAAGTTGAGCAGCGAAGGATTGCCCGGCGCCAGCAGAGGGGCGTCCAATGTTTCGAGAGTGAACGCCCCGCCGTGATCCTGGTAGGCCGCGCCCTGCCCGACGGCGTGCAGGTGGCGTTCGCTGTTGCGCAGGGGTTCCTGCGGCGTGATCAACGTCGCCAGTTTATCCAGTGTCCAGCCTGCGCCGCGCTGTGTGCGCGGCTTGAATCCAAACCAGAGCGCCTCTGGCAGGCGGCAGGCGGCCTTGTTGAACCATTGCAAGGTGATCTCGATCTCTGGCGCGGCGGCCAGGAAAGCATATTCCAGCGTGAAGCGCTTGGGGCAGCCGTAGTCGCTCACTGCCTGGGCCGGGGATTCGAGTTCCAACAGGAAGCGCGTTGCCTCGGCCTCGCGGCGGTAATAAAGCGCCGCCAACGCCGGCAGCCAGGTGTGGTGATGCGGGTCGGCGGCCTCCAGGCCAGGCTTGGTGAAGTCGGGCCGCGCCCAGATCTCAGTCTGCCGCTTGTTGACGATATACTGGCGGTAGAAACGTTCGTAATCGGCCGCCGAAAAGGTATCATAATGGAGAAAGCCCAGCGGGTTTTGCGGCGCGGCCCAATCGCGGCGGGTGGCCGTCTGGCGCAGTTGCACCAGCGCGCCGTGGGCGTCGAAGGCCGCGGTAAAGAAGGGCGTTTCATGGCTTTGCTGCGGATGCGAGGCGCGCAGGTAGCCCTCTTTGGATGGATGGCGCGCTTCCAACGCCGCCAGACGGGTCTGCGCCTCGCTTTGGAGGGCCGGCGGCAGGGCAGCTGTCGCCTGGTCGAGATAGGCGCGCTGCTCGGCCCACGAGTCCTCGAAGGCCTTCCACTTTGGATTGCGGCGCGCCTGGCGGAAGGAGCGGGCGTCGAAGTGCAGCGTATCATCCAGCCAGATCTTTTGATCCATACCCCAGGTATGCTCTGCTGCCAGCATCAGCGGGCGGCTGAAGGCGCGCAGCGCCTCTTCTTCGACCCCTGTCGCCAGCCATTCACGGCGCAGGCGGCAGAGTTCACGGAAGCGCGCCACCTTTTTCGGGTCGCTGCCCACCCCATGAATCCAGCTATTGCCGATCTCGGCGCGCACCACCGGCAGCGTATCCTTCACCGTCAGCAGTTGCCGCGCAAAGGCATCCAGCGTCGAGGCGATCACATTGGCCCCCGGGAAGCGCTGGCGCAGGCTGGCGAAGGCGGCGAGCGCTTCTTCCGCCGAGGGAGGCCCCATGTTGTCATTGGTGTGCGCAAAGGCCAGCGCCTCGCCCAACCCTGGCAGCGTGGCGACATCGCCGTATCCCTTGTGATACATGACGATCACTTCGCTCTTGCTGGCCTCATCGCGCCAGACGAAGACCGGCGGCGCGTCGGGAGGGGTGCTGGCGCTGTTGACGCCGATGTGCAAAAAGCGCACGCCGGCCGCCGCCAGCAGCGGGACGATGCCGCGCGTGTGGCCCGGCACGTCCGTCATTTTGGCGGCGATGGTCGCTGTCTCCGCAGTGCGTCCAAAGCGTTGATCGAGTTCTTGCGCCAGGCTCAATCCGTAGGCAAACAGCGAGGGATCGAGCAGATCGGAGTAAAAGGTGCAGGGCAGGGCGTGCCAGGCCAGGTCGCCGGCGCGGATGGCGTTCTCGACGCGCGCCCGCCCGGCGGGGTCGGCCTGTTCCAGGTATTCGTAGAGCAGCCACGATCCAGTAGTCCAGATCAACTTCTCGTCGCCGCCGCGCTGTCGCAGCGCCTCGGCGACATCCATTGCCTTGGGGATGAAGTGGTCGAAGTACTGGCGCACCACATTGCGGGCGTAGTCGGTGTAACCGATGTCCAGGTGGGTCTTGAAGACCAGGTGAACGGTCTGGATAGGGGGATTGGCCATAAGGGAGTTTATCTCATTTGCTGCATGGCGGTTAGGACCGGCGGCCAGGCGGCGATCTGCCCCGGTTGGACTGCGCCCCAGGTGGTGCAAAGGTAGCCCATCAGCCGTTCAGCTTGATGCTGCCGGGCGTAGCCGATGAGCGCCTCGACGGCGGTCACATTGCGCCAGCCGCCGGGCAGGACGCGAAACCCTTTCT
>CAIQJJ010000311.1 GCA_903872065.1 uncultured Anaerolineales bacterium | reverse complement strand
GGAGGGCCGGGGTGGGGTGGGCGAGCACTCCCTCTCCATCGCCGCCCTTCGCGATGGGGAGGGCCGGGGTGGGGTGGGCGAGCACTCCCTCTCCATCGCCGCTTTGGGCGATGGGGAGGGCCGGGGTGGGGTCTCCTACGCCGACTTCTTCCACACCCTGCGCGCCGCCCTGGAAACAGCCTCCTATTCCCTGCCTCTCCAGGAAGGCGTCATGGCCGCTTCAGTGCTGGATGGGCGCGGCCTGTCATTCCAGGCGGCGGCCCTGCTAGGCCTGTCCGAGGGCGAATTCCCCCGCCAGGAACGGGAGAATATTTTGCTGCGCGAACGCGACCGCGCCGCCTTGCGTGGGCGCGGCCTGCCTTTAGAAACGCGGCTGCACGGCGACGAAGCGACCTTGTTTTACCAGGCGGTCACGCGCCCCCGCCAAAAACTTTTGCTGACCCGTCCCTACCTGGCAGAAGACGGCCAACCCTGGGAGGCTTCGCCGTTTTGGCAGGAAGTCCATCGCTTAAGCGGCAGCCCGGCGGCGCGGCGGGTGCGCCCCGAAGACCCCCTTGACCCGACGGAAGCTGCTTCGCCGGTCGAGTGGCGGGAAGCAGCGCGCCAGTTTGACAGCCATTTGCAGCGCGGCGTGGAAGCGCTGCAGGCGCGCCTCCGCCCGCGCCCGGGCGGCCCGTACGAGGGCGAGCTTTTCGACCTGCAGGCGCGCTTCCCGGCAGACTATACCTGGAGCGCCAGTAAGTTGGAAAGCTACGGAAGCTGCCCGTTCGAGTTTTTGGTCGCCTACGGCCTGGAACTGGAGCCGCGCCAGGAACCGGAAGAAGGCTTCGATGTGCGCGCCCTCGGCTCGATGCTGCATGCGATTCTGGAGCAGTTCTACGCCGAAGCCGCGCCGAAGTCCCCGGCCGCGCCCAATCCCGCTGCCTTGCAGCCCATCGCCCAGGCTGTCTTCGCCGCCGCGCCGCAGCAGTACGGCTTTCGCCCGACGCCCTTGTGGGAGCTTCAACAGGCCGAACTGCTGCGCCGCCTGGAGGAAAGTGTGGCCGCCCTGGAAAAGGTTTCGCAGGGCTGGCAGCCTTACCGGCAGGAGCTGCGGTTTGGCCTGGGCGCGCCGGAACTGCGCTTGCAGACGGAGGCCGGGCCGGTATCTCTGCACGGCTTCATTGACCGCTTGGATATTGCCGCCAATGGCAGTTTGCGCGTGATGGATTACAAAACGGGCAGCGCCCCGATTTCTGCCGCCCATCTGCGCCAGGGCCGCCGCCTGCAACTGCCCATTTACGCCCTGGCGGCGCAGCAGGCGCTCGGCCTGGGCCAGGTGACGAGCGGTTTCTACTGGCATATTCAAAAAGGCGAAGCCAGCAGTTTGAAATTGGAGAAATTTGAGGAGGGCCTGGAGGCGGCCCTGGCGTTGGCGACAGCGCATATCGGCCAGCACGTCAGCGGCATTCGCGCCGGCCTCTTTCCCCCTCGCCCGCCGGCGGACGGCTGCCCGGCGTATTGCCCGGCGGTGAGCTTTTGTTGGCGTTATCAGAAAGGATTTTGATGTCTCTCATCTCTCCCGCATCGTTGATCGGCCAGCAGCAAGAGGCCGTCTTTAGCCAGCAGAGCGCCATCGCCGTGACCGCCGGGGCAGGATCGGGCAAGACCCGTTCGCTGGTGGGACGCTATCTTCACCTGTTGGCGCGCGGCTATCCTCTGCGCTCCCTGCTGGCGATCACCTTTACCGAAAAAGCGGCGCGCGAAATGCGCGCCCGCATCCGTCCCGCCCTCGCCGGCGCTCCATCTGCCGGCGATTCCTCCACCAGCGCTTCCTTCGCCTCCCTCGACGCTGCCCGCATCGGCACCATTCACAGCCTGTGCGCCGAAATCCTGCGCCTGTACCCGGCCGAGGCTGGTCTCGATCCAGGCTTTGAGGTCTTAGAAGAGGGCCTGGCCGCCGCCCTGCAGGCCGAGGCGCTGGAGACGGCGCTGCGTTGGGCGGCGGACGACCCCGCATCGGCCGCCCTCTTTGGCGCGTTGAAGGAGAGTGAACTGCGCCAGGCCTTGGGGCTTTGCCTGGCGCAGCGCCTGGAGATGCAGCCTTTGCGCGCCGCCCTCAGCGCCGCCCGCCCCGCCGCGCTGCTGGAGGAGTTCGAGACATCCTTACAGACCTATCTGGCCCAGGTTTTGGACGCGCCGGCGTTCCGTGAATCGCTCTCCGAACTGGCCGCCCGGCGCGCCAGGAAGGCCGATGACAAGCTGGAACTGGCGCGGCAGGAGGCGCTGGCGCGCTGGAACGAGGCCTCCGCCGCCCGCGCCGCCAAAGATTGGGATGCTTTGTTGGCGGCGTTGCGCGCGCTGTGCGCACCGCTCAAGGCGAATATCGGGCGCAAAGACGCCTGGGATGAACCGACCCTGCTTGCGCTGCGCCAGGCGATCAGCGACCTGAAAAGCTGCTATGAAGTCGATCTCAAATTCCTGGCCGAGGGGGCGCGTTTTGCCCTCGATCAGCAGGCCGCCGACTTACTGCCGGCCTTGCTGCGCCTGTTCGATCAAGTCCTGGCCGAGTATCAGAGCCGCAAAGACGCGCGCCAGGCATTGGACTTTGACGACCTGGAAGGCCGCGCCGCCCGCCTGCTGCGCGAACATCCCGCGGTTTGCGCCAGCCTGCAGACCGACTTGCGCGCCGTGCTGGTGGACGAATTTCAAGATACCAACGAGCGCCAGCGCCAGATTGTGTATGCGCTGGCCGGCTTTGATCCCTCCTCGCGCCGCGCCGCCTTGCCTGGCCAGAGCGTCGATCTGTTTGTCGTGGGCGACGCCAAGCAGTCCATCTACAAATTTCGCGGCGCGGATGTCTCCGTCTTTCGCCAGGTGCAGCGCGATATTGCGGCCGCCGGCGGGCAGCGCCTGGCGCTTGACCTGACCTTTCGCGCCCATCACGACCTGCTCGAACCACTCAACGCCCTGCTATCGCCTGTTCTGGGGACGGAAGACGATCCTGCCCGCCCCTATCTCATCCCCTTTGCGCCGCTGCGCGCCCATCGCACACAGCCGGCCCGCCCTGCGATCCGCCCGCCTTATATCGAAATTCACCTGGGCCTGGGGGAAGACGCTGAGGCCGGCCGCCAGGCGGCCGCCGCAGCCCTGGCCGCCCGCCTGTGTCGCCTGCGCGAGGCGGAAGGTTTCGCTTGGGGAGATATGGCTTTGCTCTTCCGCGCCTCCAGCGCCTTTGCGGTCTATGAGGCCGCCCTCGAAGCCGCCGGGGTACCTTTCGTCACCGTCGCCGGGCGCGGCTTTTATGACCGGCCCGAAATCCGCGACCTGCTCAACGCCCTCGCCGCGATTGCCGATCCGGCCGATGACCTGGCCCTGTTTGGCCTGCTGCGCTCGCCGGCCTTTGCCCTATCGGATGCTGAAATTTACCAGCTTCGCTGTTCGCCCCAGGGTGAGATGCGTCCACTGGGTGAGGCTTTGCGCGCCTCACCCATGCTCGCCCACACCCGCGCCTATGCCATCCTGAGCGAGCTCAGCGCCCTGGCCGGCCGCGCCCCGGCTTCGGCGGTTCTCAAACGCCTGCTCGACCTCACCGGTTACCGCGCCATGCTTGCCAGCATTCCGCATGGGGCGCGCCGGGTGCGCAATGTCGAAAAGCTGTTGGCCGATGCGCACCG
>CAIQJJ010000310.1 GCA_903872065.1 uncultured Anaerolineales bacterium | reverse complement strand
CACAGCCTGGGAGGTCTGCTGGCTTTCAATTACCTGATTACGCGCCAGCCGGCCGCCGCCGGCGCGGTTATCACCGCGCCGGGGCTGAAGACAGCGCTGCACGAAAAAAAGTTTAAAGTCTGGCTGGTGAATACATTGGGGGGAATACTGCCGACGGCAGCGATTAAGACGGAGCTGGACGCGAATACCCTGGCGCGCGACCAGGCAGTGGTGCAGGCTTACCGCGCCGACCCCCTGGTGCATGACGATACGTCGCTAGGAATGGGGAAATGCTTGTTAAAGGCGATTGAGCAGATTGACGGGCGCGCCAACGAAATTCGTCTGCCAGTCCTGCTAGCACATGGTGCGAACGATCGCCTGGCCTATCCTGAGGGAAGCGAGGCGGCAGCCAAAAAACTGCCCAACTGCACTCTCAAGCTCTGGCCCGGGCTGTTTCACGAAATACACAATGAGCCGGAACAAGCGGAAGTTCTTGGCTACACGCAGCAGTGGATGGATCAGCATCTCCCAGCTTAAATTCTCACTTTGCATTCATGCGGTATCACTGGACAAAGACTCCTGCTCATGGCAAAATTTGATTTCACATTAAAGCCATGCACCTGATGGAGCTGGCGCTGTAGGCCGCCTCCAGCCAGGTGCAAAGTTCATCGTTTCCGCAAGAGGCGGAACAGGAGGAGTTTTTATGCCCAGTGACAATTCAAAAACAGTGAGCGGGAAGACGCGCCGCGAAGAGTTTAAAGAGGTGCGCCGCAAACGCCGCCAACAACAGCGCATCACCACCGTGCTGGTGATCGTGGGAGCGGCGCTCGTGCTGATCGGATTGTTGGCGCTGCCGACCATCCAGGCGGAATTCGCCCCCGTGGGAGAGATTAAGACCGCCGCCGCCAACCCGCGCCCACAGGCGCAGGATAACGGTATGGGCGACCCGAACGCGCCAGTCAAGATCGAGGAGTTTTCCGATTATCAATGCCCTTACTGCCGCAACTTTGCCAATGATACCCAGGGCCAAATCGTGGAAGCGTATGTCAAGACCGGCAAGGTCTATTTCGTCTACCGCTCAATGGGCAACTGGATCAGCGACAATATCGGGCAAGGCAAGACCGAGTCCCGCGACGCCGCGGAAGCGGCGTACTGCGCCGGCGAGCAAAACAAGTATTGGGAATATCACGATCTGTTGTTCGCCAACTGGACCGGCGAGGATGTAGGCTCGTTCACGAACAAGCGCTTGCTGGCTTTCGGCGAAAAGCTCAGTTTGGATATGAACGCTTTTCGCGACTGCGTCAGTGGGAACAAGTTTGAGACGCGCGCCAACCAGGATCGGGTGGACGGCGAGCGCTATGGCATCAGCGGCACGCCCTCGTTTGTGATCAACGGCAAGCTGGCCATCGAGGGCGCACAGCCGTTCGCCAAGTTCCAGCAGGTGATTGACGAGGCGCTGGCGGGCAGATAGTTAAATCCCCACGGCGGCGAGGAGGGCGACGATCAACGGGGCGATCAGCAAGGCGGGCAAAAAATTGCCCACGCGGATCGGTTTGATCTCCAGCAAACTGCTCAGGCCAATCCCCAGGAGCAGGATGCCTCCCGCCGCCGTCATTTCGTTCATCATGGGGGCGGTGACAAGCGTCTGCACCTGGGCAGCCAGCAGGCTTAAGCCGCCCTGGTAGACCAGGATAATCAGGGTGGAGAAGAGGACACCCACACCCAGGCTGCTGGCAAAAGCCAGGGAAGCAAAGCCATCCAGGACGGATTTAATGGCGAGAAGCTGATAGTCGCCGGTCAAGCCATCCTGGATGGAGCCAAGAATGGTCATCGGGCCGACGCAGAAGACGAGCGAGGCGGTCAAGAAGCCGCGCACGAAGCGATTGCTTCCAGGGTGGGCGGCAGCGGCAAGATCGGCAGTGGCAGAATCGCCACCGGCAGGATCGCCACCGGCAAGATCGCCGACAGCAGGAGCGCCAGCGGATGGGCGCGGGGTGAAGCGCCGTTCAAGGAAAGCGCCCAGGTCACGCAGGCGATCTTCAATGCGCCACCATTCGCCCAGCAGCCCACCCAACAGCAAGCTGCCCAGGACAATGATGGCGTTTTCGGTTTTGAGAAACATCTGCACCCCAATGGCTGAGGTGAACAAGCCCAGGCCGGCGATCACCGTCTGGCGCATGCGGTCGGGGACGCGAGCGCCAAACAACAAGCCGATGGCGCCGCCGATAAGGACTGTGGCAATATTGAGCAAAGTTCCAAGCATGGGTTAGTGGGGGGAATTGGCTAGAGTGGGGGTGAGATGGCCGGCGCTCTGGTTTTCGAGCAGTTCCAAGACAAAACACAGGGAGGACAGGCGGTTGAGGTACAACAGGAGCTGCGGGTTTTCGATCTGCTGCTCGTGCAAAAGCTGGGCGACGCGCCGTTCGGCGCGGCGGACAACGGCGCGCGCCAGGTCGAGGGCAGCGGCGGAAGCGCAATCGCCGGGAACAATGAACTCGCGCGGCACAGTGACCACCTGGCTCAAGGCGTCGGTTTGTTCTTCCAGCCAGGCGACGCGGGCGGCGTCAACCTGGCGAAAGCGGGCGGCGT
>CAIQJJ010000309.1 GCA_903872065.1 uncultured Anaerolineales bacterium | reverse complement strand
TCAGCGGCAGGCCGGCCTGGCGGGCGATCCGCGCCGCCAGTGGCAGTGCATCGCGCCGGGCGGCGTAAAGCAGTTCGCCGACGGCGCGCAGCTTGACGCCGCGCACCACGTCGCGGTTGGCTTCAATGACCGCCAGGAAGGCAGCCTCGTCCACAATCTCAAAGCCAATTTCGGGCAGCGCAGCCTGGCCGAAGGGCGAAACATTAAGAAAGACGAAGACCTCCGTCTGCGCCGGTGCGATGGCGTATTTGCGAAACGGGAGCAAATGCAGATAGCCGACGCTGCCGGCGTCATTGACCGTAGTGACGCCAGCCAGGACACCGGCCTGGTCGGGATCCACTGCCAGCGAAACCAGGTCGCGGGCGACGTGCGTGTGCAGGTCAATCAAGCCGGGGCAGACCAGCTTGCCAGAGGCGTCCAGGGTTTGCGCCGCCTCTGACTCAGCAAGGTTCATGCCCAGGGCGGCAATCCGCCCGCCGGCAATGGCGACATCCATCACCTGATCTATGCCCTGCAAGGGGTCAATCACCCGTCCATTGCGAATCAGTAAGTCGGTGGGCATGGTTGTTGTTCAAGTTTTACAAATTGCCAAGCCACAACAGCTTTGGTTCGCCCAGGTCGGCCGGCCAGGGCAGGCGATAAGGGATACCGGGGAGCAGATCGAAGAAATTGTCCGGCAAGGCCTTCTCGCCGTCCAGGTCGAGGCAGACGCGCCAGGCAAATACCGCCGAACTGAGAACCAGCGTCTCACCCTCGCGCTGCATGTCAACCTGCGCCTGCGGCCAGCGCATTTCCTTCAACACCGGCAGGAACAACACATCCTGCGAGACAAGCTCTCCAGCGGCGCTCAGGCGGGCGAAGGCGGCATGCTCGTTCTCGCCGCAGGCTTTCCACTCGGCCAGGGGGAACTGCGCCAGGAGGGTGGAGGCGTTGGCCGGCAGCTTCACCGGCTGGCGAATTTCGCACGGGCAGCCGCCCGCCAGGGCGACCAGGCCGCAGTGCAGTTCGCCCTCCCAGGCCTCACCCTCGTTGACGCCAAAGACCTGCACCTGGTCTTCGACCACCGCCAGCGCCGCGCGCCGCGGTTGGAAAGCGCGCCGCACGGCGTAGAAGGCGGGGGTGCGCCGCCCGTAGTAATCCACAATCGTCCAGCTGCGGGTGGCCGGCCAGACATCGTTGTACATCCAGAAGATGGCCGAGGCGCTGTCGAACATGCGCCGGCGGAAGTTGCGGATATAATCTTCCAGCGCCAGCCCTTGCAGCATCCCGCTGTAAAAAGTGAACTCTTCCAGCGTCATCTGCTGCGGCTCTTTGCCCAGCCAGAAACGCAGGGCGCGGTCGGGGTGCGTTTGGGTATCCACGTAGGCGATGCCGTTATCGTGCATCTCCCAGGCAAACGAGGCCTGCGCCCCGGCTGCCGTGTGGAAGGGGCTGCCGCCGTTCTCCAGGCAAGCGCGCATCGTGGGCAAGGCGGTCGGCCCCAAGAAGCCGCCCTCGTTGGGAAAGCGGCAGATCATGGCGCGGTAGTCGCGGAAGTCCACATTTTGGAAGCCGACGCTCCAGGGATGCTGATCGCCGCATTCCTCGGCGTTGGGCGGCAGCAGGTTGGGCGAGAAAGGCGAACTCGGCTGGTAGTAGCGCGTGCCGTCTTCGTCGCGCACGATGCGCGGCAGCACAAAGTGGAAGAGGGCATAGTCGGGATGGGCCACGCCTTTTTCATAGCCCCAGCTATCATTACCCCACTCCAGTTCATTGTTGCCGCACCAGGCGATCAACGATGGGTGGCCGCCCAGGCGGCGCACCTGGTAGACCGCTTCGCGCTTGACATCGGCCAGGAAAGCCTCGTCGTGGATGGGGTACTTGGCGCAGGCAAAGATAAACTCCTGCCAGACCATCAGCCCCTTCTCATCGCACAGTTCGTAGAAATCGCTGCTTTCATACAACCCGCCGCCCCACACGCGCAGCAGGTTGGCGTTGGCTTCCAGAGCGCGATCGGTCAACATGGCGTAGCGCGAACGGTCGAGGCGAGCAAAGATCACATCCGCGGGGACGAAATTGCCGCCCTTGCAAAAGATCGGTTTGCCATTGACCTTAAAGATGAAGTAACGTCCCTTGATCGGATGGGCGCTTTGATCCACTTCAACGCGCCGGAAGCCCACACGGCGCTGCACGGAAAACGTCTGGCCCTCGACAGTCAGCGAGACCGTGACCGGGTAAAGCGCCTGCTCGCCGTGATGCACCGGCCACCACAGGCGCGGGTCGTCCACCTCGGCCTGGATTTCAACGACTTGCCGGCCAGGCTGAATCTGCACCTCGCGCCTCACCGTCTGCCCGGCAATCTCCAGGCTGAGTTGGCCGCTTTGGGCCGCGGCGCTCAACCCCTCGACGAACAGGCGCGCTCGCGCCTGGCCGCGGCGCAGATCGGGGGACAGATCCGCCAGGACGGCCGCATCCTCCAGGCGGGCGGCGCGGCAGATTTCCAGGCGCGGCGCGCCGCGAATGCCGACGTTCAGCAAGAGCGGCGACCAGTCCCAGGAAAAACTGGATTGGGTCGTGCGCAGCCAGTTGCGCTTGTGCAGCGGATCGCCGGCGTTCATCCCATAGCCGACG
>CAIQJJ010000308.1 GCA_903872065.1 uncultured Anaerolineales bacterium | reverse complement strand
TGTTGGCTATTCTCTTGGTGGAGTTTTAGCCCAATCATGCCTCATTTTCCTTCAAACATCAAACCACAAATTCCAGCAGTATCAGCAATTTTTCATGGTTGTTCTCAGTTGTGATGGAAGAATTGGCGTGGCAGCATGCAAGGGACACCTGTCTGCAAAGAAATAGGGGCGGTTGACACTAACAAAAACCGGAGATTTTCTATAATATTAAGCCTGGAAGATTAAGACGCGGTGAGAGAAAATGAGGAGAATATCTATGAAAAGCAAATTGTTGATCCTGATTGTTCTGTTGTTAGCGGCTGTGTTGAGTGTTGGATGTGCTGGCGCGCAAGGGCCAGCCGGCCCCGCAGGGCCAATTGGCCCTGCGGGTGAAAAAGGCGATCCTGGGCCGGCAGGGCCTGCGGGGCCAGCAGGTCCCGCGGGGCCGGCTGGTGAAAAAGGTGAGCCTGGCCCGGCGGGCCCGGCTGGAGCAACTGGCCCAGCTGGTTCGTCTGGCGACACAGCGCCGGCTTTTCGCACTTATGTGGGCGACCAGGCTTGTGCTGCCTGCCACAAAGACTTGTACGACAAATATATGATGTCTGGGCATCCCTGGAAACTGACCAAAGTAGTTGATGGAAAATCTCCGCAGTTTCCTTTTACTGCCATCGAGGCGCTGCCGCAGGGTTATACCTGGGACGATATTCTATATGTCATTGGCGGCTATAATTGGAAAGCTCGCTTTGTCAACAAAGAAGGTTATATTATTACCGACGAACCTGGTAAGACCGGCAATGGCGAGTATTTGAACCAGTGGAACTTCACCAACGATATTGTAGGTAAACAGGCCGGTTGGGTTAAGTACAACTCTGGCAAAGAAAAACTGCCCTACAACTGCGGCTCTTGCCACACTACAGGGTACAGCCCGCAAGGCAACCAGGATGGTTTGCCTGGTCTGGTTGGTACCTGGAAGCAAGAAGGTATCCGCTGTGAAGAATGTCACGGTTTTGGCAGCCTGCACGTACAAGATCCACAGGGCGCGCCCATGGATGTGGAGCGCGACGCTGAACTGTGCGGAAAATGTCACCGTCGCGACAATGTAGAAAATGTCAATACCAAGGGGGGGTTCATCGAACACCATGAGCAGTATGAGGAAATGTATCAGAGCAAACATATCACGATTAACTGTGTCATCTGCCATGATCCGCATTCCGGTGTAGTACAACTGCGCCAGGCTGAATTGCAAGCCACGCGCACCACCTGCGCCAATTGCCATACCAAGCAGACACAGGTGCAAAACAATGAAAAGCATATCGCTATGAATTTGGCGTGCGTCGAGTGTCACATGCCGCGCATCGTTAAGACCGCCTGGGGTGATGTAGAAAAATTCACTGGCGACATTCGCACTCATTTGATGGCTATTGATCCAAAGTCAACCGTCACTTTCGATGCCGATGGCAACCTGGTCAACAGTCAGATTGGTTTGGACTGGGCGTGCAAGCACTGCCATGTCCCGGGCAGTGGCATGGAAAAGAGCGATGAAGATCTGCTGAAAGGCGCGGCCGGTTATCATACCCCCAAGCCTTAAATATGCCCTGAGCTTAATCTTCCATCTCCAGGAATGCTCCGTGGGTCGGTCATTCAGCGCCGGCCCACGGCTTTTTTTTATTTATCTGCGC
>CAIQJJ010000307.1 GCA_903872065.1 uncultured Anaerolineales bacterium | reverse complement strand
TAGCAATGGCGCGCAGGCGTCCCACCGTATCGGAGAACCAACCGCCGAAGATTTGCAGCGCCATCGGAACCAGCGAGGCAACGGTGAAAACCAGCCCCACCTGGCCGACACTGGCGCCCAGATCGATGAGGTAGAGCGACAACATGCTGTAAGCCATCTGCCCGGCGATATTGGCCAGGACCATGGCCAGCAGAAACCAGCGCAGATTCACATTGAGCAGCGATGCGTTTTTTTGTTTCATGGGTATTCTCTTGCTGTTATACCACCATCTTCTTGAAATCAGGCTCTTCTCTCACTGCTGCTGAGACGCATTCATTTCGGCGGTAGTGACAGGAGACTCTGTTTGAGTACTTCGTCAGCCAAGTCTTTCCTTACGAATCTGACTTTGACAGCAATGTCAAACAGCAATTTCGCTGCCTGTTACCGGCAACCATCACCCTTGCAGAGAGGAGGCGCTCTGATCTTCTCTCTGCTTATTCTGAGGCAACCATGAACAAGAATCACCTTACCACCCAACAACTCGAAGCCTATATCCCCGGCTGGGGATGGACCACGCACATCAAAGTCCAACGCCTGGATGGGCGCGCTGGCATCTCGTGGGATCAACTCCAGGAGATTAAGTCGGAGATTGCCGGGCCAGACGCCCGCGCCATCGAAGTCTTCCCTGCTGATTGCGATGTAGTCAATGAAGCCAACATCCGCCATCTGTGGATCGTCCCCGATGGCATCCCCTTACCCAATCTCAAGAGGCGCTGATGGACACCGTTACTCAGACAAGACTCTTCAAGCCATCTCAGTTCAAGCGCCTTGAAGCCAAAACTTTCCATCGCCGGCGGCGGGTCGGGCGAGTGCTGCACCTGGGGGGCGGGGTGCAATCCACCACGCTGGCCTGCATGGCTGCCGAAGGGGAACTGGAGATAGAGCTGGCCTTGTTTGCCGACACCGGCGATGAACCGTTCTGGGTGTACCAGATGATCGGCCAGGTACGCACGCTCCTGGCAAAGCGCGGCATTCCCCTGGTGATGACCATGAGACGCTGCGGCCACCGCCGTTGGTTCATCGCCAGCCCCGACGCGCCGCGCGCTTCCATGCCTTTGTGGGTGAAGACGCCTGGCAAGACTCGCCCTGGTCGCCTGCTGCGACAATGCACCCAGGAGTTGAAGATCGTCCCCAATGAACGTTATCTCAAGACCTGGCTGATCGAGCGCGGCCTGATCCGTCTACCGCCTGGATACACATATTAGGATGGTCATCTTTGGGAACGGCGCTGTTGCCTGGAGTTCCGGGATTGGCCTCGCCTGGCAGTGCCGCAGGATATATTCATCGAGACTCTCTTTGGCATCTCGACCGACGAACCCTTGCGGGCCAAAGAGCGTGGACCACGCTGGCAGCGCACCCGCTACCCGCTGATCGAACTGGGCATGTCGCGCGACGATTGTATTGCCTGGCTCAAGAGGCGTAGCTACCCGGTTCCATTCAAAAGCGCCTGCATCCAGTGTCCCTATCGCTCGGACGAGTCCTGGCTGTGGATGGGACAGACCTTTCCCGATGAGTTCGAGGAAGCCTGTCGCTACGACGATGCCGGAGAAGAACACTCCAGGGCTGAGAACGCCGGAAGCCAAACGCTATGGCGCATACAGCCTCATCCGCGGGGAATTGTATCTTCACCGAATGTGTCTGCCCTTGCGAGAGGTGGATTTCGCCAGCCTGGCTGCCAGTCGGACTGTGACTACCAGTGAGTTCGAACTGGAACTGCTGCAAACCTGTTCGAGCGACGGCGGCTTTTCCTGCATGTCGTGAAAGTTCTGCATCACATTGGAGAAAAGCAATATGAACTCACAAATCATCCCCCGCCAGGACGCTATGGATTTTCTGACC
>CAIQJJ010000306.1 GCA_903872065.1 uncultured Anaerolineales bacterium | reverse complement strand
GGCAACCAGGGCGGCTCCCCGGCTTCCTCGGTGCGCCTGGGCGACTACAAGCTGATTGAATTTTTCGAGGACAACCGCCTCGAACTCTACCACCTGCCCGGCGATCTCAGCGAAAAACACAACCTGGCCCTCGACGACCCGCCCGCGCTCGTGACCTGCACCAAGTCCTGCGCGATTGGCGTCAGCAGGTCGCCGCTCGGATCCCGCAGCCCAATCCTGAGTGGATTGCGCCGCCAAAGACCTGATCCGCCCTTATGACCCTGCCTGCTGCCGTTTCAATCCTGGCGCTGATTGCTTACCTGGGAGTCTTGGCCCTGGTTTTTTCCCGCCTCGCCCCGGCCGGCGCTCTGCTGAAGGATCGTCCCACGCAGTTCTTCGTGGGCTACTTGTGCAACATGCTCGCCTTCCAGGGCGTATACCTGATGGTCTCTCTCTCCGACCATGCGCCAGAGGCTTTGTTCTGGTACGCCTTTACCATCCCGCTTTTTCTTGGCCAGGTGCTGCTCTACCTGTTGTTTACCAGGGCGTTTTTGGGCTTCAAGCCGCTGCCCAGGCTGGCCCTGGCCGCCATGCTGTTCCTGCCGGTTATCGTCACGCTGGCCGCTTTCCTGTCGCCCGACCTCGTCTTCTCGCATGTTTACTACCAGGCGGTGACCGATTTATATGTCCCTGAAATCGGCCCCCTGGCCTCTGCCCTGCTGACGCCTCTGCTCCTTTTTTGGGGCGTGATCCTCTCCGATTTGATCCGCGGCTACCGGATCGCCCAATCCTCGCTGCAGCGGGCGCGCATTCAATACCTGTTCCTGGCGGTTGTCATTGTCTGGCTGGGGATGGTGGCCAACGCCTCGCCTGTTCTGCGCCCCTATCCGCTGGATGTGGGCGCTAATCTGGTCAGCGCCCTTTTGATTGCGCAGGCCATTTTGCGCTACCAGCTTTTTGATATTCGCAGCGCCTTCCGCAAGAGCCTGGTTTACCTGGTTTCGGTCTTGTTGATGGGCGTCGGCTACTTCTTCATCATCTTTTTTGTTGTTGAAGTTTTGCCTTTGGGGGGAGGCGGCGCATTCCTCGCTGCTCTATTTGATGCTCTCAGTGTTGATCGCCGCCATGATCATCCCTCTGCGCGACCAGGTTCAAAGCCGCGTCCATTACACCTTGTTCCGCGAGCAGCAGGATGGCCTGGCCATGCTCCAGCGTTTGAGCCACGTCCTGCGCGCCACCCTCGACCTCAACACGTTGGCTGCGGCGGTGTTGGACGAGATGACGACCACCCTGCGGGCGCGCTGGGCGGTTTTCTTCGTCGAACGGGATGGGGAGTTTTACCCTTTTGCGCAAACTGGCTCTTTGCCGCCGCCCGGCGCGCCCTCCCCCGCGCCGCCTATCTGCTTTGCCCAGGATCACCCTCTGCTGCGCTGGCTGAGCGAGCATGATCCACCGGCCTCGATGGAGCTATGCCGCCAATTGTCGGACCAAAATTCGCTGACCCAGGCGCAGTGCGATGAACTGGCGCGCGCCGGCTTTGCTTTGTTCGTCCCCATCAAAGCCCATGCCTCCTCCACCCCAGGCCGTCGCGCCCTGATCGGCATCCTGGCCCTGGGCGACAAATTAGCGCCGCGCAAAGAGGGACGCGCCCGCCGCCCGCCTCGCTGGCCAGCGCCCGTCTACACCTCGGATGAAGAGATGGTCTTGACCGCCCTGGCCGGCCAGGTCGCCAGCGCCATGCACAACGCCCAACTCTATGAGATCGTCCGCCAGGAATTGAACGAGCGCAAACACATTGAAAAGGAGCGCGAGGCCCTGATTGTCGAATTGGAGCGCAAGAACGCCGAACTCGAGCAGTTTGCCTATACCGTTTCACATGACCTGAAGGCGCCCCTCATCACCATCCGCGGCTTCCTGGGCTTTATCGAGAAGGACATCCGCGACGGCGACGCCGCCCGCGCCCACAGCGACATCGCCCGCGTCGCCCAGGCGGCTGAAAAAATGCAGCGCTTGCTGAACGAATTGCTCGAACTCTCTCGCGTGGGGCGCGTCGCCAACCCGTCCGAAAATATCCCCTTCGAACAGATCGTCCGCGAGGCGCTTGAAGCAGTGCGCGGGCGCGTTGAGGCCGCCGGCGTGCTGGTGGAGCTTGCCCCTGGCCTGCCCGTCATTTACGGCGACCGCCTGCGCCTGGTGGAGAGCGTGCAAAACCTGCTCGATAACGCCTGCAAATTCACCGGCGGCCAGCCCGATCCGTGCATCTGGATCGGCCAGCAGGGCTGCGCCGCGGACGGCAAGCCGATCCTTTACGTGCGCGACAACGGGATCGGCATCGCCGCCGAGTACCATGACAAAGTCTTTGGCTTGTTCAACAAACTCTCCCCGCAGAGCGAAGGCACAGGCGTCGGGCTGTCCCTGGTCAAGCGCATCATCGAGACCCACGGCGGCAAGATTTGGATTGAGTCACAGGCCGGCGGGGGCGCGACCTTTTTCTTCACTTTGCCGGCGCAGGTGTAAAGCATAGCGGCGACGGATGTTTCATCCTGTTTGCTGATTGGGTTGCTACGAGTATAATATCTCTGTCACTTTGCCCCCGGCCACCCCGCCATCGAATCCTTCGGCCATTTTGTCGCCCAACTGCGCCAGGCCGCTCAAGACCTCATTCAACAGGAGTAATCCATGCCCCCCTCTTCATCTATCATTCCGATCCGCCCCAAGTGGAAAGGCACCCTCACCGACCGCGAGCGTTTCAACCGGCAGATGCACTATCAGCCCGTGGATCGCTGCTTCAACATGGAATTTGGCTATTGGGATGAAAATTTCACCCTGTGGCCGCTCTTCAAAGACAACGGCGTCGCCAACAACTGGGAGGCCGACTTCTTCTTCAATTTCGACCGCCAGTACAGCATCGGCGGCAATATCTGGCTCTCCCCCGCCTTTCAAGACCAGGTTGTCGAAGTGCGCGAGACCACCAAAGTCTTGATCAACAGCGATGGCCTCTACGCCGAAGTCCCCCTCGACGGCCATGACACCATCCCGCACTACCTCAAGTCTTCCATCCGCACCCCCGATGATTGGGAAAAGGTCAAGGCGGAGCGCTTTCGCCTGGATGACCCCAACCGCGTCGTGGATGTAGCCGCACTCAAGGAAGCCTGGGATCCGCCCGACCGCGATTATCCCTTGGGCGTGTGGGTCGGCTCGATGATCGGCAAAATCCGCGACATGCTCACCTTCGAAGGCCTGGCTTACGCCATCTACGACTATCCTGGCATGGTCGAGGACATGGTCGAGACTGCCTGCGTGATGGTCGAACACTCGCTCGATCAGATTTTGCCCCATTTCCAGTTCGATTTCGCCTCCGGCTGGGAAGACATCTGCTTCAAGGCCGGCCCAATCGTCTCGCCGCGCTGGTTCAAGCGCGTCATCACCCCGCGCTACAAGCGCATCCACAACAAGCTGGCCGCCCACGGCATTGACATCTGGTGGATTGACTGCGACGGCGACGTGCGCCCGATCTTGCCTCACATGATGGAGGGCGGCGTCAACTGCCTCTTCCCTTACGAAGTCAACGGATGTTCGCATCCCGCCGAACTGCTCAAGGAATACGGCAAAGACCTGCGCATCATGGGCGGCTTCGACAAGATCGAGATGGGCAAAGGGCGCGCCGCGATTGATGCCTATATGGACAGCCTGGCCCCCCTGGTCGAGCGCGGCGGCTACATCCCCTTCTGCGATCACCGCTGCCCGCCCAACGTCAACCCCGACGATTACCTCTACTACCTCGATCGCAAAGAGCAAATGTTTGGCATGAAATAGCGCATGGCTATCCATTGCAGGAGAATCTGATGATCCGTTTAACCGAAAAAGGCCTGATCGCCCAATCTTCCACCACCTGCCTCGAACTGGAGGGCGTGCGCCTTGTCTCGCTGCAAGACGCCCTCACCCACGAGGAATTTCTCGACCGTGGCTTGGGGCAGTCCGCCCCGGCCTTTGAACTGCTCCACCAGAGCGGCAAACGCTCCCCCCTGGGCGTCCATCCCCTGTCCAGCCGCGTCCACACCACCCTGCTCAACGATCACATTGCCGAAGTGGTTCTCAATGATTGGGAGTGCGATCTCTCGCTGCGCCTGAGCATTGACGAGGCGAGCGGCGACATTCTGATCGAACCCTCCGCCTGGAGCATGCAGGGCGGCGTCGCCGGGCTGGCCCTGAACGTCCCCGGGATCCGCCCCGCCCTGGAACTCGTTGGCCCCTTCCAGCAAGGGGCGCGTGCGCCTCTGAGCCACCCGCAAATGCAGGGCAAGCAGGCCAACTGGCCGCACGATTGGGAGGCCGGCTTTTTGGCCTTCTGTGGGCGGGACTCGGGCTTCACCGTGCAGGCCTGGGATGCAGATTACATCTACAAGGGCGTGCGCATTGGGGCGCAAGACAGCCCGCAGACCGTCTCTTTTCAGACCTTCGCCCGCGGCCCGCTGGAGATGAACCGCTGCGTGGGCAACCTGTGCTGGCGTTTCTCCGCCTTCCGCGGCGATTGGACCGTCCCCGTGCTGCGCTACCGCGACTGGTACTGGCCGGCTTACCGCCTGGCAGAGGCCGCCCGCCTGCGCCCGGAGTGGGTGGAGGGCTTGAAGCTGGCCGTCTCCTGGTGCCCCACCAACCTCGATCTGCTCGACGCCCTGGCCGGCAAACTTCCGCCCTCCCAGGTCTTCATCCATTTGCCCAACTGGCGGCCCTACACCTACGATCAAGATTACCCCACCTACACCGCCAGCGAGCAGGGCGCGGCGTTCATCGCCAAAGCCCTCCGACTGGGCTTCCACGTCGCCCCGCACGCCAACGCCTGCCAGATGAGCCCCGACCATCCCTTTTTCTTCCAGGCGCGCGATTTCTGCACCCGCGCCCCGGCCGACTTGCGCTGGGGCGGCTGGAGTTGGATGCCGGTGGAGGGCTGGGGGGCGTTCGGCCCGCCGCAGAGCTATTCGCTGATGCCAGAGCATAAAGACTGGAACATCCTGGTCAATGTCCACCTGGCCTGGTCGCCCTGGCGGCGGCAGCTTACCCGCCAGGTGGCCGAACTGATCCGCCAGCATGGCCTGGACAGCATTTTTGTGGACGTGTCGCAGTTGATCCACAACAGTGACAACGCCACGCTGGAGAACCTCTCTTACGCCCAGGGCTCGCTCAAGCTGATCCGCGAACTGGCTGAGTTGGCCCCGCATTTCTGCGTCTCCGGCGAGTCGCGCAACGAAATCTCCACCCAGTTCCTCTCGGTGGTGCAGTTCCATCTCTACAACTTTGCCCATGTCCACGCCATTGACGGCAAAGATGTCTCCTGGGTGCAGGAATGCACCTTGCCGGTCAACGAACTGCTCTTCAAGGGCCTGGCGCGCGGCATCGGCTATCACTATGGACAGGGCCTTAACCGGCGCGCCATGATTGACGCCACCCTCAAGCAGGGCGCGATCCCGACCCTGATCTTCCACACGCCCGATCCGGCGGCTGAACTGGAGGCTGATGAAGCCCGCTACATCCTGGAACGCGCCCTCAGTTAGCGCTCCTGCCGGCCAGGGAACCTCTTGCCTGGATGCAGCGTTAAGGACTTGTTTATTCAATCCTGTTTTTGGAGGCATCTGATGGCTTCACGCTCGTTTCTTTTCACGCTTCTCGCGCTTTTGAGCGCCCTTTTCTTGTTATCCGGCTGCGCCGCCCCCGTTCCCACGCAGGTGGAGATCGACTCCACGCAGCTTGCCGCGATTGTGCGCGGCACGCAGACCGCCCTGGCCGCCGGCGCTACCGCCGGCGCGCCGTCTGCCACGCCCCTCCCGCCCGCGACGGAGCCGCCGGCCGCCGAGTCGTCTGCCACTCCTGCCGCGGCTTCCACGCCTCTTCCTCCCACGGAGACGGCGGCGCTTGCCCCAACCGAAACCGCCAGCCCCATGCCGAGTCCCACCGCCGTGCTGGAAAACTGCGCCAACAAGGCCAAGTTTGTCGAGGAGACCGTCCCCGATGACACCGCCTTCGTTGCCAAACAGCCCTTCGTCAAGACCTGGAGCCTGCGCAATGTCGGCGACTGCACCTGGACGGCCGGCTATTCGTTGATCTTTATCCAGGGGGAGCAGATGGGCGCGCCGACCAGCATCCCCATCACCCAGACGGTCAACGCCGATGGCGTCATTGTGCTTTCGCTGAACCTGGTCACGCCGGCCAAGGCCGGCGTCTACCAGGGCGATTGGAAGTTGAAATCCGCCGCCGGGCAGATTTTTGGCATTGGCAAAAACGCCGACGAATCCTTCTGGGTCAAGATCACGGTGGTTGAATCGGTGGCGGACTTGAACCTGGGCGCGCCCACCTCGCTGGACAGCTTCGACTCCGCCGAGACCAGCGCCTGGCCGCTGGGCGAGGAGGACAACCTCAAGTATGAGATCCGCGACCACAACCTGATCATGACCGCCCGCCAGCCGGTCGGCGATCTCTGGCGCGTGGATACGGTGATCAAGGCCCGCAGCCTTTACTTGCAAGCCAACTTTAAGACCGGCGAAAGCTGCGCTGGCAAGGACAGCTACGGCTTGATCATCCGCACTTTCCCCAGCGACTCGGGCGCTTATGACAACGGCTACATTTTTGCCTTCTCGTGCGATGGCATGTACCGCCTGTATCGCTTGAGCGGCGGCGAGTATACCGGCATCGTCGAATGGACGCCTAGCGCCGATCTGCGCCGCGGGCCGGATCAGGCCAATCAGATGGGCATTTGGGCAAAGGGCGACCTGATCCGCCTGTACATCAATGGCAAAAAAGTCGCCGAATTAACCGGCGTCGCCGAAGCGCAAGGCCAGGTCGGCCTGACCGTGCGCGCCGCCGGCGAAACTGATTTTCAAGTGACGGTCGAAGACTTCGCTTTTTGGAACCTGGAATGACCTCTTCTCTCCCTGCTTACCTCACCGATCCCCTGACGCTGGAGTTCGAGGCGCAAATCCTCGAAACCTTTCCCCTCCCCGGGCAGCGCCAGGGGATTCTCCTCGATCAAACCTACTTTTACCCTACCGGCGGCGGCCAGGAGCATGACACTGGCTTCCTGGGCGAGTCCGCTGTGCTGGATGTGTACAAGGACGACGCCGGGCGCATTGTGCATGTCGTCGCGGACCTGCCGGCCGGGCCACGGGTGGCGGCGCGCATTGACCACGACCGTCGCCTGCGCCATACGCAGCATCACACCGTCCAGCACTTGCTCTCGCAGTGTTTTCTTCAGTTGTTGGAGATCCGTTCGGTCTCCGTCAATATCAACGGCTATTCGCCCTCGACCCTCGATCTGGCGGTCGCCGCGTTGAGCAAGGCGCTCCTTGCCTCCCGTCAGAACATGATCTTCTCGGTCTCCATGCTGTGGTTCATGGTCGGCGCCGCACACTTCTACTCGGG
>CAIQJJ010000305.1 GCA_903872065.1 uncultured Anaerolineales bacterium | reverse complement strand
CGGCGTGAGCCGCCCCTTGCTCATGCCGCACCAGGACGTGGTGGATCATTGGAAAATCCAGCATGGCGTCGTAAATGGGCAAATTTTGCCCGCCCGGGTAGCCGAAAACGGTTTTGACGTTTTCGCGCACCAGGCACTCCCACAAAATTTGTGCACCGGTTCTCTTCATCATTTCACCTCATTAACCCCACCCTGGCCCTCCCCATCGCGACGATCAGCGATAGAGAGGGAGGCTTCGTCTGCCAACACTGCCCCTGTGTCTGCGCTGGTGACAAAGTGCGAATAGCGCCGCAGCCATTTGCTGGTGGCCTGTGAGACGAAAGGCGGCAGCGCCGCCAGGCGCGCCTGGAGTTCCGCCTCGGACAAACGCACATTCAGGGAACGCGCATCCAGATCAATCTCGATCACATCGCCGGGTTGGATGGCCGCGATTGGCCCGCGCGAGGCTGCTTCTGGCGAGACATGCCCAATGCAGAAGCCGCGCGTCCCACCCGAAAAACGCCCATCGGTGATCAACGCCACCTGCTCGCCCAGGCCCATGCCCACAATCGCGCTGGTCGGGCTGAGCATCTCCATCATCCCTGGCCCGCCCTTTGGCCCTTCGTAGCGGATGATGACCACTTCGCCGGGCTGCACTTCGCGCTGCATGATGCCAGCCATGGCGGCGTCTTGCGATTCGTAGATGCGGGCCGGGCCGCTGAACTGGCGCATGCCAGACGCCACGCCGCCGGTCTTGATGACCGCGCCGTTGGGGGCCAGGTTGCCGAACAAAACAGCCAGGCCGCCGCGGGCGGAATGGGCTTGATCCAGCCGGCGGATGACCGCCTCATCGCGAATATCCACGCCTTGCAGCGCCTCACCCAGGGTTTTGCCGGTTACGGTCAGGCGGTCGAGGTGCAAAGAGTTGGGAATTTTGGCGACTTCGCTCAAAATGGCGGGGATGCCGCCGGCGCGATGGACATCTTCGATATGCCACTGCCCGGCTGGGCTGACCTTGCACAGGTGCGGCACGCGGTCGGCCACGGCGTTGATGCGCTCCAGCGGGTAATTCATCCCGCCCTCGTTGGCGATCGCCAGGGCGTGCAGAACGGTGTTGGTGGAGCCGCCCATGGCCATATCCAGGGCAAAGGCGTCGTCCAACGCCTCCGGCGTGACGATATCGCGCGGTTTGATCTGTTTTTCAACCAACTCCATGATCATCGTCCCTGCCCGCTGCGCCAGGGCCTCGCGCTCGGCGGTTTTGGCGAGGGCGGAGCCGTTGTAAGGCAGGGCCAGGCCGATGACCTCCAGCAGGCAGTTCATACTGTTGGCGGTAAACATACCGGAACATGAGCCGCAGCCGGGGCAGGCGAAATCTTCCAGCATTTTCAGGCGGGCGGCGTCAATCTTGCCCGATTGGTAAGCGCCAACGCCTTCAAAGACGGAGATCAGATCTACCGCTTGCCCATCGGGCGTCTTGCCGGCCGCCATCGGCCCACCGGAGACAAAGATGGTGGGGACATTGGTGCGCATAGCAGCCATGGCCATGCCGGGGGTGATCTTATCGCAGTTGGGGATACAAACCATGCCATCAAAGCAGTGCGCCTCGATCATCGTTTCGACCGAATCGGCGATCAGTTCGCGGGAGGGCAGGGAGTAGCGCATGCCAATGTGACCCATGGCAATCCCATCATCCACGCCGATGGTGTTGAACTCAAAGGGGACGCCGCCGGCGGCGCGCACAGCATCTTTTACCAGGCGGCCAAATTCTTGCAGGTGGACGTGGCCGGGGACGATATCAATATACGAGTTGACGATGGCGATGAAGGGTTTGCCAAAGTCGGCGTCAGTGACGCCGGTGGCTTTCAGGAGGGAACGGTGGGGGGCGCGCTCGACGCCGCGTTTAACCTGGTCGGATCGCATGGGTGGTTTTCCTTTCTAACCGGTGATAAAAAAATAAAAAGCCGCCCGATGGGTTGGGCGGCTCTTGGATATGCCTTGTGCTTGCGCCTGGCTTTGCCTAGTCCTGCGCCTGCCCAACCAAAAACTGGCTCTCAACGAGAACCGCAAGCAAGAGGACAATAACGATGCAAAACAGGCTGGCGTAAAACATGGTTTTTTTTCTTGGGTGTTACCTGGGTTAAAGTTCTCGGCATTATAGCAAAGAACAAAAATAAAGAGATTAAGGTTGGGTGAGTAATCTGGACAATCCTCCTTTTGGTCTCGGCTCACTCTGTGGTGAAATTTCCTTCTATCAAGACTTGACCATAATCCCACGTTCATCCAGATTCCCCAGCCCACAAATGGCCCTGGCGTGGTTGCAGCGGGCGAGATTTTCGGCGCCAAGCCAAAGTACCCCGTCTTCCGACTGTATGCCAAATTCGTGGCAGGGGCTTGGACGGCGCGCATAAATGGCGCAGGTGGCCTGCTTCCCCACCTGGCCCTGCAAGGCAATGCAGCGCGGCTGCGACTGGTTGGTGCCTTTCATGCAGCGGTGAAAGGGCGGCAGGGGATCGGTCAGTTCCAGCGGCGGGCCGGCCTCTTGCGCCGGGTCCGCCTCGCCCCAATAGAAGGAGACGCGAAAAGAGGCGCAGCAGGCGCCGCAGCTTAAGCAAGGATTTTCCACTGGCTTATCCCATTGGGTAGCGCATGCGCTGGCCGCCGATCAGATGCAGGTGCAAATGCTTCACAGTCTGCCCGCCGTGGGGGCCGGTGTTAATGATCAGGCGGTAGCCGTTCTCCGCCAACCCTTCCTGGTGGGCAAGCTGCTGCGCTACCAGGAACAGACGGCCGATCAACGGCTCGTCCGCGGCGGTGAGGGCGTTGACCGATTCGATGTGTTGGTTGGGGATGATCAAGATGTGACAGGGCGCGACCGGGTGGATATCGCGAAAGGCGGTCACCTGCGCATCGCTGTAGACGATCTCACCGGGGGCAGTGCGGGCGATCACACGGCAAAAAATGCAGCGGTTCTCGTTCAAAATGCTCATAGGCTTGTCTCTTCGTTCATTAGCTCACCGAACAGGCCATCCTCGCTCAACCCGGTCAGGCGGACAGGGGTAATTTGATTCCATAGGGCTTGCGGCGCATGAACGGCGACGCGCAGGTAATTATCGGTCAAGCCGTGCAGTTCCCATCCCTGCGGGCCGGTGGCGGCGATGCTTTCCCATAAGGCGCTGGTTTGGCGTCCGATGAACCCGGCGCGGTAAGTGTGAGCCGCCTCAGTGAGCAGGGCGCGCATCTGGGCGCTGCGCTCTTTGCGCACAGGGTGCGCTATCTGCCCTTTCATCCGCGCCGCAGCCGTGCCAGGGCGCGCCGAATAAGGAAAGACATGCCCTTCAGCGAACTGCATCTGGCGCACAAAAGCCAGGCTCTCGGCAAACTCCGCTTCGGTCTCGCCGGGAAAGCCGACAATGAGATCGGTGGTGATCGCCACATCGGGGATAGCGGCGCGGGCGGCGGCGACAAGCCTGGCGAAGCTGTCGGGCGTCGTCTTGCGTCCCATCCTCCTGAGGGTCGCGGCGCAGCCGGATTGGAGCGGCAGGTGCAAGTGGCGGCACAGGCGCGGGTTTTGCCACAAGGCGAAAAAACTGTTGTCCAGGTCCCACGGCTCTAGCGAAGACAGCCTGAGGCGCGGCGGCTGGCGCTCGGACGCGCTGCCGTTCACTGCTTCGGTGGCGTCCAGCAGGCTCTGCACCAGGGAGCGCAAATGCTGCGGTGTCTCCCAGTCCTGTCCCCAGGAGCCCAGGTGGACGCCGGTCAAAACGATCTCTCTGGCGGCCGCGGTGTAATGTAGCGCTTCGGCCAGGATTTCAGGCAGGGGGCGGCTGCGGCTGTCTCCGCGGGCCAGGACAGTGACGCAAAAGGTGCAGTGGTTGTCG
>CAIQJJ010000304.1 GCA_903872065.1 uncultured Anaerolineales bacterium | reverse complement strand
TAGCTTTCACATCCAGCCGGGCGAGTTGATCGGCATTGTCGGCCCTTCGGGCGCCGGCAAGACCACCCTGGTCAACCTGATCTGCCGCTTCTATGACTCAACGCAAGGCGCAGTAAGAATAGACGGCGAAGACATCCGCGACATTACTATTGAAGAAGTCCGCCGCAATATCGGCATTGTTTTGCAGCAGCCTTTCCTTTTTAGCGGTACGATTGCACAGAACATCGCCTACGCGCGGCCAGAAGCCAGCCGCGAAGAGATCATCCGAGCCGCCAAGGCTGCCAACGCCCACGATTTCATCGTCAACCTGCCTGAAGGCTACGACACGATCGTTGGCGAGGGCGGGACGGGGCTCTCCGGCGGCGAGCGGCAGCGCATCTCGATTGCCCGCGCCATCCTGCTGGATCCGAAAATCTTGATCTTGGATGAAGCGACCTCCTCGGTGGACACAGAGACCGAACGCCAGATCCAGAAGGCGCTCGAAACGCTCGTCCAGGGGCGCACCACGATCGCCATTGCCCATCGCCTGTCCACCTTATATAACGCTGATCGCATCATTGCCCTTGAACGCGGGCGCATCGCAGAAATGGGCACCCCGCAGGAACTCATGGAACAGAAGGGCCTGTTCTACAATTTGGTTCAGATCCAATCTCAGTTTGCTCGCCTGGATGGTGTGCCAACTGTGTGACGGACACAGACCGCGGGACACACGTTTTCTCTCTCCTTTTGTCGTGTGTCCCGCGGCCTCTGTGTTTTTTCTTTTTTCGTTGGTAGATGAGCATTATGTCTCCCGCATCTTTTGAAACTGTTTATCTTGACTCTCCCGCCCTCCGTTTTGCCCATGATGGTCACAACCTGACCTTCACCGCTGCGGATGGGACATTTTACCCGCGCATCAGCCTGCGCCGATCGTTTCCGCTCTCGGCTGAGAACACCTATATCGTCGTGCGCGTCCCTGAAGCCGAAGGCGACCGCGGCAATGAGCTGGGCGTGATCCGCGACTGCCAGAACCTGGACGAGCAGTCGCGCCAGGCGGTCGAAGAAGAACTGCGCCGCTTTTACCTGGTGCCGGTGGTGCAGCGGATTCACAGCATCCGTGAGGAATTTGGCTTTCTCTATTGGTCGGTTGAAACCGATCGCGGCCCCAAAGATTTCATCATGCGCGACAGTGTGATCGGGCAGGTGCGCCAGGTGGGGACGGGGCGTTGGTTGATCATTGACATCAACCAGACGCGTTATGAAATTCGCGATTATGAGAACCTCGATGAGAAGAGCCAGGCTTTTCTCAATCGCTTCTTGCTGCTCTGAAAAAGACCTTTAGGGTTTCCGAAACCCTAAAGGTCTCGTTTTTCTGCTTTCAAAGGATGTATGGGTTGTCATACAGTCGCCCTTGCAAAGCCGCCGCGTAAAGTCGGCGGCTTTGTTTTAAGATTCGCGTTGCGTTTCTCCCCTCCTCAAAGTAAAATAGACCTATGAATCGTGAACAACTCTTAAAAACCTGGGATGTTATTGTCTATTCCGAAATTCCTTTTCGCTGCCTTGTCCCGCGTGAAATTCACAATCTGCTGATCGGCTCTCGCTGCATCAGCGCCACCCATGAAGCGCATTCCTCCCTGCGTGTGATCCCGGTTGTGGCCGGGATTGGCGAAGCGGCCGGCATTGCCGCCGCGCTGTCTGTTCTGCGCAGTCAGTTCACCGATGAACTCGACGGGCGGGATGTGCGCGAATTGATTTTTAACCCTACAAAATGATGACAACCAATTCCACTCACCAATGGCAGCAGTTTTTTGACCATCATGCTGCGGTCTACCTGCAAAACGGTTTTACCAACAATACCCTGGCCGAAGTAGATTTCTTAATCGAGGTCTTGCAGCTTGCCCCTGGCAGTGCTGTCCTTGATATCGGCTGCGGGGTCGGACGCCACACACTTGAATTGGCCCGCCGCGGCTATCGCATGACCGGCGTGGACATTTCCAATGGGATGCTGGCCGAGGGGCAAAAAGTCGCCCAGGCCGAAGGCTTGGCGGTTGAATGGATCCAGGCTGACGCCTCGCGTTTTACCCCTGAGCGCCAGTTCGACGGCGTCTACACCATGTGCGAGGGCGCTTTCAGCTTGCTTTCGTCCACTGACGACCCGATCGATCACGACCTCGCCATCTTGCGCAATATGCACGCCGCTTTGAAGCCGGGCCGGCGCGTGTTGGTCTGCTGCCTCAATGGGATGCGCTATTTGCGCCACTATACCCCGCAGGATGTCGCCAGCGGTAAATTCGACCCGCTGACGATGGCGGAATGCTACGACATGGAGTACGACACGCCAGGCGGCAAACGTTCAGTGCCGGTGCGCGAGCGCGGCTACGTGCCGACCGAGCTGCGCCTGACGCTGCGGGTTGCTGGCTTTGAAGTCGACTCGGTGTGGGGTGGCACCGCCGGCATGCCTTTTTACCGTTCGCCTGAAATGGACGAAATAGAATTAATGGCTTTGGCGCACAAAGCCGCCTGAAATCTTGCAACAAAAACCTGGCTGCCTGCCAAATCTTGCCAGGTTTAGGAAGGACTCTTTATGTCAGCCTCTTGGGAACAAACTTACGCCCAGCGTACGCAGCGCATGAGCAGTTCAGCCATTCGCGAAATTCTCAAACTCACCGATCAGCCGGATGTCATTTCCTTCGCCGGCGGTCTGCCGTCCCCCGAAGTTTTCCCCGTGCAGGACTTTGCCGAAGCCTGCCAGCGTGTGCTCAGCGAAAAGGGCGCGCAATCGCTGCAATACAGCGTCACCGAGGGCTATGTCCCGCTGCGCGAGACGGTGGTGCATATCACCGAGCGCCAGGGCTTGACCTTGACCCCCGAAAATGTATTGATCACCGCCGGCTCACAGCAGGCGCTTGACCTGCTGGGCAAGATTTTGATCGATCCCGGCGACCGCATCCTGGTCGAATCACCTACCTACCTGGGGGCGCTGCAAGCCTGGGCGCCTTATGGGGCGGAGTATATCACCGTTCCCACCGACCACAACGGCATGATCACCGATGCTCTGGAAGACGCGCTGCGGCAGAAGCCCAAGCTCATCTATCTGATCCCCAATTTCCAGAATCCGATGGGCGTCACTTTGACATTGGAGCGCCGCCAGCAGATCGTGGCCCTGGCCGAGCGCTACAATGTGCCAATCATCGAAGATGACCCTTATGGTCAACTGCGCTACGAGGGCGAACATATCCCCTCGGTGCTGATTCTGGATGGGCAGCCGCGCCCGCAGACCCCAATTTACGACGGCAATGTCATCTATTTAAGCACCTTCTCGAAGATTTTGGCCCCTGGTCTGCGCCTGGCGTGGGTCATCGCGCCGGTGAGCGTCATTCGCAAGCTGGTGCAGGCCAAGCAGGGCGCCGATTTGCACACCCCCACCTTCAACCAGATGGTTGCTTATGAGGTGTCGCGCGGCGGTTTCCTCGACCGACACATTCACCTGATCCGCCGCCTCTACCGCGAACATCGCGACCTGATGCTGGCGGCCCTGGACAGTCACTTCCCGCCCGGCGTCGAGTGGACGCATCCTGCCGGCGGGCTCTTCTTGTGGGCGACCCTGCCGGCTCATATAGACAGCGCGCGGGTGCTGCAAGCCGCGGTTGAGCAAAAAGTGGCCTTTGTGCCGGGCGCGCCCTTCCACCCCAATGGCGGAGGCCAAAACACCATGCGCCTGAATTTCTCCAACGCCTCGCCGGAAAACATTCGCAATGGCATCTTCCGCCTCGGCAAAGTGCTGACGGAGCAGATCCGGGCTTCATAAGGCAAGCAGCGCTATGGGCTTGACAGGATCAGGGGGAGAAAAGACTGCACTATCCGCCTGGTCTGCAGGCGCGCCTCGGCGGCGCGAGCGGGCGACGCCAGGCGGATGGTCGTCACGCCCTCGCTGCCGGGGATGTCTGCGCCGGGGATGCTGACCTCAATTTCCAGGGTGAGGCGCTCGCAGGCCGCCAGAGAGATTTTCGCCGGCAGAGGGGAGACTGCCCATTCGCTTTGCACGCTGAGGGTGAAAGGGATGGCGCTGTTGCCCAGGTTGGCGGCTTCCAGTTGGTAAGATACCGTCATTCCGCCTGCGCCACTGGCGCTCTGCTGCGTGGGGGAAAGCGCTGGCGAGGCGTAGACCCCGACCTCCAGAAAGGCGGCCCCCGGCGCGCCCCAATTCCCATCCGCATCTTGCGCTTCGAGGAAGAGCGTGTGGCGACCCTCTGGCAGGCAGGCCATCTCAACCGGCGCGGCGAGCGTTTCGCCAGCCGAATCGAAACTGCCGTCCGCGGCTGGCAAGGGGAAGAGGCGGCTGGCCTGCCAGGAAGGAACATCCCAGGAATAACGGGCGGCGTTGATTGTTTGATAGTTCTCGCCCCAGGCGAAGAGGCGGTCATCGGCCTGGGCGGTGAGCGTGATGGTCTCGCCAGTGTTTGACAATTCCAGGTTGATCACCTCCGGGCCGGCGGGGGTCTGGTAGGGGCGGCGCGCCGCTTTGAAGGCAGTGCGCAGCGCCTGCAGGTTTTGCGGCAGGATATTGTTTTCAAAGCTCTGGCAGTCCTGGAAGAAGTCGCTGCCGAGTTCAATCGTGTAGGCCGCCACGCCCAATTCGCCATACGCCCAATCGTCGCTGGTGCCGCTCGTAGGATAGAAGCCCATCGCTTGTTCAGGATAATAGTTGTTGTAAAACGCCAGTTTGCGCCCCAGGGTTTGCAAGCCGGCCTGGTTGGGGCTGGCAGAATCGGTGTACCCCCAGGGCCACAGGACTAATTGCCCGTAAGAATGCAGCGAGAGGAACACTCCGCTCGTCTCTGGCGGCGCGGCGTCCTCGGCGCCTGGGCCGCGCTGATCGGGGAAGAGCGCCGCCACGTAATTTTGGATGGCCTGGATTTCTACCTCCGAAGCGGCCGCCGGCCCGCGATAAGTTTCACCGCAGGCATAAGTTGTCGCGCCCAATCCCCCCCAGGCGTAACTGTGATTGCGGTTCAAATCCACCCCCCAGGCGTAAGGATCGCTGCAGCCGGCGGGGTTGGTGTTCTTGCGCCACAACTGCCCGCCCTCGGCCAGTTTGCGCCCGTCGGGGTTGGCGATTGCCAGCAAGTGCAGTTCGAAGTGATCTAACAGCCAGGTCGCCTCCGCCTCGACGCCGTAAGCTTGCAGCAGGGATTCAGCAAAGCGCAGCCCCAGCTCGGCGGTGGCATATTCGCGGGCGTGGATGGCCGCCATGAGAAAGAAGGCCGGTTTGGGGCCGGGGATGGCCTGGTTGGTCAGCTTGAGCAGCAGCAGGTCATAGCCGGGCAGTCCGCCCGGCGCGGATTTCTCCCAACTGTCGCCGATGTCAATCGTCTGCGCCAGGCCTGGATAGTCGGCGGCCATCTGTTCCAGCCTCGCCAGCGTTTCCTCCACCGTGCGATAGCAGGCATAGCCGGGGATGCCAGACGCGGAGACTGGCCTTTGCGCGGTCGCGGCGAGCGCCGCCGTCCGTTCTTCGTCAATTGCGAGGGTGTAGCCGGCCTCCTGCAAGGCGTCATACTCCGTTGACGAGAGCATGGCCAGCAGGTAGCCTTGCTCCAGATGCACTTCCCAGATGTCGAGTGAGGAAAGCGCCTCCAGTTCGGCGCGGTTGTGGATCACCACGCGCGCCAACAACCCCACCCCGGCCCTCCCCGTGGACGGGGGGATAGAGGGGGGTTGTCCTGCCGCCGGCGAAAACTCCTGCGACAGCCCCAGACAGACGAATGCAACCAGCAATGGTGCGAAAAGGAAAGTTGGTATTTTGCTCATAAGCAAGCGCTCATCCATTCATGCGTAAACCAAAACCCCCAGAGCAATTCCCTGGGGGTTTTGGTTTAATCCGGTTTCAAGTCCAGCCCGGCCTGCAATTCCGGCAGGCTTTGTTGGATGTGATGCAGCAGATGTTCCAGGCTGATCGTCAGTTCGGCTAAAGTCTCTTGGGTAGCGTCGCGGTCTTCCCGAAAAGCATGGGAACGTAGCGCGGTGAGCAGCTCTAAGACAGTTTCCGATTCGCTTTCGATTTCGTGCAGATGCATGGCAGTCATATTGATGTTGACGCCAATGCCGGCTTTTTCTAAAGCAAAAACTAAGTCATTTTCCAAATTAATTGCCATACTACCTCCCGCGTAACCTTTTTTGGGTTAGGCGTTCCTCCAGACGGCGCAAACGAATTGTGATAGCTTTGCGAACGGCTCGGTTGCTCATTGGAAATGATTCTAACACGTTTTAATGTTGTCGAAAGAGCGACAAGAAAGATTTGCTAGAGCAGATCCGCAGCCCCAGCCAGACGCTTTTGGCAGTTTCAGTCGAATTTGGGTCATTTAGGCCGGGATACACTATAATCGAAGCGGCCAAAGCGACGTTTGTCCCCCTATCATAACCCAAACGGGCGCGTTTGCAGCCTATTCTGTCGAATCGGATAAAGGAAAAAACATGTTGTCCAAAACACTGATACGTTGGCTTGCGGCGCTGACCCTCCTCCTCCTGGCAGCTTGCAGCGGGCAGACCCTGCAGGAGCAGATCATCGGAAAATGGGAGGGCGATTTCGGCGGGACGCAGACGCGGCTCGAATTTACGAAGGATGGCAAACTGCTGTTGAGCGCCGAGACGAACAATAAGCCGGCCTCGCTCGGCGGCTATTACAAATTTACCGATGACGATAGCATCGAAATCCTGCTTCAGCCCGCCTCCGGCGAGCAGGTCAGCGGCAAGCTCGATCTTAAGATTGATGGCGATCAACTGACCCTGACCGATATCGAGACCGGCGTCATTCAAGAGATGCAGCGCGTCAAAGAGTAGGCGTTTGGTTAATTGCTGCGGTAGGATGTCCCGCGATCCTTGCGCCGCGCCAGTTCGCTGGTGTATTTTTTGCCCAGCGTATCGGCGTGCTGCTGCATCCAGTCCGTCAGGCGCGTCGTCCCGGCTGGCGGCGAGGCGGTATAGAGCAGGTCGGCCATCAAGCCTTTGATCTCGTCTTGCGTGATCAGCACATCGCCCACCAACGCCCCGATGACCTGCCCGGCCAGGAAGCCAAACCAGGGCGGGGTATTGAGGATTGGCGTCCGCGCCTGGATTGTTTTGGCAATCGCTTGCGTCAATTCCTTGTAGCTGAATGTCTCTGGCCCGATGGCGTCAAGGATCACATTGTCCTGCCGCGCTCCTTGCTGCACCGCCAGGGTGGCCAGGTCTTCCACGTAGATCGGCTGCAGGCGGTACTGCCCGTCGCCGAAGACGCCAAAGACGGGCAGGTGACGCAGCCCCCAGGCGATGTTGTTGATCAGAATGTCCTCCTGGCCGAAGATGACCGTTGGCCGCAGGATGGCGTAAGACATTCCCGACGCCATCAGGGCCTGCTCCAGGCGCGCTTTGCCGGCGAAGTATTCCAGCGGCGAATCGAGCTTGGGATTGGTGATACTGACATGCACAATGCGCTGCACGCCGGCCTGCCGGGCGGCCCGGAACAAAATCAATGTATTTTCCACCGCGTCGGCATGTGTGAAGAGGCGGTGGTTGAAACGCACCCAGTAGGTATTGTACAGCACGCTGACCCCTTCCAGCGCACGCGTCAAAGCCGCCGGGTCGTCGAAATGGTAAGGATAAGCTGCGATTTTGCCGCCAAACTCATTGGCGCGCTGCGCTGAGTTGGTCAGCGTGATTACGGTTTGTCCTTGCGCCAACAACCGGCGGGCGATATATTTGCCTGAATAGCCAAAGGCGCCTGTCACTGCATGAATCTTTGTGTTCATTGCATGATCCTTTCTGAAGAAACTTTTTGCCGCATCATTTCGTTAAAGAAGCAGCGCTTAGTTTACCAGAAGATACCGAACTGCGCATTTTTTACGCAAAAAATAGACCAATGATTGGTTTTGTGGATACAATTAGAATCATCGTAACAAATCTTCTCGGCTTTTTTTAAGACTCTATGCTCCTTTGGAGGTATGGCAATGAAAACAATCTTCAAACGTTCGACTCTTCTCTCAATTCTCATGTTGTTGGCTGTGGCTGCTTACACGATATGGGCTAATCCGAGCCGCGCCACTCCGGCCTCGCCGACCTTAGCTTCCTTTTTGCCCCTTGCCATTAAGGGTAGCTATAATGACCTCAGCCTGCGGGGGCGGGTGACGGATTCTGACAACCAACCCATTGCTCAGGTGCGTGTGGCGTTGAACAATGGAAGCACCGCCCTGACCGACGCCGAGGGCAATTATCAGTTCCAGGGTTTGCAAGAGGGCGTTTATGATCTGACTCCCTTTAAGAGCGGTTACAACTTTTCGCCGCCCTCGCGCAGCCTCGATCTGCCGCCGCAAACTGTCGGGCAGAACTTCCTGGCAGAAGAATCCACGCTCGTCAGCTACGTCAACTTGCTGCAAAACGGCGATTGCGAGGGGGAGACGGGTTGGGAGTTCCCGGCCACGGTTTACTCCGCTGACTACAGCAGCAGTGTAGTCCATGCTGGCTCATGGGGCATCCGCACCGGCATCACCAACCCGGCGGAGAACCGCTACAGTTATTCTTCCGTTCGCCAGGCTTTCTCCATTCCATCCAGTTCGCCATACGCGATGCTCGGAATGTGGATTTACTCGGTCAGCGGCGAGGCCGCCGTCAGCGCTTCTGAGTCTGCATCAGCGGCTGGCTCGCTGCCGGCGCGGCCGGCTGGAGTTTTCAACGAAGATGCGGCTTTGGCCTCGGATATCCAGTATGTGCTGATCTTGGACGCCAATAATAATGTTTTGGAGACGCTCTTCTGGGAACGCAGCAATGCCCAAGTCTGGGAATACGTTGAGTTTGACCTGGGAAAATATATCGGCCGCACGATTAAGGTTCATGTTGGCTCTTATAACGATGGCTACGGCGGTGTGACCGCCATGTATGTAGATGATATTGTCGTCTTCAATGGCGAGACGCTGGGCGTTGCGACCCCGACCGCCACAGCGGTATCTGGTTCGGCGACGCCGGTTCCTGGCAACACTTGCACCAATTATCTCAGCAACAGCAGTTTTGAGACGAATGCAGCCTGGGAGATTCCGGCCACCGTATACTCGGCCGGTTACTCGACGCTGCAAGCCTACAGCGGGACGCGCTCGATGCGCGCCGGCATTGTCTCGGATGCCAATCGCTACAGTTACTCTGACGCCCGCCAAAAAGTTACCGTGCCGGTCGGCGCCAACGAGTGGACTTTGTCGCTCTGGCTCTTCCCACAGAGTATTGCGACCGCGCAGGCCTCCGGCCAAGCGCGGGATCAGATCGAATCGGCGGATACTTTCCCCGTCCAACCTCTGGCGGAGAATATCGAGAGCGCTGCCCTGACCGGCGACTTGCAGTACGTCTTGATTTTGGACGCCAACCAGGTCTGGATTGATACCCTGGTCTGGCAGCGCAGCGACGCCCGCCAGTGGTTGTATTACCAATTTGACTTGCATGAGTATGCCGGGCGGACGATTTACTTCCAGTTCGGCGTTTACAATGATGGCTGGGGAACGCTGACCGCGATGTATGTAGATGACATGGCGCTGACGCTCTGTTCCGGGCCGACGAACACCCCCACCGTGACCCCAACCCCCACCCAGAGTTTGACGCCTACCACGACGCCGACCCCCACCGTGACTCCCAGCCCGACCTCAACGTTCACCCCCTCCCTGACGCCCAGTCCGACGATCACGCCCAGCCCCACCGTCACGCTGACGCCCATGCCGGCCAACTGCCAGAACCAGCTTTTCAACAGCGGTTTTGAGAAGCGCACCGATTGGGATATCCCCGTGACGGCTTACTCGGCCGGGTATTCCGATAGCAAGGCGTATATGGGCTTTTGGAGTATGCGCAGCGGCATCGTATCCGCCGGCGATAACCGTTACAGCTATTCCGACGCCGGGCAGTTTGTCACCCTGCCTTCTGGCATTACCCGCGCCGACCTGGAGATGATGATCTACCCCATGAGCAGTGAGCCAGCGGGCAAGGCTATCCCGCCCATGCCGAGCGCCAGGCAGCGTTTGCCGGACTACATGGTTGGCGATGTGCAGTATGTCTTGATCCTGGACGCCAATGAGGTGATGTTGGAAGCGGTCTATTGGGATCGCACCAACAGCGCTCAGTGGGCGCTGAAGACTATGGATCTGAAATCTCATGCCGGTCAGACGATCAAGATTCAGTTTGGCGTCTATAATGACGGCGCAGATGGTGTGACTTCGATGTATGTGGATCAAGCTGCGCTGGTGGTTTGCCGCTAAGCTTTAACGCTCAACCGGTCTCCCCGTTCTGCATACGGGAACACATTCTGGACGCTCCGCGCCTTCCCTGGACGCGGAGCGTTTTTGTGTGGAAAGCAGTAGGCAGAAAGCAGAAGGCAGAAGGCAGAGAGAAGAGTTAGCGGTCTGCGATCCGGGGTGCAATTTTCATCCTTTGAGGGTGCGGAGGCTTTGAGCCGCAATCGCGAACTGTTCTGTCAGCGAAAGCGGCTTTCTCGGCTAAAGCGGCTTTGTCAGGAGTTGTTGATCCCCAGGTCGCTGATCACTTCGATCACCGCCGCCAGCACATCCCCGGCCAGCACCGAGGCGGTGTTGCCGAGGGTATCTGCGGCGCGCAGCCCGGCCTGGGCATGGAGCCACGCTCCGGCCAGCGCGGCCGGAAAGGCCTCCACCCCTTGCGCCCGCAGTCCCACAATCAGGCCGGCCAGCACGTCCCCGGTGCCAGCCCGCGCCAGCGCCGCC
>CAIQJJ010000303.1 GCA_903872065.1 uncultured Anaerolineales bacterium | reverse complement strand
GTGATCGCACAGCGGGCCGCGGCGCAAGGCGATAGATTGTAGTCTGGCGCGATGCAGCGATCCATCGGAATAATGCACATACTCGTTGAGGGCGTATTTCCCTCGCAACACCAACTCGCGCCCGGCGGCCTTGTCGAACAACGAGTCCAGGCCGCCGGTGACGGTGTTGATGAACAGACGGTAATGCTCGTTTTCGTAGAAGGTTTTGCCCTCCACGGGATCGGCGAGCGCTACGGAGCTCTCACCGCGCCGCAAGATGTAGCTGCGATAGCCAAAACCCGGCACATCCGCGGCAGCGAACGACAGGTAATGCTGCATCCAGCCGGGACCGCGCCTCTCCAACTGGCAGGGGATCATTTGTCCACTCTCGGCATCCACCACTAGGTAGGGAACGGCATCGTGGACAACAACTTCGACGATTCCGCCGCGCCGCCAGTTGTTCGGGTTGGCCACCAGCAGCGCGCGGCCATTGCTGGATTGCGGCAAGCGAGCCGCCAGCGTGGCAATGCCGCCTTCCAGGGTGCGTGTACCTTCGCGCAAAGCCGCGTGAGCGTACCCGACTTTGGTTTCGTACACGTCTTCCTGGTAATCGGCGCTGATGCCGCCGAAATCGTGTTCGGCGAATTGCAGCAGGCCGCGCCAGGCCTGTTCCAACGATGAGGCCCGGTCCGTGCTGGCGGAAGGATCAAACCTGTGGGCTAACGCTGCCAACGCTTGCGCCGAAAAGGCTGTCTGGCGGGCGCGGCGGTAGAGACTGCTCAGGCGAGCGACTTGGGCAGGCCATTCTTCCCAGGCAGTGCCGAAATCGCCGCGGATGACGGGGATTTTCTCTGGGTCGAGTTGGCCTTCCACATCACGCCAGAAATCCTTCCAGGTGGCGTCCACCAATCGGGGATACTCCCAGCCCTGGGCGTTGAACCAGCCGATAAAGTCACTCACCGCCGTGGTCTGGGGGAACTCGTCGAAACCGGTTCCGGCCAGCAGGATGGCGCGATGGGGGTAGTGCTCGTAGGCTTCGTAGCGGGCGGCCGTCTGCTCGATGTAATTCGCCCGTTCGATGTTGGATTGGCTCTTCCAGAAAATCCAGCCTTCGCCATAGCCGCCCCATTTGCCGGTGTCGGCGTACACATCCCAACGCAGCAGCACGCGCTGTCCATCGGGGCCTTCAAACCAGGCCAGTGGGTAGGGGTCACGTTCCTGCAGGTGCGGGTTGCGCAGGTTGTACGCGCCCTTAATCAGATACGGCAATCCTGCCCCCGCCAGCACGCTGGCCATACCCCACGAGAGCGACGGCGCTTCTTCCATGAGCGTCGTCTGCACCGGTACGCCCTGTGCTTGCAACGAGTTGGCGTACCCCAACAGGCGCACCATCTCTTCGATGCTTAACAATCCCGGCGAGGGAACCAGCCAATTGGCGGCCACTTCCATCTCGCCGCGGCGCAGTTTTGCCAGCAGCTTTTCGCCGCGTTCGGATGGGCGCGCCTTCACGTATTCATCCACCCGGTCCGCCCGCGCCAACTGCGTCCCGGCCAACACGCCGCCCGCCGCC
>CAIQJJ010000302.1 GCA_903872065.1 uncultured Anaerolineales bacterium | reverse complement strand
TGTCGAAGCGCTCTGTCCTTTGGCAATCCTTCGACAAGCTCAGGATGCCTGGATGCCTGATGCCTACCGCGCAGGCGCGCTGAGCTTGTCGAAGCGCTCTGTCCTTCAGCCATCCTTCGACAGGCTCAGGATGCCTCTCGCACAGGCGCGCTGAGCCTGTCGAAGCGTCGCCGAAGCGCTCTATCCTTCGACATCCTTCGACAAGCTCAGGATGCCTGGATGCTCTGCTTCAAAACACATTTGGTATGAAAGGAAATTCTTATGGACATTGGTAGTATGATTAAAAGCGTTGGGGGATTGTTATTTTTCCTGGCAATCGGCATTGGCGTCACAGCCGTGATGCGCGCCGGGCAAGGCCGCCCGATGCGCGGCATTATGCCGGTGCTGCTCGGCCTGCTGGCCGGCGCGGCGGCATTGACCCTGCTCGGCTTCGGCCTGGTCTTCATCCAGCCGGACGAGCGCGGCGTGATCGTTTCGCCCTACGATCCCAAAGGCTACCGCGCCAACGCTCTCATGCCCGGCCTGCACTGGATCATCCCCGGCGAGAACGTCGTCCGCTACAGCGTCTCGCGCCAGACCTACACCATGTCCTCCGTCAGCGGCGAGGGCCAGGTGGTTGGCAACGACTCGGTGCGCGCCCGCACCAAAGACGGCCAGGAAGTGTATGTAGACGCATCGGTAATTTATTCAATCGATCCGGATCAGGCAGTCAGCCTGCACATCAACTGGCAAAGCCGCTATGAGGACGGCGTAGTGCGCGCCATCTCACGCGGCACCGTCCGCGATGCGGTCTCAGGCTATGGCGTGGAGGAAATCGTCAGCACCCAGCGCACCGCGTTGGAATCGCAGATCACCGAAAGCCTGAACCAGCAATTTGGCAACAACTATCTCAAGCTGGTGCAGTTTGTCCTGCGCGACATCCACTTTAGCGAGGAATACGCCACGGCGGTGGAGCAAAAGCAAATCGCCCAGCAGCAAGCCCTGCAAGCCGCTTATGTGGTGCAGTCCAAGCAGCAGGAGGCGCAGCAGGCCATCGAGACCGCCAAAGGACAGGCCGAATCGGTGAAGATCAAGGCGCAAGGCGATGCGGATGCGCGCCTGATCCAGGCCGAGGCCGAGGCGCAGGCGCTGCTCCGAATCTCTGAGGCGCTCAAAAACAACCCTGATCTGATCACTTATCTTTACGTCAACAAATTGGCCCCCAATGTCCAGGTGATGTACCTGCCCTCAGGCCAGCCGTATCTGATCCCCCTGCCTGAAGCGGCGCAGTCACCCACTGTTACGACGCCGTAGCCAGACAGGCGCTTCGACAAGCTCACACTTCGACAAGCTCAGTGCGCCTGATGGTAGGCAGTAGGCAGTAAGCGGTAGGCATCCTGAGCCTGTCGAAGGATGACCGAAGGACTGCGGAAGGATGGCTGGATCACTGGCAACCGTCCTCGAATACGCGAATGAAGGACATCCATCCGCCGCGCCTCGTCTGTCGGAAGAGCGCCGCGATAGGGCTGTGCCCATTCGAGTATTCGGGTTCCATTCGAGGATGGCTGATCCGCGAAGCCAGAACACGGCTTTAGATGAACCGGTGAAGAGGCGCTTCGACAAGCTCAGCGCGCCTGTGCGCGGTAGGCGTCAGTCATCCTGAACCTGACGCCAGGCATCCTGAGCTTGTCGAAGGATGGCCTGGCGCAGCGCTTCGACAAGCTTCACGCTTCGACAAGCTCAGCGCGCCTGGGGGCGGAAGCGCGCCTTAGGGCGGAAGCGCAGCGCCAGCAAGAGCAGCAAAGCCAGGCCAAACAGCGCCGGCTGCGCCATCTCCCCGCCCAGGGTGAAAAAATTGCCCTTTTTCGCCCAGGCATAGTGAAAAATGACCAAAACGCCTGCCAGGTACACCAACCTGTGCAGGCGTTTCCAATTTTTCCCCAGGCGCTTCATCCACCATTGAAACGAGGTCGCCGCCAGCGCCAGCAAGATCAGGCCGGCGGTGAAGCCAACCCAGAGATACGGCTTGGCGCGGGCGTCCGCCCAGATCAAATCAAGCTGAAATTGATAATCCACACCGATGAACAGGCTAAAGTGGAGGGCAGCGTACAGGAAAGCGTACAAGCCCAGGGCGCGGCGTACTTTCAACACCGGGCGAAAACCGAATCGGCTGAGCGGCGTGCAGGCCAGCGAGAACAGCAGCAGCGCCAGCGCGGTCTTGCCGGTGCGCTGAATGGCAGCCTGGATCGGATTGGCCGTCAACTGATCGGTCAACGCATCCGCCGCCAGCCACACCGCCGGCGTCCAGGCTGCCAGGTGGACCAACCCCTGCCAGAGCGTCAAGCGAGGCCGCACTAAACTTTACCCATCCCTCGCAGCGCCTGCAGACAGGCCGCCACCGAATCCAGCGGGGCGATCGGATAACTCTCCTGCTCGACAATGTACCAATCCGTGCTGCCCTGGCCCTCGCACAGATCAAAGACCTCCGGCCAGTTCACATCCCCCTGCCCCAAGAGCGCCAGCGGATTGGCGGCGGCGTACTCCTTGAGGTGGATCGTCACGGCGCGGTTGGGATAGCGCTTCAGGTAGGTCGCCGCCTGCGCCCCGGCGTGCAGCGCATTGCCGATGTCGAACTGCATGATCACCTCGGGGACGGTGTTGGCGAAGAACCAATCGAAGCCGGCCTGCCCCTCCCAGAGTTCAAACTCGATGTGATGATTGTGATAGCCGACCTTTAAGCCGTAGGGCTTGAGGTGCAAGGCAATCTCATTGAACAGCGCCGCGGTTTCCAGCCAGGCCGACTTGGAATTGCGCCGCTCTTCCGCCAGGCCAGGGACAACCAGGTAAGAATTGCCCAGCGCCAGGTGAAATTCAGCCGTCTTCGGCAGGGCGTCGCCGAGCAATTGATCCAAACCGATGTGCGCGCCGCAGCAGCGCAGCCCCAGCCCGTCCAAAACCTGGCGCAGCTGCGCCGCGTCGTAGCCATGATAGCCGGCAAATTCGACGCCGGCATAGCCCATTTTCTGGATCGCTTCCAACGCGGCGGGAAAATCGCGCCCGCAGTCCTCGCGCACGGAATAAAGTTGAACTCCAACCGGAATAGTCGCCATTGATGATTCTCCATCTCCCAAAACCAGGCAAAGCCTGAGATTGGGGCTATAATCGGGTATTCTGCATGAATGGATGCAGTACAAAATATTTTACCCGCAAAACTTTCACCACTCATGATCAATCTCAATCGTCTTTTTGCTTTACCGGCCGGCCTATCCCCACAGTTGAGGGCCAATTTTATCAATTTCTATTGGGATATCGCCTGGTGGGGATTGTACATCGGGGCCACCTCCGCCTTCCTGGGCATCTACGCCACCCGCAGCGGAGCGACCCCGCAAGAGATCGGCCTGCTGACCGCCCTGCCGGCCATGTTGACGCTGATGCTGGCGCTGCCCACCGGGCGCTTTCTAAGGCGCGTGCCGGCCACCCGCGCCACCGTCCTCTCCGCCTTGAGCGGGCGCGTCCTGCTGCTGGGCTATGTGTTCATCCCGTGGCTCGTCCCGCCCGGCTTCCAGGTGACGGCGATCCTGGCTCTCACCGTCTTGATCGCCATCCCGAACACCGTGATCGGGATCAGCTTCAGCCAGTTCTTTGTGGAGGGCATCCCATCCGAGTGGCGCGGCATGGTAGTTGGCACGCGCTTCGCCATCATGTCCATCATCTCGTTTCTGACGACGCTGGTGTGCGGGCAGGTATTAGAGCGCATCCCCTTCCCGGCCGGCTACCAGGTGGTATTCTTCATCGGCTTCAGCGGGGCGATCATGACCGTCTTTCAACTCAGGCAGATTCACCCGGTGGCCGACCCCGCCCTGCCGCCGGCCCCCCCGCCGTCCGCCCAGCGCCGCCTGCTGCCCCACGTGGACGGCCAGGGGCGCGTCTACCTCAAAGTCATCGCCCTCATGTTTTGCTTCAATTTCACCAACAACATGATCGCGCCGCTCATCCCCAATTTGTTGGTGCATACGATCAACCTGTCGGATGCCATGATCAGCATTGGCACAGCGTTGAGCAATATGCTGGTGTTTCTCATTTCGCTGCAAATCGCCCGCCTGACGCGGCGCACAGGCAACCGCAACGCCACCGCCCTGGGCGCGGCGCTGCTGGCGGTACAGTCCATCGCCCTGGCGCTGGCCGGCAGCGCCACAGTCTACCTGATCGCCGCCTTCATCGGCGGGCTGGCCTCCGGCGTCCTGGGAACCGCCCAGTACAACTACCAGCTTGATTTTCTGCCCCAATCCGAACGCCCGGCCTGGCTGTCGTGGAACTTGATGTTGGGCAACGCGGCGGTGCTGCTGGGCGCGTTGAGCGGCCCGATCGTCGCCCAGTGGTTCGGCGTCCCCAACGCCATTCTCCTGTTCGGGACACTGCGCCTGGTCGTGGGGCTGGCCATCTTCAAGTGGGGATAAGGCGCGGAGGCGTCACTCATCCTGTAATTTCAGCCGGTAGCCGATCCCCGGTTCGGTCAAGAGGTAGCGGGGGCGCGTCGGGTCAGGTTCGATCTTGCGCCGCAGGTTGCTCATATTGACGCGCAAGAGGTGCGCCTCGGCGGTGTAGGCTTCGCCCCACACCTTTTGCAACAACTGGCGCTGCGTCAGCACTTTGCCGGGATGCTGCGCCAGGAGGCGCAAGAGTTCGTACTCGGTGGGCGTCAGGGCCGCCTCCCGCCCGCCGACCGTGACCAGGCGGCGGCCCAGGTCTATGCTCAGATCGCCAAATTCGAGCGCCGCGCCGGCCGGAGCCTGCACCGAACGGCGCAAGGCGACGCGCAAACGGGCGGTCAATTCGCCGATGCCAAAAGGCTTGGTCAGGTAATCGTCCGCCCCGGCGTCCAGCGCCGCCACTTTATCGCTTTCCTGTTCGCGCACCGAGAGGATGAGGATCGGGGTGAGCGTCCACTCGCGGATCTGGCGCGTGACCTCTACCCCGTCCAGGTCGGGCAGGCCCAAATCCAGGATGATCACCTCCGGGCGCTCGGCGGCGGCCATGATCAGCGCTTGCTGGCCGTTAACCGCCTCGAACACGCTGTAACCCTGGGCGCTCAAGGCGGTGTGCAAAAAGCGGCGGATGGGGCGCTCGTCATCCACCACCAGGACGCGGAAACCACTCTCACTCATCTTTTTCCTTCCACGGCAGGCGGATCGTCATCACCGCCCCGCCGCCCGTGCGGTTGGCGGCGTAGATCACACCGCCGTGCGCCTCGACAATCCCCTTGCTGATCGACAGCCCCAGGCCAGTGCCGCGGATCTGCTCCGGGCGCTGCACGCGATAAAACTTCTCAAAAATGTGATCCACATCCTCCGGCGGGATGCCCAGGCCGCGATCCAGGACGGCGATCTCGACCCAACGCGGATCGCAGTGAACTTGAATTTCAACCGGCGCGCCGGGGGGAGAATATTTGACCGCGTTCTCGATCACATTCACCAGGACGCGCGCCGCCAGGACAAAATCCAGGGCGGCCGGCGGCAGAGTCGCCGGCAGGGCAACCTCGACGGGATGCTCTTCCAACGGCCCGCGCACCTGCGCCAGGGCGGCGCCGATCAATTCCTGCAGGTCGCACTCCTGGCGGTGGACGCGCATCGCGCCGGCCTCCAGGCGGGTGATGTCGAGCAGGTTGCCCACCAGCCGGTTGAGGCGGTCGGCTTCCTGGCGGGCCGAGACAATCAAACTCTGGCGGGCGGCCTCATCCAGCGCCAGGCCCTCTTCCAGGCTGCTCAACGCGCCGGTGACGGAGACCAGCGGTGTGCGCAGGTCATGCGAGATCGAATTGAGCAGGGCGGTCTGCAATTTCTCGGTCGCGGCGAGCAGTTCGGCTTGCTGGGCCTGCTCAGCCAGGCGCGCCCGTTCGATGGCCAGGGCCACCTGGTTGGCAAACATATCCAGTGTGCGGCGCTGCTCCAGACTCAACGCGGCGGGATCGGCGGCCTGCACGCCCAAGATTCCGATCACCCCGCGCGTGGTCTTCAACGGCTGGCAGCGCAAACGCGCCTCAGGCAGGATTTCGCTGCCCTGGCCGGCAGCCTGTCCGTTCTGGTAGACCCAGGCGGCCAGGGCCAGTTCTGTCTCGCCGATCTGCAGGCCGGGGCTGGCCGCATACACTTTCAGCGCCTCGGCTTCGGGCAAAAAGATGACCGCCGCGCAGTTGAACGTCTGGCTGAGGTGCGTAATGACAGTACTGGCGGCGGATTCCAGGCCGGCGGCGGCGGTCAGGTCGCGGCCCATCTCGTACAGGGCGGCGGTCTGCGCCTCGCGCCGGCGGGCGGCCTCGGCCTGCTCCAACACCTGGGCGGTCAACTGGCTGATGACCAGGCCCACCACCAACAGCCCCAGGAAGGTCAGCAGGTATTCGGTATCGGAAACCGCCAGGGTGAAGTAGGGCGGGACAAAGAAAAAGTCGAAGGCGGCCACGCTGATCACCGAGACCAGGATGGCCGGCCCGCGCCCCAGGTAGCGCGCCGCCAGGACGACCGACAGCAGGTAAACCACCACCAGGTTGGTTGGGGAGATAATGAGGTGAATCAGGGCGCTCAACGCAGTGGCGGCGCTCAATAACCCCACCGCCAAAACATACCTGCGCCAGCCTTGAGTGATCATGCTTTATTTTACCCTCCCCGCGCCCCGCAGGGGGGAGACTGTAACAGTTTGGGTAAGGCTTTCATCATCATCCACAGATTACGCCGATGACACAGATTTTAAGCCAGAGATCATGTTTAGGCAACACCCCAAAGGATGAAAAAAGACGCTTTCGTAGTGACGGCTTCAGCCGTTATGGGCAAGGTTAGCGACTGAAGTCGCCACTACAAGCGCCCGACC
>CAIQJJ010000301.1 GCA_903872065.1 uncultured Anaerolineales bacterium | reverse complement strand
GTTTTGACCAATGTCAACGATTTGATACGGGATGTATTGGCTTTGGTCAGCCATCAGATTCGCACCTATGGCGTCGAGACGCGACTGGAACTGGCTGAGTCGACCCCGATGCTCGTGATTGACCCCAATCAAATCAAGCAAGTGCTGCTTAATTTGATCCATAACGCTTTGCAAGCGATGCCATCTGGAGGTCAGCTTTTCTTGCGCACTGGCTTATATTCGCGTGAAGGGCGGGACTGGATCGCCACGGCGGTCGCAGATACGGGAATTGGCATTCCTCCAGAAAATATCGAACGCGTCTTTGAGCCATTTTTTACCACGCGCCAGGTGGGCGCCGGCACTGGCCTGGGCCTGGCCATCAGCTATACCATCGTCACCGATCATGGCGGCTTTATCGAAGTTGAGAGCCCGCCGCAAGAGGCTGCTTTGGCCAGCAAATTCGTTGGAAAGGGCAGCCGTTTCACCGTGTATTTACCTGTTCAGTCTGCCGATCACGATGTCTGACCCGATAGTGTTTGTCATTGATGATGAGCCCGGCATTGCCTCGCTTTGCGAGCGTCTGCTCCACCGCGCGGCTTTTCAAGTGTATTCCTTCACCCAGCCGGCCGAGGGCCTGGCGCAGTTGGAACACAGCCAGGCTGATCTGCTCCTGGTAGATATTCGCATGCCGGGTATGGATGGCTTTCAGGTGATTGACGCTGCCCGTCGCAGCCACCCCGACCTGGCGGTGGTCATTATGACCGGTTTTGGAACCGTGGAGATGGCCATTCAAGCCTTGCAACGCGGCGCGGATGGCTTGATCCTCAAACCATTTGCGGGGGCTGAATTGGTGCAAACCGTGCGCCGCGCTTTGCAGGAGAGCCAGAACAAGCGCGATGTGTCGCGTTTGCAAGCGCTGCGCCCACTGTTTACCGTCACTGAGACCCTCTTTGCTGAGACCAACCCTGAACGCTTGCAAGTCTTGTTGTTGGATGCTGTCATTGGGCAGTTGCACTGCACCCAGGTGGGAATCTATGCGCGCCAGGGCGACGAGTCGCGGCTGCGCCTGATTGCCGGGCGCGGCGATCCTCTGCCAGAGCAAGAATCTTGCCCTACTGCTGGCCTGGTGGGGCGCGCCGAGGCCCTTAAAGCGCCGTTGTGGGTCAACGCGGCTGGCCCTGGCGACCCTGAGCTGCAGCGCGAAGTGGCGCGGCTGAACCTGATCTCGATTCTTGCTGCTCCGGTGGCTTTGCGCGATGGCTCGCTCACGTTTTGGGCCGCGCGTCCCCAAGGTGCGCTTCCTTTTCGCGCCTCGGATCTCGAACTGTTTGTAATCCTCTCCCGCCAGGCCGCGGCCGCGCTGGAAAACGCCCGCTTGCATGCCGATTTGCGCGCCTATTTGCGCCAGGTAGAAGAATCGCAGCGCGCCTTGATCCAGGCTGAAAAAATGGCGACCGTTGGCCGCTTGACCGCCTCGCTTGCCCATGAGATCAACAATCCTCTACAGGCTGTACAGAATTGTCTT
>CAIQJJ010000300.1 GCA_903872065.1 uncultured Anaerolineales bacterium | reverse complement strand
CACTCCAGGCGCGCTGAGCTTGTCGAAGCGTGAGCCTGTCGAAGCGCCTCTACCCATCAACTATCCTGCGGCTTATCCTTCGACCATCCTTCGACAAGCTCAGGATGCCTGGATGCCTCGAACGCAAGGCGCGGGTTAGCCGATCACGAAGCGCGTTTTTTGCTCCGCCAGGCCGATGCGCGCCGAGCCGCCGGCGTTGAAAGCCAGGAAATCCGCTTCCACACCGTCGCTGAAGATGACGCCGCGATCGGGCATTTGCGATTCGATCAGCAAAGGCTCGTCGGGCGTGATGATGCCGCACACGAGGCGGGCGGTCGAAGTCTTGCTGATGAACGGCTCGCGCACCACGAACACCAGGCGGTCGCTCTCCCAATCCAGCGCCGGGCGCGGCAGCGGAATATTGGTTGAGCCAAAGCCGGCCCACAATTGATCGGCCATATTGAACAGGCTGCTCAACCAACCGGTCGCCCCGACGCCGGTCGAGATGATGATCCCACTCGAAGACTGATCTTCCTCGCGCGCTTGGAAACGCAAATGATAGCGCGCCGAGATATGGCTGTTGACGCCGACAAAGAGATCGTTGAAGGCGCGCAGCACTTGCCCATCGTTCAGACGGGCCTCGGCCATGCGAATCTCACGCACAGAGAACTGCCCTTTGAGCGCCCGCGCCGCGACTTCCCCCGCCTGGGCGACGTTGAAGGGCAGCAGCACCCCGTCAATATGCGCCGGATCGGGATTGACGGCGATCAGCGGTTGGCCGCTCAAATACTTGGCGGTGTTCACCACCAGCCCATCAATCCCGATTGTCACCACCAGATCGTTCTCCGCAAAGACATAGTTCGGCAAAAAGCTGCGTTCGATGAGGTGCAGCTTGGTCAGCTTTTGCAGGCGCTCGCGCAGGGCGTTCAACGCGGCGTGATAGGTTTCATGCTCGCGTTCATATAGGGCAAAGCTGCTCGGCGCGCTGGCCGGGGACTGAGGCTTACCGCCGGCGGAGCGCTGACCGCCGCGCGGCGGCGCGGCGGCCGGCGGTTGGGCACGGCTTTGTTGGTGAACGTCGCTCTGCTCCAGGTAGAACCGCGCCTGGGAGCGGGTGTTGAAGCGTTCGACCAATCCTTCCAGGCGAGTTTTGCGCGTGACCAGGACAATCTTTTCGTAGACCACTGCCAGCCTCCTGCGGTTAGCGTTTCGTCTCGCCGTCCCCTTTGAGCAAGCTCTCCAACAAGTCGGGGGAAATGTTCAGATTGCCGATCTTGGCCGCATTGGCCGCCAATTCCTTGAAGGCCAGCGAGGCCAGGCGGCGCGGGTCGGCGGATTGCAAGGCCAATAGTTGCAGCAGTTCCGGCGGCAGCTTTTGCAGCGGGCGCAGCGAAGCTTCCACCGCATAAGCCTGCGCATCGGCCTCGCTCTGCACGTTTTGGGTATGGGCTTCGATCAGGCGCGTGCGCTCTTTTTCCAGTTCGATCTGGCCGGACAACTTCTCAGCGCGCACCCGCTGCTCTTTGGCTTCCACCGCCAGGTCGGCGTCCACTTTGGCCTCGCGGATCTGGCGCTTCTTGGCCTCCACGGCGATCTCGGTGTTCAGTTCATTCTCCTTGATGCGCCGCTCCTGTTCCACCGCCGAGTTGCGCCGGTCATAGATCGCCCCGTCCGCCTGGCGCAGCAGCCCCTCGCGCGCCTCCGCTTCGAGGGCGCGGCTCATCTCCGGGCTGGGCTTGATCGCCTGGACAGAAAGCGCCAGCGCCTCCACACCGAGCGAGGCAAAGACCTCATCCTTGACCAGGCGGGTAAAGACCGCCAGCGAGACCTCGTCGGAGGCGTGAATGGCGCGGCGCAGCGGCAGGGACTGGATCGCCCCCCGCGTCAGGATTTGCACCTGGTTAACCAGGCGCAGGGGGAGCTTTTCCGGGTCGTCCGAAGTATACTGGTCGGGCGCATTGTGCACGCTGTAATCCAACAGCGCCGCCGTCACCTCCGGCTTGGCAATCCGAAAGGTAAGCTGCCCCTGGACTGTCACCGGCTGGAAATCGGCGCTGATCTCATTGAAGATAAAGGGAACATCCGCGCTGGCCACCGGCACAACCGCCAGGGCAGTATTGGGTTGGAAGTAGAAAAAGGACAGCCCCACGCCCGAACGGCGCACGCGCCCGTTCTGGTAATGGATGACATATTGGGTGGGATTGGTTTTAAGGTAATGAAAGCCAAACATGACGCGCTCCTTTTCGCCAAACCCTAAAGGTTTTCTTCAACCTTTAGGGTTTTTTGGATCAATTAGTGTATTTATTACACTAATTATAGCAGAAACAGAAAATTTGTCAAGCGGCCAGAAGAATCAATCCCGAAAACGTCGAGTCTGCGAGACTTCAGACATTCCCTTAACGCCCTGATGTATCGAAGAACGCCGCCTCCGGCAGCGTCGCCTGCAGCCGCGCCTCGAGCGCCGGATCCACCGCCAGGCCCAGGCGATCATAGGCCAGCAGCAGGCTGCCGACAACCGGCTCAAAGCGCGGGCGCGTGATGACCGCCCGCGGGGCGGCGCGATGCACCTCTTGAGTGATCGTATCTATCAAGAGCGGCCCCACGCCCTTGAACACACTGCCCGCCAGCACAACCTCGAACTCCAGGTCGCGCAGGCCAAAGCGCCGGATCATGGCCGTGGCGTATTCGGCCAACCCCTTGCCCTGCCGGATCAGGATCGCCTCGGCGGCCGCGTCGCCTTCGAGCGCCGCCTCGAAGACCAGTGGGCATAAGGCGATGAACTGGCGGCGGTCAATCCGGTGCAAGACATGGGCGCGCAGCATGGCCTCCACGGTGGGGAAACGGAGGTGCGCCAGGGCTTTATCCGTCAGGCGGGTGGCCGGGTCGCGCCCATCTTCGGCGCGCAGCACCGCCGCAAAAGCCTCCTGCGCAATCGTCACCGCCCCGCCATACGTCTCGTAGTAGCCAAAGACCCACTCGCGCCCATCCGGCGCGATGACCGCCGCATTACAGCCCGTACCAGCGGCGATGACCATGCCGTAAGGGCGCGTCAGGCCGGCGCGCAGCCCACCAAACGAATCGTTCTTGACGATCACCTGCTGCGCCAGTCCCGCCCGGCCCAAGACAACCTCGCGCCGGGTGTGATCCTCGGGCCAATCCGCCCCGGCCAGGCAGAAAACGCCCAGCGCCGCCTCGCCGCCCAGTCCAGCCTGCGCCAAGGCCTGGCGCGTCGTTTGCGCCACCACCGCCATCGGGACTTCCACCTCCTCGCCCGTCCAATTGCTGCCCGGCCCGCGGGCGCAGCCCAAAATCCGCCCCTGCTCATCCGCCGCCAGGGCGATCGTCTTGGTCGTCCCACCGTCCACACCGATCACAACCGTCATAGCTCCTCCAAGATCCCAAAGGATGAAAAACAAAACCTTTAGGGTTTCGGAAACCCGAAAGGTTTATTTCCCATCAGCCCTGCGGGAAAAATTGCGGCAAGAAGGCGCGGTTGGCCTCCAACATCTCCTCCAGCAAGGGGACGGCCGCTTCGTAATCGCCCACCAGGGGATGCGCCAGCAGGGCTTGCAGCGCCGTTTCCCGGTCGCCGGTGCAGGCCGCTTCCACCACCAACTGCTCATAATTCTTGACCGCCGCCACCAATCCCCAGATGGAACGGGGGATGTCGGGGATGACCAGAGGACGCACGCCGGCGGCGTTGACCAGGCAGGGCATCTCCAGCGCGGCGTCGGCCGGCAGAAAAGGCGCCGCGCCGCGATTGGCCGCATTGACGATGATCGTCTTGCCCAGGTTGTTGTAACAGGCGTCAGCTACATCCAGAGCGATCTCCGAATAGCCGCCCCCGCCGCGCCGGCTCAGGGCGGCAGGTTTCGCGGCCTGGGCCGGGTCGGCATAGGCGGCAAAGACCTCTTGCTCCAATAGCTGTACCACCTCGCCGCGGGTGTGTTCCTTCTGCTGCGCCTCGGCCAGGCTGCGGCGGCGGTGGAAGTAATATTGCAAATAGGGGCTGGGCAGCAGGCGCAGCGTCTTGATCAGGCTGCTCGCCACAGCATGCCCGCCGTAAATGCTCTCCGCCACGCGCTCGAACTCGGCCTCGCTCAACGGGCGTCCGTTCACACTCAAATGATAGGCAAAGTTGAGGTGGTTGAGGCCGAAATAATCATAATAGACACTCTCCTT
>CAIQJJ010000299.1 GCA_903872065.1 uncultured Anaerolineales bacterium | reverse complement strand
TACGCCGCACTGCTGGATTCCATCCAGCGCCGCCTGGACCCTTTGGGCTGGTTTTGCCTGCTGCTGCTGGCGGCGACGGGGATGTTTCAGATGAGCGCCAGCCCTTATTACGCCGGCTTGCTCTCCATTACCAACCGCTGGGCGCTTGCCATTTTGCTCAAGCATCTCTTGTTCGGCGGGATGGCGCTTCTCAGCGCGTTTCTCACCTGGGGGCTGCTGCCGGCTTTACGCCGCGCCGCCTTTCGCCAGGCGCAAGGCCTGGACGCGCCGCTGCTGGAAAAGCTTCAGCGCCAGAATCTTTGGCTGTTACGCCTCAACCTGGCGCTGGCGCTCCTGGTGCTCCTGCTGACAGCCTTCGCCAGAGCGGCTTAATGGTAGTTGCCCTCCTGCCGCCAGACATCCAGCATAAGCTGGTAGCGTGAGAGTTTCATGCCGGTGTAGACGCAGTTGCTGGTGGAGAAGATGTAGCCGTAACCGGGCATGCCGTTTTGCAGGGCGTAGCGCGCCGAGGCCACTACATCCTCGTCTGTGCCGGTATCCAACATGCCGCAGTTGACGTTGCCGATCAGGCATACCTGCTGACCGTAAAGCCGCTTCACCTCGGCGAGGTCCACCCCGCCTTGTGGGTCCAGGGAGTGCAGGGCGTGTGGATTGGCCTGCACCAGTTGATCCAGAATGGGCATGATATTACCGTCCGTGTGCTTGATGACGTAGAATCCCATCTGCCGGTAGCCCTCGATCAGCCGCGCCAGGTAGGGGGTGACGAACTCGCTGAATTTGCGCGGGCTGAGGAAAGGCCCGGTGTTGAAGCAGTAATCCGAACACAGGGCAAAGCCGTCCAGTCCGCCGCGTGCGGCGTAAAGCTCGGCCTCTGCCAGGGCGTCATCCACCGCCTGGGCGGCTTCAGCTTTGAGCTTTTCGGGTTCTTCCGCCATGCGGATCGAGAAATCCATCATTGAATTGCCGTCCGGCACGCTGAAGGTGGCGTCGCCGTGGCGCATGATGAAATAACGGTCGCCGGTCTTTTCGCGGATCAGGTCAATCAGCCGGCAGGTCTCCTCAACGCCGCCCGGGTTGGGGTGAATGAAGATGGCGTCGTGTTCGAACATCTCGGCGGTTTGGATGTAGATATTGGCGTTATCCACGCGGTGCAGTTGGCGCTCTTTTTCTTCCATCTGATTCCACTGGGAATAGGCGCGATGGGAGGGGTGGACTTTTCCCAGGGCTTCCATGGTCAAATAAAAGACCAGTTCGAAGTGCGGTACACGTCCGGTGAGGGGTTTTCTTTCAAGGGCGGTAATAAAGCGTTCGCGAGGGGTAAGCGATTCCTTCATGAGTGATTCCTTTCTAAGTCAATCTTTTGACGGGCCATCGGTTGGCGTGGGGCGCGGGGCGTGATAGAACCTGCCCGGCTCATCGGTGTAATAGTGCAAGATGGTACGGTTGGGATATAAGGCGGCGATGGCGCGATCCATGTCGTCGGTCAGGCTCCAGGCGAAAATGAAAGGGCTGCCCAAGAACGTATCCTCCAGTTCCAACAGGTTGCCGTACGACATCCAGCGATCGCTGTGGACGATGACCAGGGCCGGCGTGAGGGCCTGCGCGGCGGGGGTTTGAAAGGGCTGCAGGGCGGCGCGGTTGATGGTGTACAGGTTGCGCATCCCCTCCAGGCGGATGGGCAGGTAGAAGACCAGGTTGATGGCTACCAGGAAGGTGAGCAGGGCGACGACCGCCAGTCGGCGATAGCACAGGAAGCGTTCACCGGCGCGCCCGGCGGGGGATGGCGCTCCGGCCTGGGGGTCTTGGGCGGCTCCGGCCAGCCAGAAGGCGCCCGCCGCGCTGAAGATGGCCAGCGCCGGCAGCGCCTCGTAATAATAGCGCGGGCCGAAAAGCTGCGCGCCGATCCAGTAAGCCATGTAGACGATGACCAGGCTGACGAAGCTCGCCCCGGCCAGCCAGGCGGGGCGGCTGCGGCGGGCGGCCAGGACGCCAAAGGGCAGCAGAATCCAGGAGATGGGCCCCCAGCCGAACAGATCGAAGCCGGCGGCGGCCAGGTTGACCTGGGTGTTGAACCAGCCCTGGCTGAGGGTGTGGCCTCCCGGTTTGACGCCCACCCCCGGGCCGAAGCCGATCTTGTCGTAGGGCCACCATAAGGTATAGGGGTTGGTGAATGGGCTGCCGGTGACGGTGTACTGCCACCAAAACAAGAGACTCCCCATGCCGGCGGCCAGGCCGGCGACCAGCAGCAGCCGGCGGCGGGTGGGCCAGTCGGCGCGCCATAAGAGCCACAGCCCATGCCCGGCAAAGGGGATGGCGAGGCCCACCGCCGTCAGCGGGCGGGTCAGGGCCAGCCAGCCCAGGCAGACGCCGGCGATCCCAGCGGCCAGCCACCGCCGCGCGACGCTGCGGCCAGGCGTGGCGCTGACATCCAGCCAACTGAGCGTGAATGCGGCGCTCAAGACCAGTCCCAGGGGATGGGAAAGCAGCGAAGCGGAATTAAGCTGGAAGAAGGGCGAGGTCAGGGCCAGGGCGGCGGCCAGCAAGCCGGTGCGCTCGTCGAACAGGCGGCGGCCCAGGATGTAGATCAGCCAGATGCCCAGCCCGGCCAACACGGGGTTGACCCACGAGCGCAGGCCGAAGCGCACGCCGATGGCTAAGACGAGCGGCCAGCCGGGCGGGTATTTGCCGAAGCGCTGCCCGTTGTGATCCACTACAAAAGGCACCAGCAGGCTCTCCGGGTAAGGCGGCGAAACGGTGCTGAAGCGTCCGGCGGCGAGGACTTGCGCCTGCCAGTTGTACGCCCACTCATCTTCGATGTGCGGCATTTGCTCGAAGATGCGATCGGCGACCAGGTAGGAGATCAGAACCGCGGCCAGGCTGAGCGCCAGGGCGAGGATGCGGGTGAGGGGGAGGGGATGACGGAGGAACAAGGCGACCGATCAAAAGGATAGACGATGGAGGGTTTAGGTAGCCAGGACGCCCGCCAGGTCGTAGGCCAGGCCGCCGGTGATGCGCACGGGGACGATCTGCCCGATCTCGGCCGGCCCTTCGACGACCACAATCCCGTCAATTTCGGGCGCGTCGCGGTAGCTGCGGCCGATGGCGATGCCCTGGGCTGCATCCAGGCCTTCGATCAGGACGTTCAGGGTGCGCCCGACCAGGGCCTGGTTTTTTTCCAGCGAGATTGTCTGCTGCAATGTCATCAGGCGGTCAAAGCGTTCTTGTTTGACCTGCGCCGGGATGGGGTCGCCCAGGGGTTCGCTGGTGGTGCCGGGTTCAAACGAGAACTGGAACGCCCCCAGGCGGTCGAAGCGCAGCTCTTGCACGAAGTCGAGCAGGGCCTGGAATTCCTCCTCGCTTTCGCCGGGGTAGCCGACGATGAACGTGGTGCGAATCGCCAGCGGGCCGTGCGGGGCGCGGTCGGGCAAGGCGGCGCGCATCTTCTCCAGCGTGCGGTAGACCCAATCAATATTGGCCGGCCGTTTCATGCGGATGAGGGTCTGTGGGTGGGCATGCTGCAAGGGGATGTCCAGGTAGGGCAAGATTTGCGGGTGAGCGGCCATGACCTCGATCAGGCGGTCGGTGACGTAGCCGGGGTAGGCGTACAGGACGCGCAGCCATTCGACCTCAGGCACGGCGGCGGTCAGTTGTTCGAGAAGCTGCGCCAGGCCATCCTTCAGGCCCAGGTCGTGGCCGTAGTCGGTGGTGTCCTGCGATATGAGGTTGATTTCGCGCACGCCGGCATCGCGCAGGGCGCGCGCTTCCTCCAGGATGGCGGCTATGGGGCGGCTCACGGCTGTGCCTTTGATCAACGGGATGGCGCAGAAGGCGCATGGACGCCGGCAGCCATCCCCGATTTTGAGGTAGGCGCTCCCGCCCTGCACTGCCACGCGCAAAACGCCTTTTTCGTCCGTTCCGACAGTGGGGACTTCTGGCAGGTGATACACAGGCTGGGGATGGGGCGTACTGCGCAGTTGGCGGATGACCTCAACGATGTCCATCCAGCGCCGCGTGCCCAGGATGCCATCTATGCCGCGCACCTGCCGCGCCACCTCCATACCGTAGCGCTGCGTCAGGCAGCCGGCGGCGATCAGCAGTTGGCCGGGGCGCTTGTGGGCGGCAAGCTGGCGCAGCACGCTGAAGGACTCCTCGCGCGCCGGGCCGATAAAGCCGCAGGTATTGACGATCAACAGGCCGGCCTTTTTGGGGTCTTCGACAGCGCGGCAGCCGGCATCCATCATCAGTTGGCTCATCGATTCAGAGTCAACCGTGTTTTTGGCGCAGCCGAGAGAGATAAGGTAAAAGTTCTTGGGATTCATATTTCTTCTAGTTAAACACAGCAGGCCGTCCATGCGGGCGGCCTGCTGGTGCGCTGCGGCATTCTTACTTAAATTACCGAGAAGTAAGGAGGGATGCCGCAGCGCTTGTTTTGGTACTACTATCGTTCATTGGCATCACCTCCTGGTCGGTAGGATAGCGAGAAAAAGGAATGAAAAGTTCAGCAAAGCTAGCGTAAGTATGTCATATTTTGGCGCGAAAGTCAAGAAAAATAAAATGAGAAAATGGGCGGTTTTTACCCCAGAGCTGATTGACGCTTGACCGAATAGGGAAGGGGATGTGATAATGGGCGGCATGACTATCAAAGACACCCTTTCCACCCCGGCGCGGCTCAGCGCAAAATCGTACCAGCTCACCACTTTCTCGTGTTTTGTGGGCATTTTTGTCCAGGCGATCAGTTCCAATATTACTGCTCTCTTGTTCATTCCTTTGATGACGCTCTACGGCCTGTCTTACGTTCACCTGGGGCTGTTGGTGGGGATCAATTTCACCACCCAGGTGGCGGTGGACATCATCGTCAGCCGTTTGATTGACCACTATGGCTTCCGGCGCTTTGTCCTGCCGGCGACTCTGCTGGCCATCCTGGGGCTGGTCTTGTTTGCCCTCTCGCCAGTGTTGTTTGAGAACGTGCTGGTGGGGCTGATCCTTTCGACGATCGTCTTTTCGGCCTCGTGTGGGCTGTTGGAAGTGCTGCTCAGCCCGATTGTGAACGCCATTCCCCATGACGAAAAGGGCCCGGCGATGGCGCTGATGCACTCATTCTATGCCTGGGGCCAGGCGGCGACCATCATCATCACCACCTTGTTCCTGTTTGTGTTTGGCATCCGCAGTTGGCAGATGATTGTCGTCCTGTGGGCGCTGGTCCCGCTGGCGAATTTCTTTATGTTCCTGGCCGCGCCCTTCCCGGATGTGCTGCCGGAAGAACACCGCCAGAGCATGCGCGACCTGCTTTTCCGCCCGTTCTACCTGTTTGCCTTGTTTGCCATCCTGAACGGGGCGGCGACCGAAGTGGTGATGAATCAATGGGCTTCAACCTTCACCGAGAAGGTGCTGGTATTGCCCAAAGTGACCGGCGATCTCTTGGGTATGTGCGGCTTTGCCATCATGTTGGGGCTGGGGCGGGCTTTGTACGGGCGCTATGGCAACCGCATCAATATGAACAATGTTTTGGTAGCCAGCGCGGCGGTGGCCATCGTTTGCTATGTGGTCGCGGCGCTTTCGCCGGTGGTTGCCATCAGCCTGGCGGCGTGCGCGGTGTGCGGGTTGGCCGCCAGTTTGCTGTGGCCCGGCACGCTGGTCATCACCGCCGAAAAATACCCCCTGGCCGGGGCGTGGATGTTCGCCATCCTGGCCGCGGCCGGCGATGTCGGGGCGGCGGTTGGGCCGTTTCTCACCGGTGTGGCGACCGATCTGACGCGCAGCCTGGCGGCCGCGCCGGCCTGGGCGGCCGGGCTGGGCCTGAACACCGAGCAGTTTGCCGTCCGCCTGGCGATTTTGCTGGCCAGCCTCTTTCCTGCTCTCACTTTGTACTGTCACTGGACATTGCGGGAAAGGCAAACTCTTCCCGAACGCTGATTTTTTGCACTGTAGTGGAATGCCGTATCATTAATTGTTGAGCTAAGAGTGTGCAATGGAAAAACATTGGAAATCTCCCCATCCACAAATTAAGTGGTACCAGCCCGATCTCGATACACTCTGGCGTATGGAAGATGAGATGGGTGTGGCGGCCACTTCAGTAGGCATGAATGCCTTCTCACACGTCCACTCGGTGCGATTCGCAGGGAAACTGCCGTTCATCTCTTTGAAAGTCTTGAATCTGCAAGATCTCTGGGCGTTGGATTTGAGCGGCTGCGGGCTGACGGGTTTGCCGCCCGAGATTGGCGGCTTACGCGTCCACTCGTTGAACCTGAGCAACAACCACCTCACCAGCCTGCCAAAGACATTTGCCAGCATGCCCAATTTGAACTGGCTCGATCTGAGTCACAATCCACTCGGCCAGTTGCCTGATCCAATTTGCAAATTGGCTCGAATCTGTGATCTCAACCTGAGTAACTGCGAATTAACCGACCTGCCGCCTTCTTTTACCAACCTGACCCGGCTGTTGAATCTCAATCTCAGCCAAAATCAGTTCCGACGCTTTCCCCTGGTGTTGTTGGAACGCCAGTATTTGGAAATGATTGACCTGTCAGAAAATTTGATTGAGCAGATGCCGGAGACCTGCCCTCGTCAGATCCAAATCCGTACGCTGAAATTGAGCAAAAACCGCCTGCAATCGGTTCCTGGCTGGCTGGGGAATCTAATCCGCTTGCAATTGCTGGATTTGAGCAATAATCAGTTGGAAACTTTACCCGCGGCGCTCGCCAGCGGGCCGGTTCCTTTCCGCCTGGTGTTGCAAGGCAACCCCATCCGTTCCCTGCCGCCGGAACTGCGCCGCATGGCGCGGCTGATCAGCCCCGTTCATGATGGTGAACCTGTCATTCTGGAAGATACCACCCATGTATCCTGGCCGGATTTCCTGCTGACCACTTGCGAAATCCCCGACCTGCTGCGGTTGATAGAGCGAATGGTAGATTTGTTTTTGAAAGATCCCGAACACGGAGCAAGTACCATGCCGTGGATCGACAGCGCCCTCACCCGCTCAAGTGCTGAACAGCACGCTGCGATCACCGAAATGCTGAGGTTACTGAATGCCTGGCAGAGAGGGCTGCTGCCATTGGCTGACCTCGAGTCGGCCAGCCATCGCATTCATGCCCGCGCCGAAGAACTGAATCGCATCCACGCCAGTGAGGAGCCTGCGTATTATACGAGGGCTTACTACAATTGGTGTTTTCCTGAAAAGGTTTACCAGCTTGCCGTGCAATTGGAAAAGCAGAACCGTCTTGGCGCCACCCGCGTTTTTAATGAAATTATGAGTCTTGCCTGTAGGGGGGCCACCTGCAACATAGATGATGGATTCAATATGGCTCAGGAGACCATTGCCAATGAAATTAACGCCCAAATCCGCCGTTGGATGCTCGAACTCCTTTGACAAAAATGATCTCCAAGACATGTGAGATTCTGCGGCATTTTCGAGCATTTTGCATTAGGGCGCATAAAAACATGCGCCCTGATGCAGACTTTCGAGGATTGGCGCGGTGTTTGGCTAAATCAGCCGCTTGCCTTGCGATACTGAATCGACGCGATAGTGGCAGCCGCGGCTCTGGCGGTTATGGCGGGCGGCCTGGGCGATGATCAGCCCGACCTCCACCGCGTTGCGCATGCCGATCAACCCATCGGTCAATTTGGTGGTGTGGTAGAAGGTTTCGATCTCGCTCCACAGGTGGCGCAGGTCGCGAATGGCGCGCTGCAGGCGGTCGCCGCTGCGTTCCAGCCCGACATAGTGCCACATGATATTTTGGATCGTCTGCATGTCGCCCTGGATTAACGCCGGGTCGGCCTCGGCGGTCAGGCCGCTTTCATCCCAGCGCGGCACCTCTTTCGCGCCGGGGATGTACGGCTTGCCCTGGTGTTTCAGTTCTTCTTCGATGCGCCGCGCGCTGCGGTCGCCCCAGACGAGGCCCTCCAGCAGCGAGGTGGAGGCCAGGCGGTTGCCGCCGTGCAGCCCGGTGCAGCTTACCTCGCCGACCGCGTACAGGTTTTCAATGGTGGCGCGGCCCCATTCATCCACCAGCACGCCGCCGCAAGAATAGTGGGCGGCCGGGACGACCGGGATGGGTTCGCTGGTCATATCAATGCCAGCTTTCTGGCAAGTCGCATAAATATTGGGGAAACGCTGGCGGATGGCTTCGGGCGGCATGTGCGAGGCCAGGTCGAGCAGCACATGCGAGTATCCCTGGCTCATCATTTGGTGATGAATGGCGCGGGCGACGACATCGCGCGGGGCCAGGTCTTTCCACTCTGGCGCATAATCTTGCATGAAAGGCTGTCCGCCGGGGGTGAGCAGCACCGCCCCTTCCCCGCGCACCGCCTCGCTGATCAAGAATCCCTCTGCGCCGGGGGCGGCCAGGGCGGTGGGATGGAACTGGATGTATTCGGCGTTGGAGATCGTCGCGCCGGCGCGCCTGGCCAGGGCCAGGCCATCGCCGCGCGCCCCCAACGGGTTGGTCGTGTTCAGAAAAATGCGCCCCAACCCACCGGTGGCCAGGATGGTGGCGGCGGCCAGGTAGCGGTGGACTGTGCGCTCTTCGCGATCGAAGACATACGCTCCAAAGCAGCGCAGCGGTTCGTAGGCCATGAGCGGATCGATCGAGTGGTGGGGGAAGGTGATCAGGTCTACGGCGGTGGCGTTGGTCACCAGGTGGACATTCGGACATTCGCGCAGCGCGGCGATCAGCCCCTCGATGATCGCCTTGCCCGTCCCATCGCCGACGTGGATGATGCGGCGGCGCGAGTGGGCGGCTTCTTTGCCCCAGGCGAGTTCGCCTTCGGGGGTGAGGTCGAACTGGATGCCGGCTTGTTTCAACAGGACTTCCTCGATCAGGGCCGGCCCTTCTTCCGCCAGGATGCGGGCAGCTTTGGGCGAACTGGCCGCCGCGCCGGCGGCGAGGATGTCGCTCACCAATAGATCGGCGGTGTCATCCGGGCTGCGTGAAATGATGCCGCCCTGTGCATAGCGCGTATTGGATTCGTGGGGATCGGCTTCGCGCGTGATCACGGTGATCTGGCGGCGGGGATTGCGCGCCAGGCGCAGCGCCGCCGCCGCGCCAGCAATCCCGCATCCGATAATCAAAACATCAGTTTGAGTAGGCATAGTAAAACCTTTACTAATTTTCTAACATTCTCTGCACCGCCCGCGCCGCGCGCTGGCGGATTTCTTCAGGAACATCAATCACATAGCGATTCTCGCGCAAACTGGCGAGAGTTTCCTCCAATGTGATCAAATTCATGTGCGGGCAGCGCACCATGCACAGGCGCAGCATTTCTTTATCGGGATGGGCGGCGATGATATTATCGCCCATCGAACACTCGGTCAGCAGCAGGTACTGTGGAGCCTGGGTCTGTTCGATGTAGCGGATCATGGCGCTGGTGCTGCCGGAAAAATCGGCGGCGGCGGTCACCTCCGGGCTGCATTCGGGATGCGCCAAAATGACCACCTGCGGGAACTGCTGGCGGATGGTTTGGATGTCTTTGACGGTGAACTTTTCGTGGACTTCGCAGCGCCCGCGCCAGCCGACCATGGTTGGCCCAGGGGTCGCCGCGGCGGAGGGGAAGATGATGCGCTTGCCGGTCTCGCGGGCGACGTTGCCGGCCAGGTATTCGTCCGGCAGGAAGATGATCGTCTCGTCCGGCAGCGACTTGACCACCGCCACGGCGTTGCCGGAGGTGCAGCAAATGTCAGATTCGGCCTTGACCTCGGCGTAGGTGTTGACGTAAGTGACCACAGGCGCGCCGGGGTACTGCGCCTTGAGGGCGCGCACGTCGGCGGCGGTGATCGATTCCGCCAGCGAACAGCCGGCCTTGAGCGCCGGCAGCAGCACTGTTTTGCTCGGGTTGAGGATTTTGGCGGTTTCGGCCATAAACTTGACGCCGCAGAAGATGATGATGTCCGCCGAGGTGGTCGCGGCGCGGCGGCTCAGTTCGAGCGAGTCGCCGACGAAATCGGGGATGGAGTGGTAGAGCGCCGGCTCCATATAGTTGTGGCCCAGGATGACGGCGTTCTTTTCTTTTTTCAGGCGGTTGATTTCGACCGCCAGTTCGGCTTTATAGCGCAGCTCCACATCGGGGACGATATTGTGGAGCATGGCGTGCAATTTGGTGTACATTTCAGAAATTTCGGACATAGTTTCCTTTTTATGGGGTCCAAAGCAGACTTAAATCGAAGACTTTCACTGAGTGAGTCAGCGAGCCGGTTGAAATCAGGTCTACGCCGGTTGCAGCGATGGCGCGCACATTTTGCAGGGTGACATTGCCGGATGCCTCCAGTTGGGCGCGTCCGTTGGTCAGCAAGACGGCCTGGCGCATCTGATCGAGGCTCATATTGTCCAGCAGGATGCGTTCGACGCCCAGTCCCAGGGCGGTTTGCACATCCTCCAGCGTGCGCGCCTCGACCTCGATGGCCAGGTTGGTATGGGCGCGGCGGGCGCGCTGCACGGCTTCGGCCAGCGATCCGGCAAAGTCAATGTGATTGTCTTTGATCAGGATCATGTCGTACAGGCCGATGCGGTGATTTTGCCCGCCGCCGAGTTTGACGGCCAGTTTATCCAACTGGCGCAGGCCGGGGACGGTCTTGCGGGTGTCGAGGATGGCGGCTTTGGCCCCCGGCGTGGATTGGATCGCCTCGACAAATTGGCGGGTGAGGGTGGCGATTCCGCTCATCCGTCCCAAGAAATTGAGGGCGGTGCGCTCGGCGGTGAGCAGGGCGCGGGCCGGGCCGTGCAGGCGGGCGACCAGTTGGCGATCGGCGACCTGCTCGCCATCTTGCACTTGGGCTTCAAATGCGATGCGCTCATCCAGCAGTTGGAAGGCAGCCTGGGCAATCTCCAGCCCGGCGATGACGCCGGCCTGCTTGGCGATGATTTTGCCGTTCATCAGGGCCTCGGCCGGTACGATGCTGTCGGTGGTGGCGTCGCCGGCGCCGATGTCTTCATCCAGGGCGCGGCGGATGCAAGCGATGATTTCAGGGGAGAGGGAGTGGGTGGTCATAGGTGGGGTGTAGGGAGACCTTTAGGGTTTAAGAAAACCCTAAAGGTCTT
>CAIQJJ010000298.1 GCA_903872065.1 uncultured Anaerolineales bacterium | reverse complement strand
CGTCGTCCATTTGCATTCCACCATCAGGGTAGCCTCCTGGCCGATGGCGATGAGATCAATTTCTTCGTTAGCCTGCCACCAGCCGCCAACCTGCAAGGGAATGAATGGCAGTTTGCCAGCCATGCCCAACCGCCAAAGAAATTGTTGGCAGATTTCCTCGAATACCGAGCCGGTGAATTGATCGAGCAGTGGCGCCACAAGATTTTGGTAAACCATCTGGCTGCCGCCGCGTTCTAGATCTGTGCGGTTGGGATGTATAAAACGAAACCAGAAGCGGAAGAAGTGATCCCGCAGACGGTAAAGACCGCGGCGGCTTTTGTGCGGCTGTGTTTCTGTCACAGGTGTTACCCGTTCGATCAAGAGCAGATTTTGTAAGATGTCCAGGTAGGTTGTGACTCCTTCGAGGCCCGTAGCTTGTTTGATCTCATTCAAGCGCGTATGTCCTGAAGCGACTGCTTCCAGCACAGCAAAATAGGCGCGCGGTTGGCGCAATTCTTGCTGAAGCAGAAATCTCACCTCATCATATAAAAAGGTGCCGCGGGTGAGAATTTGCTGTTGGATGACCTCTTCAAGGGGCTGTGAAAGCGTCAGTAGATGCAGGTATCCAGGCGTACCGCCCAAAATAGCATACGCACGCACCTGATCTTCGGGAGTGTAAGTAGTAAAGAATGGACGGCAATCATGAAAGCCCAAGGTTTCGAGCAGGTATTGACCAGTGCGACGGCCATATAGAGGCGCTTTGTATCCTAGAACCGACTCTTCCATCATGCCAATGTAAGAACCGCACAAAACTAACATTAACTGACTGTGACGCAAATTGCTATCCCACAAACGTTGCAACAGCGAAGCCAAAGGCGGGTGGGCGGATGTCAGGTAAGTAAACTCGTCCAGCACTACCACCAATCGTTCGTGTTGAGCGTGCTGCGCCAATAGTAAGAAAAGTTCTTCCCAGGTTGCATAAACTCCTCCCGCGGCCTGTGCTCCAAACAACTCTGTATTGACTGCCCGCGAGAAACTGGCGCGCAGTACTGGCTCTACATCGAGATCGGCAACGAAGAAAATATGCCGTTTGCCCTCGCAAAAATGGGTCAGCAGCTCGGTTTTTCCTACCCGCCGCCGACCGTACAGGACAAAGAGTTCAGCCCGCCCGGAGGTGTAGTGCTGTTCAAGGAGTTGGAGTTCGCGTTGACGGTCGAAGAACATAAGCCTAAGAAAATCTAAATTATCATAATCTAGATTTTCTTAGCGAAATTATACCATGCAATTACGGATGACGGCGCGCGGAGTGAGACGCCTCTGGTATAATCATTGTCGTGCGCAAGACTCGTTCGGTTGAAGATTTATCGGTAGATGAACTGCGCCGCCTGTTGGTTGAGAAACGCCGTCTGGCGCGCCATGAACGCCTGGAGCGCTTTCGCCGCACCGGGCGGGTCGTCACGCTTTCTTCAGATGCGCCCCCCTCGATGTTGGATACCGCGCCAGGGATTATGCCAGTAAATGAGGTGTTGGAGGGTGGGGAAGGGGCGCGTCCCACCCGGATGCGTCGTTTCTTTGACAGTTTGCTGTTGTTGGTTGAATTATTGGCTGTCGCTGCTCTGGGGTATTTGCTCTTTAGCGGCTTAGGGGTTTTGCGTCAACTGAATCAGGAATATGCGGTCAGTCTTGTTCAATCTACCTTGACTCCTACGCCTTTAATTGTGGCGGTGGTATTGCCTGGCGGGCACACCCCGCCTGACGCCCAAGGGCGCACCAAGTTTAATGAGGCCGAAATTCCTGAGCATTTGCGGCCGATTTACCAGGCTTTGGTGGAAGTGCCTGTTCCCACCCAAAGCCCAGAGCAGGCTTTGCACATCCAGATCCCATCCATTGGCTTGGGAATGACGCCGATTGTCCAGGGCGATGGCCCTGAACAACTCAAAAAAGGAGTCGGTCAGCATATTGGTTCAGCCAACCCTGGCGAGGTGGGGAACGTTGTCTTGTCGGCGCACAATGACATTTATGGCGAGATTTTCCGTCATCTCGATCAGTTGAAAAAGGGCGATAGTATCACCCTATACACCAGCCAACACGCTTATTCTTATGTGGTTATAGAATCGCCTAAAATTGTTGAACCTACTGCTGTAGAAGTGATGGCCCCCACTGATGAAGCGATCGTTACGTTGATCTCGTGTTATCCTTATCTGGTTGATAATAAGCGAATTGTCGTACGGGCGCGTTTGCAAAAAACGAGCCAGTAAGCAAGAAAATAAATCAAAAAAGACGCAGTCTATTGCGTCGCAGGAGTAATTTGATGAGCAAAAAAAATAAACGCCAATTTCGTCCGGTTGCCGGAGGCGCAGCCTCTCCCGATACGGCGCCTGCTGCCAGCAGCATGGCCAGCAACGCAGCCCCCAGCTTTAACCCTAATTACGCGCCAGTGATTAAAGATTTGCGCCGGATTGGCGTATTGGCGGGGGTATTTGTGTCGTTGTTGGTAATCTTGTCTTTCTTTTTGCGTTAGCTATTTTGATCTGCACCCTGGATGGGGACGACGATGACTGCTTCTGATCCGCTTCCCTCTGCTTCGCCTCGTTGGAGTTCAACTGCCAAGTTGATTGTTGGCCTCAGTTTTGTGGCCTTAATTTTTGGTTTGTTGGCTTATTTCCGTGAGTTTATTGGGCCATTGATTTTGGCTTTCATGGTGACTTACTTGCTTCACCCGGTCGCCAACGGAATCAATCGTCTGATTCATTCCTGGCGGATATCGGTGACGCTGTTGTACCTGGGATTGCTGATTTTGTTGAGCGGCGCGTTTACCTGGGCGGGTGTGATCAGCATCCAGCAAATTCAGAGCCTGGTTGGGGTGGTCGAGGGTTTTATCCTGAACCTGCCCCAACTGGCGCGCGACCTCTCGAACCAGGTATACACCTTTGGGCCGTTTCAGTTTACCCCCAGCCAATACCTGGACTTGAACTACCTTTCTGAGCAGTTGTTGGCTTTGGTGCAGCCTGCTTTAAGCCAGGTGACGACGTTGGTGGGTTCGTTGGCTACAGGCGCTTTGGCGATTATCGGTTACGGCGCATTTGTGCTATTAGCCTCCTATTTTTTGCTGGCTGACGCCGGTAATGTCTCTGGATTGTGGGATTTTATCCATATCCCTGGCTATGATGTGGATATCCGCCGCCTGGGACGCAAACTGGAACGCCTTTGGAACTCGTTTTTGCGCGGCCAGTTGATGATCTTTGTCATGGTGGTCATCGCTTACACCATTTTGATGATGATTTTGGGGATTCGCCTGGCGATCGGGATTGCCCTCCTGGCTGGTCTGGCGCGTTTCTTGCCGTATATTGGACCGGCGGTCGTCTGGATCGTGATTGTTTTGGCGACGTTTTTTCAACCGCACAATTATTTGGGCATGCAGCCATTGTCTTACACCGTCCTGGTAATTATCCTGGCGGTTGTATTGGATCAAATCTTTGATAACCTGGTTTCGCCGCAAATCATGGGGCAAACACTGCGCGTCAATCCTGTGGCAGTGTTGATCGGGGCGATTGTGGCCGCCAAGTTCATTGGAATTGTCGGTATCATCCTGGCCGCGCCAGTGGTTGCTTCGCTTAAGCTGTTTTCTACCTATGCTTTTCGCAAGATGCTTGATCTGCCCCCCTGGCCTGAAGAAGACACCCGCCCGATAGGGGAGGTGACGGCTGGGATAAAGCTGCTTTACCGTCTGCGCCTGTGGCTGCGTTTGCGCAAATAGGTCGTCTAAACCAGCCGTTCAACTATCTTTAATCGGCCAATACCGCTTGAATCGCGGCCAGGACAGATGGCCAGGCGGCCGGCGCTGCTTCAACAGAAGTTGAAGCAACAGAAGTTGAAGCAACTTCGGGCGAGGGAGTGGTGTTGACCGTTAGTGTGAGAACAGTTAACTCAGCAGCCAATGGCAGGGGCAAGGCCAGGGTCGGCTGCTGCAGCAGTTGCGCCAGTTCAGGAAGATATTCGGCGTCTACATGACCAGGGTGGCGTTCCTGGCGAATCACCCGCTGCTGAAAACGTTCAAAGACCACCTCGGGCGCGGCGGTGCAGTGAATCTGTACCGCCTGCGCTTTGTAGTGGGTCAAGAGATCGTTCAGCCGAGAGGTATTTTCACGCCCGAAGTTACTTTCTGCAACCAGCGATATCCCTGCTGACAGAGATGCTTCCACAAAATCTAACAACAGTGCGTTGCTGGCCTGGCTCAAGCGTTTCGACCAGGCGCGGTTACTCCAGCCCAGCTCATCAAACAGGCGCTCTTTGATGGCGTCTTTGTGAAGGATGGGCAAGCCTAACTCATGCGCCAGGTAGCGCCCCAACGTGCTCTTCCCTGTGCAAGGCAAGCCTGAAACAATAATCAACCGGCGTCTTGCGGCAGTCATTTCACGTGAGTGCGAATGACATCATTCGATGGATGATTAAATGGCCAGACCTTGTGTTCCGTAGATCTGCTCGCGAGCTTTGATCACCTGGCGGCGCAGGCGATCATCGCGTTCCAACAAATCCGCTACCTTATCGCAAGCATACATGACCGTGGTGTGATCGCGTCCTCCCAAGGCCTCGCCGATTTGAGGCAGCGAGAAGTTTGCATCCTCGCGCAATAGATACATGGCGACCTGGCGCGGCAAGGCAACTTCTTGTGAGCGGTCACGCCCCATGAGGCGATCCACTGTAGTGCCAAACACATCGGCTACGGTGCGAATGACATCATTTGGTTGTACTTCATGTCGTCGCGGCAGCAGATCGGCCAGGGCTGAATCAACCAGTTGGGAGGTCAACGGCAGGCCGCTGAGGGCGGCAAATGCCGAAATGCGGGTCAAGGCGCCTTCCAACTCGCGAATGTTGGATTGCACGCGCCGCGCAACAATCGCTAGAAAATCATCGGGGATTGAATAACCGGCGCGTTCAGCTTTGGAGCGCAGCACTGCCAGGCGGGTTTCGTAATCGGGTGGTTGGATATCGGCAGCCAAACCCCATTCAAAGCGCGATCGTAAGCGTTCTTCCAGCGTCGCCAGGGATTTGGGCGGGCGATCGGATGAAACAACGATCTGTTTATTTTGTCCGTGAAGGGTGTTGAAAGTGTGGAAAAATTCCTCTTGGGTTGATTCTTTCCCGGCAATAAATTGAATGTCATCTACCATCAAAACGTCAATGCGGCGGTATTTCTCGCGAAATGCCTGGGTGGTGTGGGTGCGGATAGCACTGATCAGATCATTGGTAAATTCTTCGGATGAAACATACAGAACTTGCAGCCCATGCTGCTCGCAGACGTTGCCGATTGCATACAGCAGGTGAGTTTTTCCTAATCCTACGCCGCCGTAAAGGAATAAGGGGTTATAAGCTTGCGCCGGCTTCTCAGCGACCGCCATCGCCGCAGCATGCGCCAGGCGATTGCTGGCGCCTACCACAAAGTTTTCAAAGGTGTAACGCGTATTCAGCGTTGAGTTGACAACCATGGGCGGCGACTGGGTCTCAACAATTTCCGCCTCTTTCGCTTCGGATGTTTCGACCAGGTTTTGCCAGACGATAAAATGAACCTCGACCGAACGATTCATCAAGCCGGTTAATAAACGTTTCAGCGTGCTTGCCAGGCGGCTTTCCAGCCAATCACGGGCGTAAGCATTTGGCACGCCAATTTTAAAATCGCCATCTTCATAAGCGGCCAATTCAGCGCCGCGTACCCATGTGTCAAAGGTCGCTTTGGGCATTTCCATTTGCAGTTGCCCTAAGGCGGCTTGCCAGGCTTGTTCAGCTTTCATGTGTATGATCCTCCTGACGTATTTACTTCCATAGAAATGAATACCGTATCTGACGCTGGTGAAGAATGATGATTTTTCGCCTGCGCAAAAAACGCTTTTTGCCTACATCAAATACAGCTCCCTGCCAATGCTTCAGCAGGAAGAAAACCCCTTACTCGGTTTTGATAGATTGTCTATGGAACAGCCAACCTGGATAGAAATGGGGATTGGCGCCCTGAAAAATAGTTTGTGAACGAAAGACCAATCTTGTTACTAAGGAACGGTGCGGGCTGAGAACTTCCGCAGCAGAATATCTAGGGCATTCTAGCAGATTTTCCTTGCCTGTGAAGGATGGTTAACCTACGCAACTTTAAAGATTCTGAATACTTTAAGATTGCTGATCTTAAAATTTGCCCGTGATGAAAAAATTTAATATTCGTCAACAGCGTATTCCATACCCAAAGGTGGGGAAGCAAAGCCGCGCGACCCCCCAAATATGCCATTTGCCAAGCGGGGCTTGAGTGGTTTAAATCCGTGAAAACGAATCTTAAAAAATTGCAAACGCCGAAGCTTAGACATGCGTGTTTCCATCTACCAAAAATGGCATCTTGAAAAGGGTGTAGAGCCTGTTTTGAAGATTTCGCCAGCGGAGACTGATCAGGGGTGGGGTAGTATGTTTTATAGTATACTTGGCGCGGGCAAATCGCGCGTTTTTGTTGATGGCGAGAAAGCGCAATATATGCCTGCCAGGTACAGTTCACTATGAAAACAATTTGTGTCTATTGTGGTTCATCAGATAAAACGCCGCCGGTGTATTTGGACGCTGCACGTCAAATGGGGCGCACGATTGCCGCGCGCGGGTTAGAACTGGTGTATGGCGCCGGCAGTACCGGCCTGATGGGGGCGGTGGCTAACGCGGCGATGGAGGCCGGGGGGCGTGTGGTGGGAGTGATCCCGCACATCTTTAACACTCCCAGGCTTTTGCACACCCGCCTGACGCGCCTGGAAGTTGTCGCCGATATGCACGCCCGCAAGGCGCGTCTGGCGCAAATGGCGGATGCGTTTATTGCTTTGCCGGGCGGTTTTGGCACATTGGATGAGTTCTTTGAAATTCTTACTTGGGCGCAGATTGGGCTGCACCAAAAACCGATTGGCTTGTTGAATACGCACGTTTTTTTCGATCCCTTGCTGCGGTGGATTGAACATGCCCAAATGGAAGGGTTTATCTATAGTGAGCATCGCCGGCTTTTCAGTGTCAGCGACAGCAGCGAAGCCTTATTGGATATGCTTGAAAACCACGCGCCGCCTGCAAACCTGGCGCGTTGGGTAACCAGAGATGAAGAGTAAAAAAAAGACCTTCGGGATGTTGAAATCTCGAAGGTCTTTTTTTATTCAAAGAAATTACAGCCCGGCTGCATTGCGCAGGGCATCGGCGCGCGCCGTGCTTTCCCAGGGAAAAGCGATATCGTCGCGGCCAAAGTGGCCGTAGGCTGCCGTTTTACGATACAACGGGCGGCGCAAGTCTAAATCGCGAATGATCGCCCCTGGACGTAGATCGAAATGCGCCAGGATGAGCTTGCCAATTTTTTCATCGGCAATTTTGCCTGTGCCGAAAGTTTCCACATTCACACTCAAGGGGTGAGCGACGCCGATGGCGTAAGCGACCTGAATTTCGCAGCGTTCAGCCAGGCCGGCTGCTACCACGTTCTTGGCAGCCCAACGGGCGGCATACGCAGCAGAACGATCGACTTTGGTCGGATCCTTGCCAGAGAAGGCGCCGCCGCCGTGCCTTCCCATTCCACCGTAAGTGTCAACGATGATCTTACGTCCAGTGACCCCGGCGTCGCCCATTGGCCCGCCGATGACAAAACGTCCTGTTGGGTTGATAAACATCTTAAGCGCCGGGCCGACCATTTCAGCCGGCAAGGTGGGCATAATGACGTTTTCGATCACCGCTTCCCGAATATCGGCGTGGGAAATATCGGGGGAGTGCTGGGTGCTGATCAAAACGGTATCAATGCGCTTGGGCTTGCCATACTCATATTCAACAGTCACCTGGCTTTTTCCATCCGGGCGCAGCCAGGGCAAAGTGCCATTTTTGCGCAGTTCAGACAGCTTACGGGCGAGTTTGTGCGCCAGGTAGATCGGCATAGGCAGTAGAGTCGGGGTTTCGTTGCAAGCATATCCGAACATCATCCCCTGGTCGCCGGCGCCGATAGCGTCAATCTGATCATCGTCGCCGCCTTTTGCTTCCAGCGATTTGCTGACGCCCATATCAATATCTGGGCTTTGGCTGGCAATGGCAGATAGCACCCCACAGGTATTGCCATCGAAGCCTTTTTCGCTGCTATCATACCCAATCTCTTTAACGATTTTGCGCACGAGTTCATCAAAATTGACAAACGCGTGAGTGGTGATTTCGCCCAGCAGCATTACATAACCTGTTTTGGTAGCGGTCTCACACGCTACGCGGGAGAATGGATCCTGCTCCAGGCAAGCATCTAACACCCCATCACTGATCTGATCGCAGAGTTTATCGGGATGTCCTTCAGTGACCGATTCTGATGTAAACATCAAGCTGGGTGAAGTCATAAAAGTTGTGCTCATTACTACCTCCAAAAGAAATAAAATTGCCCTTTCGGTCGCGAAAGGGCAATCCACAATCCTTGTGACAGCCCTCTCATCTTCCAGAACCGAGGCAATTCATTGGACTGCCTCACTGCCGGAATTGGCACCGTGGATTGTGGGCAGTGGAAAAGCTGAGATGGAACTTTGAGCAGCTTTCCAGTTTGCCAACCAATAAACCCGGTTGCCGAGGCTTCACAGGGCCGGTCCCTCCGCCTCTCTGGATAAGAGTGTCTTTATTGTTGGTGATCGTTCAAGATGGTGAACTACAGAACAGCCAACGAGGGGATAATATCATAAGTAAAAGAGGGTGTCAAATAAAAAACCAGGTGATGAAATAATAACCGATGACCGCTGCCCAGAGCCAGGAGTCGATGCGATCAAAGAATCCGCCGTGTCCTGGCAGAGCTGATCCAGAATCTTTTACGCCAACTTGACGTTTGATCATGCTTTCGCCCAGGTCGCCCAGGGTGGGGATTGCCCCGCTCAAGAAACCCACTACGCCCCCCTGCCACCAGGAGAAAACAGTTCCGCCTGAGACCGTCCAATCAAAGAGCAAGGCAAAAGCAATACCCGATAACGCTCCGCCGACAATCCCGGCAAAATAACCTTCCCAGCTTTTCTTCGGGCTGAGGCGGGTTGAAAGTTTATGCCGGCCCCAACGCCGGCCAATCGAAAAGGCTGCCGAATCAGCGATCCAGACAGTCGCCAGGACCAACAACGCCCATTGATTCCCATCTGGCAGCTGCCGCAGCGAGATAAAATACCCCCCTATCCAGCCGATGTACATTATCCCGGTGACCGTCAGACTAAAGTCGCTGGCAGCCAGATCGCGCCCGCGTTCGTACGCGACCAAATGCAGGATCATGGCCAACAGGATCAAAAGCGTAATGAGCAAAGGGGCGTTGGTAAATTGTCCTCTGGCGCGCTCAAAGAGCAGCAGAGCGACGCCTCCGACGACCAGTACACTGGTAGGTTGGTAGCCGGCAACCTGAAATAATTTACAATATTCCCAGGCGGCGGGCAGCAGAAAGAACCAGACTACTGCCAGAAAAAACCACCCCCCTGACCAAATCCCGGCTACTCCTGCTGGTAGAAGAATCAAAACAACAAGTAGTCGCTTGCGCATCATGAAGAGCCTTATCAGGGCGACACTTTGCCGTAACGGCGGTCGCGTTTACTATACTCCTCCAGGGCGCGTTGGAGTTCTTGTTTATCAAAATCGGGCCAATAGGTAGCGGGGAAATACCATTCTGAATATGCGCCTTGCCAGATTAAAAAGTTACTCCCGCGCAATTCGCCAGAGGTGCGGATGATCAAGTCGGGGTCGGGGACGCCAGCCGTGAATAAGTACTGAGAGACTAATTCTTCTGTAACATCTTCCGGCTTTATCCCATCTTTGATGAGATTTTGGATCGCGCAAACGATTTCGTCGCGCCCGCCGTAATTAAACCCAATACATAGCACCAGGCGCGAGTTGTTTTTTGTCTTTTCCACTGCGTTGTTGACCTTCTGGCGCAGACTTGGCTTGATCCCGTCCAATCGTCCAAGATGACGTAATTGAACTCCCTGGGAATCCAATTCCTTCAACTCGCGATCGATGACATCTTCCAAAATGCCCATCAATCCTTGCACTTCTTCAAACGGACGGCCCCAATTTTCGGTGGAAAAGGCATAGATGGTCAAGTATTGAATCCCAAAATCTACACAGGCGGTGATTACACGGCGTAGATTTTCAGTCCCGGCGTGGTGACCGGCCAGGCGCGGCAGGCCTCGCGCCTGCGCCCAACGTCCGTTGCCATCCATAATGATGGCAATGTGGGAAGGCACTTGCCCCGGGAGTTTAACGGTATTTTTTGCCATGCTCGTTTGACTTTCGAAGGATGGCGACAACTCCTTACGGAGACGCGCCTACACCTCCATAATCTCTTTTTCCTTGCGCAGCCCTACATTTCCCATTTCTTCAATGTAGCGATCGGTGATTTTCTGCACTTCGATTTCGCCATGCTTAAGGTCATCTTCGGAGATTAATTTTTCCTGCTCAAATTCGCGCATATCTTTCATCACATCACGGCGCACATTGCGCACTGCAATGCGGCTCTCTTCTACGCGCGCATGGACGAGTTTGACCAGATCGCGCCGGCGCTGCTCGGTGAGGGGAGGGAGATTCAGTCGAATCACTTTCCCATCATTGTTGGGCGTCAACCCCAAATCCGAGGCCAGAAGGGCGCGTTCAATGGCCTTTAAAGTGGCGCCATCGAAAGGGCGAATCAAGATCGATCGTGATTCAGGGATACTGATGGTGGCTAATTGCATCAAAGGTGTTGGCGATCCATAGTACTCAATCGTCATCCGTTCCACCAAAGCCGGGCTGGCGCGCCCGGTGCGGATTCCAGACAATTCATCTTCGAGCGCCTGGATGGCGCTTTTCATACGACTTTCGGCTTCTTTGTAGAGATCCTTTAACATACTTGCCTCCTGGGGTGTAGGATACTCGAAAAAGCAAGCAGTGGCAAGTGAACCGGATTGCTTTTTCTGTGCATCCTTGAGTTTAATGCCTGGCCGCTGCACTGTCTGTGCAAAAATTGGCTGGATAGGCATTCTAAAATTTCCGCTTGGTGCGGGTCGGTTTCTGGCTGTTTGTAAGCTGATTCTAACACGGAGCTGATTTTAGCATGCTCTCAGGGGAAGCGTCAACGCGCGCAAGATGAAAAAAAACAAGAGCAGGGTAGCCTGCTCTTGTACGAATCATACAAATGTGAGGGGTTTATAACAGCCCTGCTTTGGTTAAGACAGCCTGGAAAGCTTGAGGGTCGTGAATGGCCAGGTCTGAGAGCATCTTGCGATTGATGCGGATCTGCGCGGTCTTCATTGAGTTGATCAAGCGGCTGTAGGTGCAGCCGTTCAGCCGGGCGGCCGCATTGATGCGGCTGATCCACAACCGGCGCAGATCACGCCGGCGCAACCGGCGGTCGCGCGTGGCATACCAAAGGCTTTTGAGCATGGCTTCATTGGCGCGACGGAACAAACGATGCTTGGTGCCAAACTGGCCTTTGGTGATTTTTAGAACTTTCTTGTGATGCTGTCGGCGAACGACACCTGTCTTAATACGAGTCATGATTTACTCTCCTGCGAACCCCTGAGCGCCAATAGTTGACTGGGGACGCCCAATGGATGGGACAGCCACTACTTGTTTAACACTCAACGGCCGCACTAAAAAGGTGGATAGATGCAAATAACCGGAACTTAATGGAGGTAGGGCGCCAGGCGCTTGACGCGCTTGATAATCCCACGTGCTTTGACGGGGATCATCTCAGCGAGCAGGGCCTTGGTGCGGTCGGACGTGCGACGGCGGAGATGGCTCTTGCCGCCCTTCGTGCGCACAACCATGCCTGTCCCGGTCAGGCGGAACCGTTTTGAGGTTCCCTTATGAGTCTTGATCTTATACTTACCTTGACGTTGTTTGCGGGCCACAGTTAAAAAACTCCTTCTGACACAAAACTCCGCGGCTGAGGCGAACGTCCGTCTCATCCGCGGATGGAATCAACAGCGGGCTATTTTACTACCGATCAGTCTGATCCGCCAGAGCTTTTCTTGGGTTTTCCTACAGGGGAAAGCACCATCAAAACGCTCTTTCCTTCCATGGCTGGCGCTTGCTCCACGGTGGCAATATCAGAAAGCTCTTCGGCGACCTCTTTCAGGTCTGTTAAACCCAGTTCCACATAATCAATCTCGCGCCCTTTGAACCGAATGCGCACCTTGACTTTATTGCCTTCTTCCAGCCAACGCCGCGCATCTCGTACCTTGAACGAGCGGTGGTGAATATTTGTCTTAGGGCGCAGACGAATTTCCTTGACCTCGATCTTGGTCTGGGCTTTTTTGGCATCACGATCTTTTTTCGTGCGTTCATAAAGGAATTTGCCAAAATCTAACACCCGGCAAACGGGCGGTTCAGAGTTCGGGGCAACTTCCACCAGATCCAGTTCAGCGTCACGGGCGATGCGGCGGGCTTCTTCAATTGAAACAACGCCAATATTTTCATTGTTGGGGCCGATCAACCGGACTTCGCGAACACGGATAGATTCATTTACACGATAGTTCTGAGTACTGATATATCGCTCCTCTGGTCAAAATTAAATAAACACACATCTTGCCTGTGTAATAGCGTTGCGCATCATACCACAGAGCGGTGAAAATCGTCAACGTTAAAATTTTTGCAGTAAAATCATCCCTATGAAACAATTACTACAAAATTTAAAAACTGGTGAAACCAGTGTGGTGGATACACCGATTCCTGCTCCACAAGCAGGCGAGGTATTGGTGCGCACAGCAGCTTCCCTGGTCTCTGCTGGCACCGAGCGTATGTTGGTATCTTTTGCTGAGAAATCGCTTTTGGGTAAGGCGCGGGCGCGCCCCGATCTGCTGCGGCAATTAATAGACAAGGCGCGGCGCGAGGGTTTGTTGACCACGTTGGAAGCGGCTTTCAATCGCCTGGATCAGCCAATGCCGTTGGGCTATTCCTCGGCGGGGGTGGTTGTCGCGCTTGGCGCGGGGGTAACGGGGCTGACGATGGGACAGCGGGTTGCCTGTTCTGGCGGCAGCTATGCTGTTCACGCCGAATATGTCACTGTCCCACGCATCCTGGCGACGCCTTTGCCGGAAGCGGTGGATTTCGAGAGCGCGGCTTTTACGACGATCGGGGCGATTGCTTTGCATGGCTTTCGCCTGGCGCAGGCGCAAATTGGCGATTGTGTGGCTGTCATTGGCCTGGGTTTGTTGGGGCTTTTGAGCGTGGCGATTGCCCGTGCAGCCGGCTGCCGCGTGATCGGGGTAGATACCAATTTGCAGCGGGTGGGTTTGGCGCGTTCCTTAGGCGGGGAGGCGGTGAGCAGGGATGAAGCCGAAGCTGCGGCGCGCCGCTTTTCGCGCGGGCGAGGTTGCGATATTGTCTTGATTTGCGCCGACACTGCCTCTGCTGATCCGATTGAACTGGCCGGCGAGATCGCTCGCGACCGCGGGCGGATTGTCGCGACTGGCGCGGTGGGTTTGCGCATCCCACGCAAGTTGTATTACGAAAAAGAACTGTCTTTGATCAACTCGCGTTCTTATGGGCCTGGACGTTACGATCCCAATTACGAAGAGGCCGGCCGGGATTATCCGATTGGTTATGTGCGCTGGACAGAGGGGCGTAATTTTGAGGCCTTTCTGGATTTTCTCGCCAGCGGCAGCCTGGAGGTAAAGCCGCTGATCAGCCATCGTTTTGGCATTGAGCAGGCGGCGCAGGCGTATGATCTGATCACCGGCAAGCGCAAAGAAGCCTTTTTGGGGGTACTGCTGCTTTATCCCGCCTCGGCGGACGAGAATCCGCTGCGCCTGGACGAAAAATTATGGCTGGCGAAGACGGATATTTTGCCTGAGAGCAAAACCGCCGCCTGCCGTTTGGGTCTGCTTGGGGCCGGCAACTTCGCCAGTGCAGTGATGCTGCCGGCCATTAAAGGGCTGCCGGGCATCGAGCGGGTGGGGGTTGCCTCTGCCTCGGGGCTTTCAGCGGCGCACGCGGCGCGCAAATTTGGCTTTGCTTACGCCGCCAGCCAGGCGGATCCATTGGTGCATGACGACGCCATCAATACCCTGGCGATTTTGACGCGTCATCACCTCCATGCCAGCCAGGCGATTGCCGCGCTGCAGGCCGGAAAGCATGTTTTCTGCGAGAAGCCGCTGGCGCTGAATGCCGGCGAATTAAACGCCGTGGCAGAGGCTCTGGCTGCGGCCTCTGCTCCGAATGGCCGCGCCCCTTTGCTGATGGTAGGCTTCAACCGCCGCTTTGCGCCATTGGCGCAGCGGATGAATGAATTTATCGCCCCGCGCCAGGAAGCGCTGGTTGCCCATTATCGCGTTAACGCCGGCTACATTCCGCTTACCCATTGGCTGCACGATCCTGTACAAGGCGGCGGTCGCATCATTGGCGAGGCCTGCCATTTTGTAGATTTTCTGACTTTTTTGGTCGGTCAACCCCCTTCGACGGTAACGGCCCACGGGCTGCCTGAATTTGGCTGTTATCGTGAGGATAATGTCCTCCTGACCTTTCATTTTCCTGATGGCTCATTGGGTGTTGTAAGTTACCTGGCCAATGGGGATAAATCTTTTGCCAAAGAGCGCCTTGAGGTCTTCAGCGGCGGGCGCGTCGCTGTGTTAGACGATTTTCGTTCGCTGGAGATGATTCATCATGGCCGGCGGCAAGCTGTGGTTTCGCGCCTGCGGCAGGATAAAGGCCACCGCGCCGCCTGGCAGGCCTTCATTCGCTCGATTGCAAATGGAGGCCCGCCGCCGATCCCCTATGCGCATTTGTTTGGCGTTACCCAGGCAACGTTTGCGGCATTGGAGGCGCTGCGCAGTGGTAAAACTGTGGCGGTCGCGCCAACGCTGGCTTTACCCCACGATGCCGGAAAATAAATCTTTCTCAACGTTTTTCCCCGGCGGCGGCTCCGCGCGCATGAACAATTCGTTGCGGTCGGCCAGTTCGCGTAGAATCCAGGCGACTGGCCCGCGGCGTGGGGAGCCGCCGATCTGGCTTTCGTGGCAAGCCGAGGCGGCCTCTTTTTGGGCGCGCACGGCGCGAATATCAATTGCAGCATGGATGGGGAAGTCGCCTTCCTCCACCAACGCCTGCAAATCAATATCCTGGTTGCGTCCAAATTTGCGTGGGTCTCGGCCCACCAGTCTGATCGCGCCGACGGCGAACTTCAACATCCTTTTGGGGATGATATGAAAGTAAAGTTTTTGCGGCTGATAGGGGGGATACTCATCGGCAAATGCAGGATCGCCGGCGAGCTTGAAGGCCAGGCGCGTGGCCCGGTGAATGGCGATGTGGTCGGGATGTTTATATCCCCCAATCGGATCGAACGTCAGCACCACTTGAGGGCGAACTTGGCGCATGAGATGGGCGACTGCCGCCGCCACTTGTTCAACGGGCTGCCCTACCAGGGCATTCGGATGGTCGTTATCGGGCGACCCAGGCATGCCCGAATCGCGGTAGCCCAAAAAATGCACCTGGGTTAATCCCAAGACCTGGGTGGCGCAGCGCAATTCAGATTCGCGGCGCTCGGCAATCGAAGCAAAACCGTCCAGGCAGTCGGCATCGAGACTGCCGGCCTCTCCGCGCGTGGCGCAAATCAGGTGTACCTGGACGCCGCGCGCGGCATAAGAAGCGAGAGTCCCACCCATCCCAAATGATTCATCATCTGGATGGGCAAGGACGGAAAGTAAAGTGAGAGCAGGTTGGCTCATGATGAAAGAACCTCCAAACAGATTTCAGCTTAATCCTACCACAAATATCCATTTTGCTGGCGCAAGCAGGCCTGGCCCGGGACTTTACGATACGCTGAATTTTTCTTGTCGAATGGGAAAAACTTTGAACTGAAAAGCGGAATTTTTGCTATACTGCAAGTATGTTTGTAGAAAGATTTTTTTTTGGGAAAACGTCGTTACAGAATAAGATGAAAGCCTTGTATCACAAAATATTGTACTCCTTGAATGATGCTGCCGATCTTTCTGAAAATGTTCGGCGGCAAAAATTGCTTAACACACTGCTTTTTACCATCTTGGGAGTCTGTGTGATCTTATTCGTGGTTACCTGGATCCTGGCTGGCGGGATCACACAAGAGGAAGATATCCATAGAATCTATTTGACGGTTCTGGCTGGCATCGTTTGCTGCTTAGGATTGTATCTGCTAAACCGTTATGTTTCTGGCCTGGCGGCCAGTCTTTTGTTTTGCGTGATATTGGTCGTTCTCTGTGCGGTTTCAGACGTGCCAGATGAAGTGGTCGGTGGGCGCGCCAGCCTGATGTTTATTCTTCCTATTTTAGTCGCCAGTATGTTGGTCCATCCTGCTTTTGGTTTTGCAATTGCTGGCCTTAGTACATTAGCTCTTTTTTGGTTGGCAGAGCATACCCAAGCTACGCTCGATCCTCCTGCAATCATCGTTTTCTTTCTGATCGCATTTATTTCATGGCTGTTTGCGCGCAGTCTGGAGCAAACCATTCACCTGCTGCAGGCGGCGAACCAGGCTTTGCAGCAAGATGAAATTCGTTTACAAGTTCTCTATCAAGAACAAGTGGAGGCTCAGAAAGCGCTGCATGCCAACGAAGAACTGTTAGGGCAGCATAACCGTGAATTGGAAGCGCTCTACAGGATATCCCTGGCGATCAATGCCCACCAACCGCTGATGGACTTGCTTCAGTTGGTGGTGGAGCGCGCCACCGAGTTGATTGGTACAAAAATGGGAGGCTTGTACCTGGTGACGACCGATCAGCAGGCGGTGGAATTGGTGGTGAGCTACAATTTGCCAAAAGATTATCTTGGGACGCGCCTGTCTTTTGGCGAGGGGCTGGCAGGGAGGGTGGCGCAGACTGGTCAGCCTATGACGGTGATAGATTATTCGGAATGGGAAGGGCGCGCGGCAGTTTACGCCGACGCGCCATTTCGTCGCATGATGGCTGTACCGCTCAAATTGGGTGAACGTTTGGTTGGGGTGCTCAATATCAGCGATCATCAGCAGTGTGGGGTATTCAGTGAGGAGCAGATGCGCCTGGCGCGTTTGTTTACTGATCAGGCGGCTTTAGCGGTAGAGAATGCGCGTTTGTATGAGGCGATTGAACAGCGCGCCAATCAATTGGCTTTAATGAATGAGTTTGCCAGGGCAACGACCTCGATTTTGGAAGTGGACAGCTTGCTGCAGCAGGCCGCTTTGCTAGTGCAAAAAGGATTTGGCTTTCATCATGTTGGCATTTTTGTGCTGCTGCCGCAAACTGGCCAATTGCTGATGAAGGCGCGCGCCGGCTTGTTTACGAATCTTTATCCCGCTCATCATCTGATTCAAATAGGACAAGGCATGGTGGGTTGGTGCGCCCTGCATGGCGAAACCGTCTTAGCCAACGATGTTACGCTTGAGCCACGCTATGTCAATTTCTATCCAGATGTTATGGCAACCCGTTCAGAGTTAAGCGTACCACTCTGCATCGGGCAGGAAGTTCTGGGGGTGCTGGATGCCCAGAGTCCGCAAAGCCAGGTATTTGCTGCTGCAGATGTCTTGGTGTTGGAAACGTTGGCTGACCAAATTGCTATCACGCTTAAGAACGCGCAATTGTATGAAGCGCTCCGAATGGAGTTGGCTGAGCGGAAGCGCGTGGAGGAGGAAATTCGCCGGTTGAATGAAGAATTGGAGAAGCGGGTGGTTGACCGCACTGCTCAGTTGCAAGCTGCCAATACAGAACTGGAGTCTTTTGCTTACTCCGTTTCGCATGATTTGCGCGCCCCTCTGCGCGCATTGAACGGGTTTAGCGAGATTTTGCTGGAAAGCCATGCGGAGCATTTGGATCAAGAAGCTCAAATGTATATCCGCCGTTTGCGAGATGCCAGTTTGCGCATGGGGGCGTTAATTGACGATCTACTGAAGTTATCGCGGGTCACGCGCGAGCAAATGCAGCGCAAAGCCATTGATTTGAGTGCTTTTGCAGGCGCGATTTGCCGCCAGTTGCAGCAGCAAGACCCCGAACGACAGGCTGAATTTACGATCCAGGAAGGATTATCGGTTCACGCCGATGAGCGTTTGATACAAATTGTCTTGCAAAATCTACTGGAGAACGCCTGGAAGTTTACTAGCAGAGCAGATGTGACTCGCATCGAGGTGGGTTGTTTGCCGGAGACAGCACCCCTCACTTATTACGTGCGCGACAATGGCGCCGGCTTTGATATGACTTATGCCAATAAGTTATTCAAGGCCTTTCAGCGTTTGCACACTGAGAGAGAATTTCCGGGGACCGGAATTGGCCTGGCGACCGTCCAGCGCATTATCCACCGTCATGGAGGGCGCGTCTGGGCGGAAGGAACGGTGGACAAAGGCGCTGTGTTTTACTTTACCCTGGGCTAGTTAATAAATTGGCAAATTCGGGTCTATCTCTTTCGCCCAGGCGTTGATCCCGCCTCGAAGATTCCTGGCCTTGCGGAAGCCTGCGCTGCGCAGCAGTTCAAGGGCGCGGGCAGAGCGTGTACCGCCCTTGCAAAAGACAACCAGGTCTTGCGCTGAGTCAAGCTCTGCCAGGCGGCCAGCCAACTGCCCAAGCGGGATCAACTTTGCTTCTGCAAGAGCCGAGATTTCCAACTCGTGCGGCTCCCGTACATCCAGTAAGCAAGGAGAAGCGCCGTCCTTGATCAAGTTAGCCAATTCCGCCGGTGTGATATCCCAATCAGCGCCGGCAAGCTCCGCATCGTGCACCAGGCCCGGTACGCCGCAAAACTCAAAATAATCCACCAGGTCGGTGATTTCCGGTTGATCGCCGCAAATCTTACATTTGGGGTTTTTCTTCAGCCTGACGAAATCGAAGGACATATCCAGCGCATTGTAGAGCAGCAGTTTGCCGATCAATGGTTCTCCAATGCCTAAGATCAGCTTCAACGCCTCGGTGGCCTGCAATGTGCCAATCGTGCCAGGCAGGATGCCCAGTACCCCACCTTCGGCGCAAGAAGGCACCAGGCCCGGCGGGGGAGGCTCTGGGAACAGGCAGCGATAACATGGCCCACACCGTGCATCAAAAACGCTTACCTGCCCATCGAAGCGGAAGATCGATCCGTACACATTGGGCTTTCCGGTCAGGACGCACAGATCATTGGTCAGGTAACGGGTGGGGAAGTTATCGCTGCCGTCAATAATCAGATCATATCCCTCAGCAATGCGCCGCGCATTTTGTGATGTAAACGGTTCGTTGTAGATCGTGACCTGGACTCCAGCGTTTAGGTCGAGCAGTCGCTGGCGGGCAGATTCGACTTTGAGCTTTCCCACGGTGGAAGCGCCATGAATGATCTGGCGCTGCAGGTTGGTTTGATCCACCACGTCGAAGTCTACCAGTCCCAGGCGGCCCACGCCGGCCGCGGCCAGGTATAAGGCTGCCGGGGAGCCAAGACCGCCAGTGCCAACAATCAAGATGGCGGCGCTTTTGAGCTTTTGCTGTCCCTGCAGGCCGACCTCGGGAATGAGCAAGTGGCGCGAATAGCGCAGAATTTCCTCACGTGATAACATTGGCTGCTAATCGCCTCCGGCGATGCTCGGAATGAGCAGCAAAATGTCATTTTCTGCCAGTGGGGTGGCCAGGCCTTGCAGGTTCTTAATATTATCGGCGCGCAAAAAGAGATTGACAAATGGGCGCAGGTTTCCCTCGCTGTTGTAAAGGTGGGGCTTGAGGCTTGGGAACTGGACCACCAGGTTTTGCATGGCTTCGCCCACGTTTGTTCCATGCACCACGATTTCGTTCTGGCCGTTGGTGTAGGTGCGCAATGGGGTGGGAATTTTTAGCATTGGCATGCGGCCCTCCTGAAGGTGAGGTTCAAATCGAAAATTCCTCGCCGTGCCATACTCCGGCCTCTGGCGCATGGATATGCGGTGTGGCGGTGTGATGCAAATGAAGTTGTTCTTCTAATGATTCGACGCGCTGCAATAAGGAGGTTAAAGAAACGCCTACTGGATCGGGCAGGGAGGTGTGGTTGAGATCCACCGCGTCGGAAGGCTGGTGCGGCCGGCTGCGGGCGATGTTTTGCCCCGGCACGCCGACGACGACCGAGTTTTCAGGCACCGATTTGACTACCACCGCGTTGGCGCCGATCCGGGTGTCGGCCCCGATTGTGATTGCTCCCAACACTTTGGCCCCTGCCCCAACCACCACACGATCGCCCAGGGTGGGGTGACGTTTGCCTTTGTTCAAGCTGGTGCCGCCCAGGGTGACGCCGTGATACAAGGTCACATCCGCGCCGACCTCGGCGGTCTCGCCGATGACGACCCCCATGCCGTGGTCAATGAAGAAGCGGGGGCCGATGGTTGCACCGGGATGAATCTCGATGCCGGTCAGCCAACGCATGAATTGGGAAAGCCAGCGGGCCAAAAAGCGAAAATCCCTTTTCCACAACCAGTGGGCCAGGCGGTGCCCCCACACCGCATGCAAACCGGAGTAGCACAACAGCACCTCAAGGGTGCTGTGTGCTGCCGGGTCGCGTTGAAAGACTGAATTGATATCGTCTTGAATGATGCGAAACATACACTCTCTTCCTCAATCCGCCAGGTTGGCGAATAAAGCCGTGCTTAGATACCGTTCGCCAAACGAGGGGATAATCACTACAATGAGTTTGCCAGCATTTTCGGGACGTTGAGCAACCTGAATGGCGGCCCAGGTGGCTGCGCCTGAGGAAATTCCCACCAACAAACCTTCTTCGCGGGCCATGCGGCGGGCGGTTTCAAAGGCATCCTCGGCCTTCACGCGCACAATTTCATCATAAATTTGGGTGTTGAGAACGTCGGGGACAAACCCGGCGCCAATACCCTGGATGGGGTGGGCGCCTTTGACGCCGCCGGAAAGCACCGGCGAGGCGTCTGGTTCGATCGCCACGACTTTGAGAGATGGCTTGCGCTCTTTCAGCACTTCACCCACGCCAGTGATCGTTCCACCTGTGCCGACGCCGGCTACCAGGAAGTCAATCTGTCCCTCGGTATCGCGCCAGATTTCCTCCGCGGTTGTGCGGCGATGAACCGCGGGATTGGCCGGATTCTTGAACTGCTGCGGCAAGAAATACTTTTGTGGGTTGGAGGCGACAATCTCTTCTGCTCTGCGAATGGCGCCGCCCATGCCCTCCGCGCCTGGGGTCAGCACCAGTTCAGCCCCGTAGGCGCGCAGCAGCATGCGGCGTTCCTTGCTCATGGTTTCTGGCATCGTCAGGATGCACTTGTAGCCGCGCGCCGCGCAGACCATAGCCAGGGCAATCCCCGTATTCCCGCTGGTTGGCTCGACAATTACAGTTTCAGGGGTAATGACGCCGGCTTGTTCCGCCGCGTCGATCATTGCCCAACCGATGCGGTCTTTGACGCTGTGCCCGGGGTTGAAAAATTCGAGCTTGGCGGCAATGATACCCTGTGCTCCGTTTGGCACGCGGTTCAAGCGCACCAGGGGGGTGTTCCCAATTAAATCAGTAACATTGGATGCGATTTTCATAGTTTATTCCTCTCAATAAGCATTAAAAAAACAACCGGCAGTTAAACAAAAAAGGCGGCGCATTGCTGCTCGCTGAACGATATTTCTTCGTTAGCGGGGAAGCGGGCCACCTTTCGTTAACTGCCGGTCGTCGGAAACGACACGCTAGCGTGCAGACCTTTTTGCTCTGGCAACGAGGCGGTGACTTACGCTCCCCGCCTCAGACACATACAAATGACGATCATTCAAAACTCCAGTATTTAGAATATTTATGACAAATTTCGTAATAATTATAAACGATCAAGCCGCTGTGTCAAGGGTGAGCGAGCGCGGCAAGCGCGTAAGCGTGGAGCGCTTCTTTACGCGAGTTTACTGTTCATCCACGGGCGGCGCGGCGTCGCCGTAGTCAAGCACCTCGAATCCCTGCGGCGAGCTTTCTTTGCCCAGGATGCCTTTCTCTTGCAAATTCTCAACCAGGCGGGCGGAGCGGGTGTAGCCAATGCGCAGCCGGCGCTGCAGCATGGTGATTGAGCCGCGCCCCTGCCGCCGCACCAAGTCTACGGCCTCGTTATAGAGCGGATCGTCACTACCTGGCTCTTGAGCATCTTTTTCATCCCACAAAGGCATTTGCTTCAGCGGTACCCCCATGGGCAAGGCATCCACAACCCCTGGAGTGAAAGGCGGGGTTGTTTCGCTAGGGCCGGTCTGGCTGCGCCAGAACTGCACCAGGGCTTGAATTTCCATATCGGAGACGTGAGCGCCCTGGATGCGGATCGGGGCCGGCGCATCCGGCGCCTGGAAAAGCATATCGCCGCGGCCAAGCAGACGCTCGGCGCCCGGTTGATCCAGGATGACGCGGCTGTCGGTGCCGGAAGCGACCGCGAACGCGATGCGCGCCGGAAAGTTGGCCTTGATCAAGCCGGTGACGACATCTACGGATGGACGCTGAGTGGCAATGACCAGATGAATGCCGGTGGCGCGGGCCAACTGCGCCAGGCGGGTGATGGATTTTTCGGTTTCATCGGGGGCCAGCATCATCAAATCAGCCAGTTCATCAATAAACACCACCAGGCGCGGCATCTTTTTGCTGCCCGGCGCAGCGGACTTTCCCTGCGGGCCGCTCACTTTGGCATTGTATTCGCTAATGTTGCGCGTGCCAAGCTGCGCTAATTTATGGTAGCGGTTGTCCATTTCGCGCAGCACCCATTGCAGCACGCCCGCCACGCGATCCATCTCAACCACGACCGGCGCTAACAAATGGGGGATGTAGTTGTAGCCGGTCAGTTCCACCCGTTTGGGGTCTACCATGATCAGGCGCAGATCGTCGGGAGTGTTGTGCAGCAAAAAGCAGCAGATGAGCGCATTCATGCACACAGACTTGCCGGAGCCAGTGGAGCCGGCGACCAGCAAATGCGGCATGGCGTCCAAAGCGGCGGCGATCGCGTTGCCGGCCACATCTTGCCCTAAAGCGAAGCGCAGCGGCGATTTGAGCTTTTTGAAGGCCTCGTTCTCGATCACATCCCGCAGCGCCACGCGCGAGATCTCGTCATTTGGCACCTCGATGCCCACATAGCCCTTGCCTGGCACAGGCGCCTGGATACGGATGGTGCGCGCCGAGAGCGCCAGCGCCAGGTCGTCCGCCAGCGAAACGATCTTGCTCACCCGCACGCGCATGCGGCCGGTGCGGCTGGCGACGAAATCGGGTTCAACGCCAAACTGAGTGATGGCCGGCCCGCGGTTGATCTCTACCACATTGGCCGGCGCGCTAAAAGAGGCCAGCGTCTCTTCGATGGTGTGGGCGCGTTGGCGATCCAGTTCGTCGTTGTGCGAAACCTCACTGCCTCGATCCAAAATGTCTTCCACGCGGGGCAGTGTCCACGCGCGGGGCGGTTCGGCCGGCGTCCCTGTTCCTGGCGCAGCCGCGGCGCTTTGCGCTTCTGATGTCAGAGGCGGCAGGCTGGGCTTGTTGGCGCTGTTCACCGCGCCGCGACCGGCGAATCGGGTAGGAGTAAAGTTCCCATTGCGCGTGCGAAAATCATCCCACCAATCTTGCACCTTCATGATCAGCGGGGCTACCCAGCGGAAAAGCTCTGCGACAGTGACATCCAGGGTAAAGAGCAGGGCGATCAGCAGCCAGGCCAGCAGCGCCACCGCCGCGCCGCTTGGCCCCAGGCTGGCGATGAGAAATCGGCTGCACATCGCCCCCAGGACGCCGCCGCCCCCCTCGATGACAAAGGCTAAATCGGCGGCAAGGTTGGCAAAGAGCAGCGCGATGCCGATCAGTCGCTCCACCGAGGGCCAGGGGACGCTCTCGAAGTTGCGGATGATCAGCCAACCGCCAACGCCCATTAAAGTGAATGGGAACAAGTAGGCGGCCCAGCCAAAGGCGCGCCACAAAAGCAGCAGCCAACT
>CAIQJJ010000297.1 GCA_903872065.1 uncultured Anaerolineales bacterium | reverse complement strand
CGCATGGCGATGGAGAAGGAAATCCCATCCTTCCTGATGAACTTGTCGAGTGTGATCCAACTCAATCAGAAAGTCATGCAGGCATTGGAAGACGCCTCGCTCTCGCTCAACCCCAAAGGCCCGTTGAAGCCCTGGATCGAGCGCCTGGTGCATGCCCTCCAATCGCGCGGCAAAAAAGGACTGGACGAGATGCAGGCTGAAGCCAGCGACATTTCGTCATCGCTCTTGTTGGTGGTGGTTGAGATAGGGCGGTTGTGGGAGACCGGCGGCCAGGGCTATTCCCAATCCTTCCAGATGGTCTCCGAAAACCTGGCCGGCATCCTGCAAGGCCGCTCCAAGGCTTTCTCCAAAGCGGACGGCGCCTGGGGCACGATCCGGGTCATTGTCCTGGCGCTAGGCGGAGCCATCTTCCTGGCCTTCTCCACCCCCGGCAGCAGCCAGTTGTTCCGCACCCTGACCGCCCAGATTGCGATTGTGGTCGCCGTCGCCTGGGCGGCGTTTGGCTTTTCCTACATCGGCGATCTGATCCGTGAAGCGGTGGAATGAGGATGAAATATGACTGACACACTTCGTATGGTTGCGCCGTTCTTAAGCGCTTCGACCCTGGCTCTCGTGACCTATTTCCTGACCAGCAGCCTGCGCATCCGGCCCAAAGTCGGGCGCGGCCTGGACGATTTCTACGCTTCGGCCGGCAACAGCCAGCCTGCGGCCACGCGCAGCGAGCAGATCGGCAGCCAGGTGGCCGAACGCCTGCCGTTTTCGTTGGCCGCCTGGGAAGAACACCTGCGCTGGGCGCAGCGCGGCGGCTATTTCAAAGGCTGGGGGATCGGTCGTCTGGTCTTCACCGCCATGATCTACGCCGGCGTCGGGGCGTTGGTATTGCTGGTCAATCCCGCGCCCGCTTCGCTGCTCGTACCATGCGGGGCAGCGGCGTATGCTTTCATTTCGGTGCGCGCCAAAGCTAACACCGTGCGCAAGCGCGTCGTGCGCGGCCTGCCTGAAGTGGCGGCGCTGGTGGCAGCGGAAATGTCGGCCGGCGTGTCGCCAGACCAGGCCTTGCAGCGCGCGGCGATATTACCCGGCCCGCTGACCGGATTGCTCTCGGATGTGCTGGCCTACTCGCGCAGCGCCGGCCGCCCGCTGTTCGGACGCAAACCCGTGCGCGGGGCATTGGTGGAAGTCTTTACGCAGGCCGACCTGCCCGAACTGCTATCTTTCGCTGCCCAACTCGACCTGGTAGCCGAGAAAGGCGTCGCTGGCGCAGCTCTGATGAATGAAGTCGCTCGTACTTTGGGTAGAGAATACCGTTCACGCCTGGACAGCGAGGTCGAGAAGCTCAATGGGCGGTTGATGCTGGCGACAGCCGTTTTCTTCTTCATCCCCTTCGTGCTGGTGCTCCTGGGCAGTTTCATGGCCCCAGTGATGAGCATTTTCGGGTGACGCTCATGCCCACACTCCCTGACCTTTCCGAACGCCTGGCCGCCGAGTTGGCGAATAGCATTGCTGCGGTCGCCGAACCATATCGCAGCCGGTTGATCGCCTTGCTCAAGGTGCAGTCGCGCTCTGAACTGAAAGATTTGAAGAACGAGCTTGCCGCCTGGCTTGCGCAGATGGAAACTGCCCTGATGGTCAGGCAGTACAACCAGACCCGCCAGCTCATCCAAGAGGCAGAGCAGATTTTTAGTGAGGACTGATACCCATGAAACAATCCACAAAACGTCTGACGCTTTCCATTTTCACCCTCATTGGGCTGGCCTTTTGGGTCATCCTGGGCGGCTTGCGCCTGCTGGATG
>CAIQJJ010000296.1 GCA_903872065.1 uncultured Anaerolineales bacterium | reverse complement strand
GGTCCCCTTTGAGAAAGGAGGAGGATATGGCAAGTGGTTTGGGCATCATTTCTGGGTAGTTGAATGGGATCACAATGGTATAAGGCTAAAGTCTCATCGTGGAGCTTATGTTAGAAATGAAAATCAGTATTTTAAATCTGGATGGACTTATAGTTATATGGCAAGAGGGAGTCTTGGTGTTCGGTTATTAGAACCCAGATGCGTCTTTGCACATATTTCATCAGCGGTACTACCATTTCAAAACGATTTGAACTTATCTGCACCATTGAACTCAAGGATTTCTAGTTTTTTGGTACGCGCTTTATCGGCCAGAATCCAAATCACCGAAAGTTACATACTTAGATTACCGATACCGACAAAGAATTCAAAACAATTAAGTGATTTTACAGATACATGTGTTATTCTAAAAAAACACCTTGTTGAACAAGATGTAACTGAAAGATCATTTGATTCAACGCATTTTGGTGTATCAGACCAATATAGTGTAACATCGGTTATTTTACATACATTGGAGGGTATAGCAGAACAAATTGTTATTTCCGATTTTGATCTTGATGAGCAAGATATTGCCCTTGTCTTTGATGAAACTGGTATGCCTGCTGGTTGTTTTCCTATTTTGACTGACTACGATGCTTTGCCAATTTTGCCAATATTTCTTCAAGCAATATCTACCATTTTACATATATATGCACAAACGCGTCAACGATATACGCTATCTGCCGCTGAACTGGACGCGCTGAGACGCCGGCTGCGCAGCCTGTACGAAGCCGGGCCAGGCGTCAGATCGGATGAAGAAGATGACGGCGCGGACGATGAAGAAAGCGCAGATGACTCCGGGGCGCACATCCCCATTCCCGCCGAGACTTTCCTGGAAGAACTCTCCCAAAAACTGCAAATTCATCCCATCTCCGTTTACTGGCTGCTCAAAGAGGGCATTGAACAGGAAGGCTGGCGCTGCCCGCCGGAGGAAAAACGCCTGGCCGAAGACCGCCTGACGGTGCTGATCTTGCGCCTGCTCGGCCACCGCTGGCCGAAGCAGATCGAGGCCGGCGAGGCGCTGCCCGCCTGGGCCGACCCGGACGGGATCATTCCACTGGTTGAGGGTCTGGGCGATGCGCCGCTGTTGGAGCGGGTGCAAGACCTACCCCCCCCTCCCCCTTCCCTGAAAGGGAAGGCGGGGCAAGGGTGGGAAGATGGGTTTGCCGGGATGGTCGGCGAGTCGCTGGGGGCGTGGCTGGCGGGCAGCTTCTTCCGCCGCCATCTCTCGCAGTTCAAAAAGCGCCCGATTGCCTGGCAGGTGGTTTCGACGCCCGCCGCCGGGCGCAAGAAGGGCCTGCGGCGAGAACCGGTGGTCTCGCTGCTGCTGTACTACCATAAGCTGGACACCGGTCTGCTGGCCCGCCTGCGCGCCCAATATGCCGCCCCGCTGCGCCAGCGCCATGAGACCGAACTGCGCACGCTGGAAAGCCGGGCGCTGATTTCGCCGGAGCAGAGCGCCCGCCGCTTGCAATTGGGTGAGTGGATCGCCGAACTGCAGGCCTTTGAAGCGCGTGTGCAGCAGGTGGAGCAGAGTGGTTTTGCGACGCCGGCGCTGCGCCAGCAGGCGCTGGAGGAGGCGCTGCGCTGTATCACCGCGCAGTGGCTGGCCGAAGTGGAGGCGCGCCTGCGCGCCGCGGCTCTGCCCGCCTGGCAGGAACACGCCGCCGCCGCTCACCTGCACGCCGACCTGCCGGCCTGGCTGGATGAGGCCTTTCACGATCTGAGCCGGCTGTGCACACAGGTCAACCCGCCCGGTTTGCCGGCGGAACGGTTGGCGGCCGATCCCGCCGCCGCCGATTTCGCCGCCTGGCTGGCTCCCCACGAGCCGGCGCTGCGCGCCGCCGCCCTGCGCCTGGCCTGCGCTCGTTGGCAGGATCGCCTGGACGAAGCCGCGCTGAAGCCGCTCAAGGAGCAGATCAAGACCGCCGGGACGAACAAGGCCTCTTTGCGCGGGCAGTTGAAGGAATTGGAGAAGCGCGCTGAGCGCCTGTCGGCGGAAATCCAGGCCTGGGCCGGCGATCTGCCCGGCGAGGCCTGGTTGGCGGCCCGCCCGCTTTACGATCAGCTTTCGGCGCTGGATGCGACCCGCCGCCCGCCGCAATCGCTGGCCGAGTTTGTCATCCAGGAGGGGCTGTACGCGCCCGACCTGAACGATGGCGTGCGGGTGAACATTGCGCCGCTGCAAAAGGCCGGCCTGCTGGCGGCCGAGGTGTTGGACGCCAAAGACATCGAGAAGGCCATCGCCGACCGCGCCGAGTGGCGCGGCGATGAGCGCAAGTGGTGCAGAGAGGGGAAGCTGCCGAAGCCGGGGTGGTGGAAGTGATAGAATATCGGTCAGTTTTTTGTAAAAAAGGAGCAACGCCATGTATCTGAAAAACGCCCGCATTCAAAATATCCGCTGCTTTGAGGATATTTCTCTGAGTTTCAAGGCCGCGCGCGGCCCTGATGAAGATCGGCAGCTCAATTGGAATGTGATCTTAGGCAATAATGGGGATGGAAAGTCAACGTTGCTGCAATTTTTGGCTGCCTGCCTGGTAGATAAGACCACCGCTCAATTACTGCTTAATCCGTCCGAAAATGATCTGGTGCGCGGAATAGAAAGTTTCGGCATCTATGGCGCTACAATTTGCCGGGAAGAGAATGATCGCCAACAGGGGAACACTCCCATAAAAAATGAGCGCCTGGTCCAATATCTTTTGGCTCGCCAGGGGAAAGAAATTGACATTGAAGGCGCCGATGGAAATAAGATTTATTTTCCGGCAAAATCTGAAATTTTAGAACCGTCCCAGGCTTTCCAAAAGCATTTTGGCCCCGATTACAGCATTCTGATCGAGGACATGGATTATCTCAAGCGCCACGCTTTTTCCAAGTCTGAAGATTGGGGCTGGATCAGTTGTGGCTATGGGCCGTTTCGTCGGATTGCTGGCTTTTCCAGCCAGGCTGCTATGGTCAAAGAGCCATTGCGTAAGCGCTTCATAACGCTTTTCGACGAAGGTGCATCTTTGTTCGAATGTGAATCCTGGCTGAAAGAATTGGATCGCAAAGCATCCAAAGAATCTAAGGATGGTTTCTCCCGACGCACGCAAAGCAAAATAGTAGAGGTGATCAAAGGTTTGCTGCCAGGCATTACAAATCTTCTCTTCGAAGACGAGATTATCTTTTTGAAAGGAGAGGAACGCTTTTTTTTAGATCAGTTGAGCGACGGCTACCGAAGCATGTTCGTATTAGCTGTGGATATTCTTTCCTGGCTTGAAAAAATGCGTGATGCGAACGAACTTACCCGGCCGCTCAATGAGACGCGCGGCGTTGTTCTCATAGATGAAATTGATGCTCACCTGCATCCGCGCTGGCAGCGGCAAATTGGTTTTTGGCTGCCAAAAGCTTTTCCGAATATCCAGTTTATCGTAACCAGTCACAGCCCCTTTGTTGCCATGGCTGCTGGCAAAGGCGCACTAGCAATACTGGAACGTGACCCAGGAACCGGCGCCGTGGGCATAAGACAGTTTCCCGGTTCGCCGCAAGGTATCGCTGCTGACCGGATGTTATCAGATATTTTGGGGGTAGAAAACCTGTATGATGTCGAAACGGAAGTTTTACTGGACTTATTTGATGCCTTGAGGACTCGTAAATTGAAAGGGCCAATTACCGAAGAATTGATTGATAAGTTAT
>CAIQJJ010000295.1 GCA_903872065.1 uncultured Anaerolineales bacterium | reverse complement strand
CGGACAGTGATAAAATTCTGCTTCCTTACTTGTCTTGACAAAACACCTGCCCCTATTGTATCGCGATTTCGCCTTAAGTCGCGGCGAAAACCGTTTAAGTGGCCGTATCACAATATAAAAATCGCGGTTTCAGAAACCAACTTCTTCGAGCAGTTCTTGCCATGTGATCAGTGTAATACTTTCTTGTCCGCCGCGCCGCGAGAAGAACAGGGTATCAGGCAGAGCTTTTATGCGTACATTCAATCCGCCGACTTGTATCCTTGCAGCCAGTTTGATGCGCGTATCCGCATAATTGTGTGGAATAACTGCGCCATATACCTGATGTGGGCCATCTACAATACGAGCAAACAATGGCGTTGCAGTTGTATGAAAACCTAAGACGGTTCTTGCCGTAATGGGCAAATCATAACACACGGCTTCCATGGCCTGCTGCATTTGGCCGGTCTTTCCACTGGTCGGGTCGTTCGGATCGCCGAAGAATGACTCTTCTGTAGGGCTTGCATGCAAATCTACAAATAAGACAACGCTTTCAACTTCGCCATTCCGGTTCAGCCCCTGACCAATCAAAACATAATCTACCCGGCGGCCAGGCAGTTTGAGGTAATTGATGTAATTCTCATATTGGAGAACAAAGACATCCTTATCCCCAGGTTCGATGTAAACCGAAAATTTTCCACTCTTCTGACCCTCGCACAGATGAATAGTATCGGTAATGAACAGTCTTTGGAAATCACCTAAAGATTGGCCTTGATTCAAAGGTGTATCAAAGCAGGGTTCCTGATGAACCGGGCGTCGTTTCGGCATAGGATTTATAAATCTATCAGACGGTTGAACTGACGCTGCAAATTACCAATCACTTCACCCAGGCGGCCTTCATCAATCTGGCGCAGTCTTGGACGATTGGGTAGGCTTTCATCTGCCTCATACATCAGGTCCTCCACACTGCTGGTTGGCGCAAGTTCTGGCGCAGCGTCGGCAGCTTCCAAAAAGAGATAGGCGCTCACCTGGTAAGGGTCAAGGCGAACACCGGGGTTCAAGTTTGAAAACCAACGATTCTTTAGATGAGCATCTTTTTCCCTTCCTAGCTTTTGATACGCCAGGATCAGGTTGTTGATGGCATAGAGAATGGTGAGCGAATGTGTGGTAATGAGTACATGAACACCTTTATTTACGAGATAAGCCAATACTTGCACCAAGGCTTCTTGCGCCTTGGGATGCAAATGGGCTTCAGGCTCTTCGACATGCAAATATTTAGGACGTTGGTCTGGCGGGAGTGCAAAAAGCGTTTGGGCTGTCAAAATAAAAGGCCAGGTTTCCATTTGACCTGTCGAGGCCAACTCAATCTCAATTGGGCTTTGCGTATGGGTTGGCTGCCATTGCAAATGCCCTGCCAGCGGCCCACGTTGTTCAATTCGCAAGCGTCCTCCCAATACCGATTCAACCATCTGCTCGATCTCGATGGCTTCTTTCGGCTGCGATATGGGGTCTTTTTGCCAGGAAAGATAGATGCTCTGTGCTTTTTGCAGATTTCTCTGGAATTCAACAAACGTCAGAGGCAGGGCATCTATACGCCAAAAACTGCCGCTTTCATTCCCAAGCATGGAGTATACTACCCGCGCGGCGGGTATAAAAATGGCCCGGCGATTAATGGAGCGGACAGATGTTCTATCCTTATTCAATTCATCGAAAAGCGCGTCAATCTCTTTCTTAAATGGCCCCACCGCTGTAATTGGGTAGCGAGCGGCTGAATTGATGGTGATACTGCGTTTATGTTCTGGACTGAGATAGTCCACCCGGACGGCTTTACCCTGTGAAAAATTTGCGATATCACGTCCCGTCAAAGAGCCTGCCCGTAAACCATTAACAATAGCCCGGACAGCTACATTACCCGTTTTGCCCTGCATATCCAGGCCAGACAACAGGAAGGGGGCATCGCGCAAAAAATAGAGCAGCTGACTTACCAAAGATTTGCCAGTGCCTTGAGGTCCAACGAACACAGTGAATGGCCGTACATCAATCTCTAGAGTTTTGTCGCCCGAAATGGATATCGGGCCTAAAGAACTGGCAAATTTTAGCTTTTCAGAAACAAGAGAAGATGACATATGATCTTGACTGACTAAAGTAACTTTTAACGCAAACAGGTGAGACTATTCTAACACAACGTTCTTGCCGCGCCTGACCACTGATCGCAGCGGCGCTTTTACCATCCTTCAGCGATCCACGTTCTGGGCAGCGCCCATCAAGAACAAGCCGGCGGTCTGACCCTTGATATTGTCCTCAAAGTGGCCGCGGTAAGGCTGGCCGGGGGCGGGCAAACCGGCTTTGACGCGAAACCAGTACAGGATCGAGTCGAGTGAAAGGCCCTTCAGGTAGCCGATATTGCTGCGAAAGGCGGTCAGGAACGGGCCGCCGGTCAGTTCTACCCCCCTGAGCGGGGCGTGCGCATTGAGCGATACGATTTCATGAACCATTTTGATGTCTCCTGGCGGCGGATGATGAATCAGCCATTACCGTCGGATCAGAGGCAAATACATGAAATGACGCCCGCCTGGCTGCTGCGTGACGGTGGGCGTGTCAACAGGGGTATCAAGCGGCGTGCGCGTGACGGTGGGAGTCAGCGTAATTGTTGGCGTCTGCGTAGCAGATTCATCAGGCGTAGGGGTCGCAGTGGGAGTGGCGGTGCTGGTTAGCGTCTGCGTCTCAGTATCCAGAGGCGTAGGGGTATCAGTAGGAGTCGCGGTACCAGTCGGCGTCTGCGTCTCAGTATCCAGAGGCGTAGGGGTATCAGTAGGAGTCGCGATGCTGGTTGGCGTTTGTGTCTCAGTGTAGAGAGGTGTGTGGGTCTCCGTAGGAGTGGCAGTGCTGGTTAGCGTCTGCGTAGCGGATCCGTCAGGCGTAGGGGTCGCGGTGGGAGTTGAGGTGATGATTGGCGTCTGTGTGTCAGTATAGAGAGGCGTGTGGGTCTCAGTAGGGGTCGCGGTGCTGGTTAGCGTCTGCGTAGCGGATCCGTCAGGCGTAGGGGTCGCGGTGGGAGTTGAGGT
>CAIQJJ010000294.1 GCA_903872065.1 uncultured Anaerolineales bacterium | reverse complement strand
GGTGACGTGGATGGCCACGGCGCGTTCGTCTGGGGCAAGGATGATGACTTCTCCCCCCAGGTGCGAGGGGTTGATCACATCGCCCGCGCCGCGAAAGACGCGCAGCGTTTGGCCGACCAGTTGAGCCGGGTCGCTGAATGCGCCTTGCGGGGCCTGGCTTTTGGCGACCTGGCTGATCTGCACATCCGCAGCCACCAGGGTGTGGCCTTCGGGCAGGTTCGCTGCGGCCACCACGATCGGGGTCGTGGCTTCGGGCTGCATGAACAGCAGGGCCAGCAAGAAGACGGGGAGAGCAATGATGATGGGAAGTAGTTTTTTCATAGGGTTCCTGAGATACAGCATGAAGGGTGAAGCGTAAAGCTTTTTAATGGTTTAGTCGTTCAGCGGACAAAAATCCTGGGGCGATTGCATGGCGATCATGGCGGCGGCTTCGGCCAGAGTCAACTGCCGCCAGGAGAGTGGACGCTGCTGCGCGTCAAGGACAAGCACGATGACCGGAACAGCAGTAGCGTCTGGCGTAGATTGCAGCGCCGGGGGGAGTGGAGCGGGGAATGGTAGAGGGATTTGGGTCATATCATTTCCTTGGAGTAGGGGTTGGGAATGGGCTGGCGGCAGGCGCGGAAGCTCCGCGGCCGATTGCATCCCACCAGCCAGGGGTCAAAGTGGGTTGGATGGAATCAAGCGTGATTTGCACCGGCGACCAGGGCGTGGGGGTGAGGCGGCTTTCGTCGCGACGCTGGCCTGCGGCGGTGAAGAGCAGCGCTGCGATCAGGAGCAAAAAGAATAAAAACACATAGGAGCGGTGTTCTATACCGCCACTGTGTTTGTTACCGGCGTTGTTGCGGTTCATGGAGCGATCCTCCCCAGTTTGCGCACGATCTCGTCGTCGGTCGGTTCGGGGACGTTGACCATCAAAGGGCGGAACAGGAACGGGCGTTGTAACTCGCGGTTGGTGGTGTAGGGCAGGCGGCCGATGATCATGCCGATTGGCAGGTCGGAGAGGAAGCGCCGCCAGGCTTCATCGTGGAGGCCCTTTTCTGAGCGCGCCAATCCTGAAAGCGCCAGGTCTTTATCTTTGGGGTTTTTCAAGAAGCCCAGCATCAGGTTGATACAGGACGAGACGATGTCATCCGGGATCAGGTGCGGGGCCTGGGTGATGATGTGCAGACGCGCCTTGTATTTGCGGGCGTCGCGGAACATATCGCTGAAGCGCTGCGAAGCCGAGACCCCGCCGGAATCATCCTCCCCGCCCCCGCCGCCGTCTTTGGTGAAGATTTTGTTAGCCTCCTCGAAGAAGATTTGCAGCAGCGGTTCGCCGGTTTTGACCTCATGCACCCGTCGCGCCACCATATCGGTATACAGGTGCCAGCCGATCCAGCCCAGCAAGAAGGCTTTGCCGAAATCGTCCAGGAACATCCCGCCTTCGACGATGGCCACGCCCCATGGTTTGCCCAGGTCTTCGATGGCGAGTGTATGTGGCCCTGCTGAGAACTGCGCCGCCGCCGCCCCCTGCACCAGTGGGTTCAGGCGGAAGATGATGCCTTCCAACACGCCCGATAGCATGGTGTCGCGGGATGGCACGGCGCTCAACTTGGCAGCGACTTCTTTGGACAGGTCGGCCAAACCCACCCGGCTGGAACGGAACACCGCCAACTGCTGGCGCTGGTTGGGGGTCAGTTCGGAAATGGACTTACCCGCCGCTTCGCCAATGAGGCCGCTTTCGTCCGGCTGCACTCGCCCCCATTGCAGATCGCCGCGCACGTCCGGATCGTCCACCAGCACCCCGGCGCGCACATACACCTTGCGCAGCGCTTCGAGCAGTTCCTGCTTCTGGCGTTTGACGCCCAGTTTGGCCACCGAACCGAAAATATCCGCAAACGCCCGCCATTGCGTTTCGGGATCGATGTTGCGTCCGATCTGCAGCGGGTTCCAACGCAGCGGGCGGGCAGCGTTGGGCCACAGTTGCAGAATGTCGACATGCCCCTCCAGCCCTGGCGCATTGAGCAACTGCCGCCAGCCAGCGCCGAAGTCCAGCACCACGGTGCGCAAATGCCAGCGTAATGTGGTCTCGTAGGCCCAGCGGATGGCCGCCACCGACTTGCCAAAACCGGTATCGCCGGCAAACATCGTGTGCATCAGGCGACCTTCATCCAGGCGCACCGGGGCAGTGGTCAGGTCAGCCGTTTCAGGCGAGAACTGGTGCCCCAGGATCACCTCTCCCGGCAGCAGCGGGTAAAAGCCCATGCCCTTGGGGATCGGCGGCATGGCGGTGATCGTCGTCCCCTC
>CAIQJJ010000293.1 GCA_903872065.1 uncultured Anaerolineales bacterium | reverse complement strand
CGTCTCCCAAAGCCTGCACAACTTGGGCATCCTGCACCAGGCGCAGGGCGAGTATGCCGAGGCGCGGCGGCGCTATGAGCAGTCGTTGGCGATCTGCCAAGAACGGGGCGACCGCGCCGGCGTCTCCAAAAGCTTGCAGCAGTTGGGCATTCTGCACCAGGATCAGGGCGAGTATCCCGAGGCGCGGCGGCGCTACGAGCAGTCGTTGGCGATCAAGCAAGAACTGGGTGACCGCGCCGGCATGGCCATCAGCCTGGCGCAGATCGGTTTGCTGCTGGAAAAAGAAAACCAGCTTCCCCAGGCGGTCGTTTCCCTGGCGCAGGCTTTCTTGCTCTTCCAGCAGTTGGGTGTTCCGCAGCAGCAGCAGGCGCAGCGGGATCTCATTCGCCTGCGCCAGAAGATGGGGGAGAAGGCGTTTCAGGAGGCGCTGGAAAGGTTGAATGGTGAATAGCGAATGGCGAGTGGTGAATGGTGAATGGCGAATGGCGAATGGTGAATGGTGAATGGTGAATGGTGAGTGGTGAGTGGTGAGTGGCGAATGGTGAATAGCGAGTGGTGAGTGGCGAATGGTGAATGGTGAATGGTGAATGGTGAGTGGATTGGCGGCGTTAAAATTCGATGGAAAGAAGGAGTGTGAGTATGACTGGCAATGAATCGATCAGGAAGATCAAATGTCCGCACTGCGGTTGGGTGCGCAGGATGAAGCTGGACGCAGCGTCCGGCCAGGGGTATGGGGTGTTGGGAGTTCAAGAAGACTTGGAGAAGCTCGTGGCGCGCCTGCGTGAGCTGATCCGCGACCCCGAGTTGGAAGAGGCCAATGCCTGGCTGTCCATGCCGGCCTGTCCTCACTGCCAGCGCACGTACGAATACAATGTGCGCACAGAGGCGGCGCGCTGATGGACAAGAATCTGCTTTCTCCCGTGGAGCCTGATCCGTTCGAGCCGGAGGTGAATGCCTTTTGGACGGAGATGGGCAAAGACCTGGTGCGCGGTTCGACCGCCGCGCTGGACGAGAGCGCCAGGCAAATCATCGGTGTGGCGGGCATCCTCGAGGGGCTGTATTTCCACGCCATTGCCTTCAGCGATCTGCGCGGGACGCTGCAAGAACCGCTGGAGTTCGCGATCTACCTGGCGCCGGCGCTGCTCCTGCTGTTCAGCCTGAGCGCCGCCCTGCTGGTCTTCTTCCCCGACCGCTACCCCCTGGACATCCGCGCCCCCAAAGCGGCGCAGGTTGTCCACAAGCGGGTGGTGAAGAGCAAACACGCCCTCCTGCGCCTGGCGGCGCTGAGTCTGATGCTGGCGGTGGCGGCGCTCTTTGTGGCGATGATGGTGTATTTAAAGGGATAACCCCCTCCCCAACGGTGGTTTTCCGTTGGGGAGGGTTGGGGTGGGGTTTGCGCGGCGAACCGGCTAAAGCCTCGAATCCAGGCCGCATCCAGCGTCAAGACGAAGCTTGAAGAATCACGCCCAGATGCTATAATCAGATCGGTTGAGAGCCTCCTGGCGGGCGGGAAAACCGCCGCCGGATCAGGGATGATCAATGACAGTCGCCAACGAAATAGAAAGGAGAACCCCATGGCTCAATTCAAGGCATTTGCCCCGCAGGTAGAAGTGAACGGTCAAACCGTGCTGGCGGTTTTAAACGGGATGGGCCCGGTGCAAGACCTGGGACAGAAGATCCTGGCGCAGCACGGCATCAAGAACCCTTTGCCCGGCCTATGGTATTCGCAGCAAGCCTGGCTCGACGCCTTCCGCACCATTGCAGAGACGGTCGGCCCGATGACGCTCTATTCGATCGGCCAGGCGATCCCCAACAGCGCGCAGTGGCCGACGCAAATTACGACGGTGGAAATGGCGCTGGCTTCGATTGATACGGCCTACCGTATCAATCACCGCGGCGGCGAGATCGGCTCGGACCAGTTTAACCCGGTCGGCCCGCGCTCCGGCAAGATGGTCTGCCACAACCCCTATCCCTCCGAGTTTGACCAGGGGATTATCTACGCCGTGGCGCGCAAGTTCGCGCCGTTGGGGTCTTTTCCGTGGATCAAGCTGGATGAAAGCGCCCCGACGCGCAAAAAGGGCGGCGATTCGTGTACGTTTTTGATCGCCTGGTGAGAAGGCAGCATGCAAGATTACTTCGATCACGCCCACGGAGTCCCTGGCGCGACGCCGGGCATCGAGCATGATGAAATCGCCAACCTGCCCGGCGGAAGCGGGCAGGTGCGCATCCTGTGCATAGATTACAGCCCGGAGCAGGTCGCCATCCAGGAGATTGCCAACCTGGACGATTTCGTCGCCCAGCACCGCCCGGAATGGACAAGCGTGCGCTGGATCTGCGTGGATGGGCTGTCGAACACGCGCGCCATCCAGGCCCTGGCGACCAAGTACGACCTGCACCCGCTGGCGGTGGAGGACATGCTGCAAAAGACGCAGCGCTCCAAGGTGGAAGCCTACGGCGGCGAGGACAGCGCGTTCATGGCGCGCCTGTTCATTGTGACGCACGCCCTGCAAATCCGAGACGGAAGCCTGGAGCATGCGCAGGTGTCCATCTTCTTGGGCCACAAGACGGTGCTGACCTTCCAGGACAGCCGCAGTGTCGAATGGGACGCCATCCGGCAGCGGCTCAAGGCGAAAGGCTCGCGCCTGCGCAAAAGCGACGCCAGTTTCCTGGCCTATGCGCTGCTGGATGCGATTGTGGATAGCTGCTTCCCGATCCTGGAAACTTACAGCGACCGCGCCGAAGAACTGGAGGGGCTGATCCTGGGCGAGACGCAGCCCGGCCTGATCAACCAGATTCATCAGTTCAAGCGCGATCTGCTGCTGCTGCGCTGGGTGGTCTGGCCGATGCGCGAGGTGGTGCTGTATTTGCAGCGCGAGCCGCACGAATGCGTCAGCGAGACGACGCGCGTCTATTTGCGAGACCTCTACGATCACGTGGTGCAGATCATTGACCTGATCGAAACGTACCGTGAAATCGCCGGCGATCTGATCGAGACCTATATGTCGTCGGTCTCCAACCGCATGAACGAGATCATGAAGGTGCTGACGCTGATCGGCACGATTTTCATCCCGCTCACCTTCCTGGCCGGGGTGTACGGGATGAATTTCCGCCACTTCCCTGAATTGGATCAAGAGTGGGCCTACCCGGTCTTTTGGTTGGTGTGCCTGCTCACGGCGGGGGTGATGATCCTGGTGTTCCGCCGCCGCCACTGGCTATAACCCAAAACCCTAAAGGTCTCTTGCGGCGCTCGCTTGCCTGGAAATTGTTTAGACCTTTAGGGTTTAGAATGCAATACTGCGAAAGGATGACCATGAACATTCAACTGGGCGATCCGGTAATCGTCTCGCAAGCCCCGCCGCACCTGCGGAGTTGGGGGCCGTGGCAGTTCCCGCTGCTGCACAGGCTGGAGGACGGGCGGCTGCTGCTGGAATTTCACAAAGAAGCGGATTCGGCGGTCGCGTATGGGCTGCCGCCCGGCCAGGCGGTCTCGCAGGACGAGGGCGCAAGCTGGCAGGAACTGCCGGCCGGCGGGCTGGAGGCGGGGCTGCGGCTGCCCAACGGCGACCGGCTGCGGGCGTTCCAAAAGCCCTCCCTGCCGGCGGCTGACCTGGCGCTGCCGGCGGCCTGGGCGCATCTCCCCTCGTCTTACGACATTACCTACACCTACTACCGGCGGGCGGCGCTGCCGCCTGAACTGCGCCGCGGGTGGTGGCTGCGCCGGCAGGCGGCGGGCAGCGCCGCCTGGCAGGAAGAGCAGGCGCAGGTCGAGACGCCGCACGATCTGGTCTACGCGACCGAAAATGTGTTCGTCTTTCCCTATTTCGAGCAGGATCGCCTGCACGTCGCGCCGGATGGGGAACTGCTGGCCACGCTCTATGGGCTGCCGCAAGTGGAGCGGGATCGCACGATAGTGCGCCGCTTCCTGGCGCTGCTGGTCGCCTCGAGAGACAACGGGCGGACGTGGCGCATCAAAAGCGCCATCCCCTACTACCCCGACCCCAGGGCCGACCGGCTGTGGGATGCACGGGATGGCTTTACCGAACCGCAGATCGGCTTTCTGCCGGACGGCTCGCTGCTGGCGCTGCTGCGCACCTCGGACGGCAACGGCCAGGGCCCGCTGTACGCGACGCGCTCCACCGACGGCGGCAGTTCGTGGGAACTGCCGCGCGTCTTCGATCAGATCGGCGTCTGGCCGCAATTGCTAACTCTGCAAAACGGGGTCACGCTGGCGGCTTATGGGCGTCCCGGCCTGTACGTGCGGGCGGCGAGCGACCCCGCGGCGCGGCGCTGGGGGCGGCGAAGGACAATTGTCCCGCCCAGGGAGACCGGCCACGACACCTGCTCGTACTGCGATCTGCTGGCGCTTTCCGACCACGAGGCGCTGATCGCCTATTCCGATTTCAATGTCCCCGACCGCGCCGGGCGTCCGTGCAAGAGCATCCTGGCGCGCAAGATCCGCGTGCAGCTTTGACCTAAAAAGATACCTCCAGGTTTCGTGGGCCCTGGAGGTATCCGTGCGGCAAAGCAAAGAACGGAGAAAGAAGTTCATGCAGTTTCTTTCGGCTTTTCCTTCTTTTTCTTTTTCTTCTCTTTCCCTTTGTCAAAACCTTTATTATTTCCTTTAGCCATAAAGCGCCTTCCTTTCTGCCGCTCGCCAATGAGCGGCGCTCTATAGGATAGCATTTTTTGGAAGAAGATGCAAGGGTAATGGCAGGCGAATCTTGCCGCCTGTGTCGCTCGAAAGGAGATTCACATGTTTTTGCCAGGGCTGGAACTCTGCAAACGCTTTTACTGGGAGGCGGTGCGGCCTGTGTTGGCCCGGCGCTTCCCCCATTTGAAACACGCCGCGGCGCTGATGGATGGCGGCTCGGAAGTGCTGGGGTTCGACGACGCCCTCTCGACCGACCATCACTGGGGGCCGCGCCTGCAGCTTTTCGTGGCCGAAGAGGATTGGGGCATGGCTGAAGCGATCAAGGCAAGCCTGGCGCACGAGCTGCCTTACGAATTTTTGGGCTACCCGACCAATTTCAGCGCCCCTGACCCCAACGACAATGGGGTGCAGCTTTTGGAAGCAATCGCCAGCGGGCCGGTCAACCATCGCGTGGTTGTGCAGACGGCGCGGCGCTTTGTCCTGGCTCACCTGGGCTTCGACCTGGCGCAGCCTTTGGAGGCGGCGGACTGGCTCACCTTTGCCGAGCAGCGCCTGCGGACGATGCGCAGTGGGGCGGTTTACCACGATGAGGTGGGGCTGCAAGCCGTCCGCGAGCGCTTCGCCTACTACCCGCGGGATGTGTGGCTGTACCTGCTGGCGGCGGGCTGGACGCGCATCGGGCAGGAAGAGCATCTGATGGGGCGAGCGGGGATGGTGGGGGATGAGGTCGGTTCGGCGCTGATCGGGGCGCGCCTGGCGAGGGATGTGATGCGCCTGGGCTTTCTGATGGAGAAGACTTACGCGCCGTATCCGAAATGGTTTGGGACGGCCTTCAAGCAGTTGGACTGCGCCGCGGAGCTGCTGCCGCGCTTGCAAGCCGCGCTGCACGCCGCAAGCTGGCAAGAACGCGAGGCGCAGCTTGTGCAGGCTTATGAGCGCCTGGCGGCGCGCCACAACGCCCTGCGCCTGACAGAACCCATGCCAGAGCAGGCAATCTCCTTTTTCGGGCGGCCGTTCCAGGTGATGGCGCTGCACGGCTTTGCCGAGGCGCTCTGCCGGCAGATCGAAGATGAGGCGGTCAAGCAGATCGCGGCGCGCCCGCTGATCGGGAGTCTCGACCTGTGGAGCGACAGCACCGACCTGGTCTCGAACCCCGCCTGGCGGCGGCAGATTCGCGCCTTTTACGAACCCGATGCGCCCATGGGGTAATAACTTTAGCCGTCGCTACAGCGCGGCGCTCAACGCAGCAAGTTCGGCGGGGGTGAGGGGACGCCACTCGCCGGGCTGCAGGTCGCCCAGGGCGAGGGGGCCGATGGCGACGCGCACAAGGCGCAGGGTGGGCAGGCCAACCGCGGCGGTCATGTGGCGCACCTGGCGCTTCTTGCCCTCTTGCAGGCGCACTTCCAGCCAGGCGGTGGCGGCGTGGGGGGTGATGGGTTTGCTGCGCGGCGGCAAGTCCGGCTCAGGGATCAGGCGCGCCTTGGCCGGCCGGGTGTGGTAGTCTTTAATAACCAGGCCCTTTTCAAGCTGGCGGATGGCTTCGGGGGTAGGCTGCCCCTCCACCTGCACCCAATAGGTCTTCTCGACGTGGCGGCGCGGGTGCGTCAGGCGGTGGATCAAGTCGCCATCGTCGGTGAGCAAGAGCAGCCCCTCGCTGTCCAGATCCAACCTGCCGGCGGCGTAAACCTCCGGCAGGTGGATGTAATCGGCCAGGGTGGGGCGTCCCTCGGGGTCGGTGAAGGCGGTCAAAACGCCGTAGGGTTTATAGAATAAGATGACCAATGTTTAGCAAGCCTGCCAGCGCTCAGGGGCGCGCACCAGGCTGGCCAGGAGCAGCTGCTTCATGAAGATCAGGTCTTTGGGCAGTTTCTCGCCCAATCTGACAAACAATTCTTCGTGCAGGACAATCTCCGACTCCCAGGCGTCGCGGTCAATGCCGATAATCTCGTTGTATTGATCGCAGGTCACATCGTCCATGCCGTCCCAAACCAGGTCGGTGTAGTGCGGCACCCAACCCAGCGGGCTTTGGATGGCGTGGGCATGGTTGTTGACGCGCTGGACGATCCAGTGCAGGACGCGCATATTCTCGCCAAAGCCGGGCCAGACGAAATTGCCGTCTTTATCGGTGCGGAACCAGTTGACGCCGAAGATCAAAGGCGGGTTGGAGATGGTGGGGCCAAAATTGAGCCAGTGATTGAAGTAATCGGCCATGTGATAGCCGCAGAAGGGCAGCATGGCAAAGGGGTCGCGGCGCACCTGCCCGACCTGCCCGGCGGCGGCGGCGGTGGTCTCCGAGCCCATCGTGGCGGCCAGGTACACCCCGAAAGCCCAGTTGTACGACTGATAGACCAGCGGCACGGTGGCGCTGCGCCGTCCGCCAAAGATGAAGGCTTTGATCGGCACGCCGGCGGGGTCTTCCCAGCGCGGGTCAATCGAGGGACACTGGCCGGCGGGGGCGGTAAAGCGGGCGTTGGGGTGAGCCGCCTTGCGCCCGCAGCCGGGCGTCCAGTCCTGGCCGGTCCAGTCAACCAGGTGGGCGGGCGGGGTCTTGCTCAGGCCCTCCCACCACACATCGCCGTCATCCGTCAGGGCGACGTTGGTGAAGATGCTGTTCTTTCTCAGGGTCGCAATGGCGTTGGGGTTGGTCTTCTCAGAGGTGCCGGGGGCGACGCCAAAATAACCGTATTCGGGGTTAACGGCGTAAAGCTGCCCGTCCGGGCCGGGCTTAATCCAGGCGATGTCGTCGCCGACGGTGGTCACTTTCCAGCCGTCAAAGGCCTGGGGCGGGATGAGCATGGCGAGGTTGGTCTTGCCGCAGGCCGAGGGGAAAGCCGCCGCAACATAGGTCTTCTCGCCCTGGGGCGACTCCACGCCCAGGATGAGCATGTGTTCGGCCAGCCAGCCCTCATCGCGCGCCAGGGTGGAGGCGATGCGCAGGGCGAAGCATTTCTTGCCCAGCAGGGCATTGCCGCCATAGCCTGAGCCATACGACCAGATGGTATGCTCTTCGGGGAAATGGACGATGTATTTGTTGTCCTTGTTGCACGGCCAGGGGACATCCTTCTGCCCCGCCGCCAAAGGCGCGCCGACCGAATGCACACAGGGGACAAAGTCGCCATTGCCCAGCACATCCCACACGGCGCGCCCCATGCGAGTCATGATGCGCATATTGACGACGACGTAAGCCGAGTCGGTCAATTCGATGCCGATGTGGGAGATGTACGAACCAAGCGGCCCCATGCTAAAGGGGATGACATACATGGTGCGGCCGCGCATCGAGCCGGTGTACAGGCGCGTCATGGTCGCTTTCATGTCCACCGGGTCCACCCAGTTATTGGTCGGCCCGGCGTCTTCCTTTTTGACGCTGCAAATAAAGGTGCGGTCTTCAACTCGCGCCACATCGCCCGGGTCGGAGCGGGCGTAATAACTGTTGGGGCGTTTTTCCTCATTCAGCTTGGTAAAGGTGCCCGATTTCACCAGCTCGCCGCACAGAGTATCATACTCCGTTTGCGAACCGTCGCAAAAGTAGACGGCGTCTGGCTGGCAGAGATCGGCCATTTTCTGGATCCAGGCAGTGACTTTGGGGTTGGTCACATAAGCGGGAAATTCAATTGTGGGCATAGCGGTTCCTTTTTTGAGAGGCAAGACGTAATAATAAGTACATTATACAAGTCGCCAGCAGATTTGAGACTGTGTTAAGCATCCCGTTCTGATTTGACAACGATTGTTCATTTTCACCAAATGGCAAGAATTTTATAACTATCGGGCGCAGCCGTTTTGTTCAGCGCTAGATGACAAATAGTTATTTAAATCCTTTTTCCTCAGATAGAAGTCACTCTTATTGAAAACTCATTTTCAGGTACAATAGTGAGTATGTTTAAAACCCCCATATCAGGAGAAAGTGTTATGAAACTTCGCTGGATCGTATTCGTTGGTATCGCACTAAGCTTAACTTTCATCCTCGCCGCCTGCGCCGGCGCTCAGGGTGAAAAAGGCCCAGCCGGGCCGGCCGGGCCAGCGGGACCCGAAGGCCCCCAAGGCCCGATTGGCAATACTGGCCCCGAAGGGCCGGTGGGACCCACTGGGCCTTCAGGGGCGGAGTACATTGGTGCGCAAACCTGCGGCGGCTGTCACAGCGCCATTTACGAAACATTTATGAAGTCAGGCCATCCCTGGAAGTTGAACAAAGTGGTAGACGGACAGCCCCCGGCGTATCCGTTCAGTAAGGTGGATGAGCCGCCCGCTGGCTACACCTGGGCCGACATCAGCTATGTGATCGGCGGCTACAACTGGAAAGCCCGCTTTATAGATTTGCAAGGCTATATTATCACCGATGAACCAGGCAAAACCGGCAACGCTGAATACCTGAACCAATTCAACCTGGGCAATAAGGTGCTGGACAAGAAAGCCGGCTGGGTCACCTACAAATCGGGAACTGAGAAACTGGTCTATGATTGCGGCGCATGCCACACGACCGGCTACGATCCGCGCGGCGTCCAGGAGGATATGCCTGGGATCGTCGGCAGTTGGGCAGAGGCGGGCATTCAATGCGAGGCCTGCCACGGCCCGGGCAGCCTGCACGCCTCCAACCCGCGCGGCATCCGCATGGCCATCGATCGTTCTGCGCAAGCCTGCGGCGAATGCCACATGCGCGGCATGCAAGAACAAGTGGACGCTCAGAGTGGTTTCATTCAGCATCACGAGCAGTACGAAGAATTGTTCCAAAGCAAGCATGTCACCCTGGACTGCGTCATTTGCCACGATCCGCATACGGGCGTGGTACAACTGCGCAAAACTGAGCAGGCCACGACGCGTACGACTTGTGAAAACTGCCACTGGAAACAGGCCAAGAATCGCAAGAGCATGAAGGGCATCGCCTGCACCGACTGCCACATGCCGTTGATGGTCAAGAGCGCCTGGAGCAATGAGGAGCGCTTTATGGGCGATATTCGCACGCACTTGATGGCCATCGATCCATCGCAGATTGACCAATTCTACACAGCAAAAGACAATACCGGCGCGGAAGTGAGCTATTCGATCTCGCAGGTCGGGTTGAACTTCGCCTGCCGTTCGTGCCATACTGGCAAATCGTTCAGCGATGAGGCCTTGATTGCCGAGGCGACCGGCTACCACGATCCAATTCTGCCGATGTCGCAGCCTGCACCCGCGCCCTAACAAGACTATGCTATTTGGAAAGAGGTCGTTATGAAGCAAAGAAAAAATGTTTACCGCGGACAAAGCTGGTTGGTCTTTGTGGGAATATTGGCGCTGTGCGCTGTGGTCGGCGCCGCGATCAGCATGGCGCAGCCAGTGCAAGCGGCAGAAAGCCAAAGCAGCGCCGCGCAAGGTACAAGCTATGCCGGGTCTGAGTCCTGCAAGAAATGCCATACCGATATCCACACCGATTGGACCAGCACCCGCCATGCCCATGCGTTCTCGTCGCCCATTTTCCAACGCGACTGGACCAAAGAGGGGGCGCAAGTTGCCTGCCTGGAGTGTCACACGACTGGCTACAATCCGGAGACGGGCCAATATGCAGAGGAAGGGATCAGCTGCGAGGCCTGCCACGGGCCTTTCCAATCGGGACACCCGGAAACCAGGATGCCGATCACGCCGGATGAAAACCTGTGCGCCACCTGCCACAAGAATACCACCGATGAATGGCGCGCCAGCTTGCACGGTGTAAATGGCGTGCAGTGCCAGGCCTGCCACAATCCGCATGCCCAAAAACCGATGGCGCCGACGGTGACGGAACTGTGCGCGAACTGT
>CAIQJJ010000292.1 GCA_903872065.1 uncultured Anaerolineales bacterium | reverse complement strand
CCCCCCCCCCCCCCCCCCCCCCTTTTCAAGCAGAAGACGGCATACGAGATTTCTGAATGTGACTGGAGTTCAGACTGTGCTCTTCCGACCTCTTGTTGGACGGAACGGTATACCCATCGCCGGGGACGAGGTGGACGGGCGCTTCGTCGCCCAGGAAGAAGAGAATTTCGCCTTCCACCACGTAGCTGACTTGTTCGTGGGGGTGTTGGTGCGGCGGATCGGGCTGCGTTTTGGGCCCGTCGTTGAAGTCGAAGATCACCAGCATCAGGTGATCGGTGTGGGTGATGCGGCGCTCAGCGCCGGCGCGAATGGGAGTGGGGGTCAAATCGGAGAATTTAAAAGCGCTCATCGTGTTGATCCAGTGGGTTGGTTTTCTTGGCGGCCTATATTGCGGCAAGGTTTGCCGTGACTTCATGAATGGTTTGCTGGCAGTATTCGCCCACGTTGCTGACCGGGAAAATACTATCCACCTGGCGGTAAATTATAAACGATCGCCGCCAATTTAAACCTGTGGGAACCAAGCCTGGGTGTTCGTCGTTCAATGACTGGTAAATTAACCTAATCTGACTTTGTCAAATTAATCTCAACTGAAGTAAAGGATCGAACCAATGAAATTGCTGCACACCATTTTGCTTGCCCTCATGCTTCTTGCATGCTCAACCGCTTGTACAGCCGCCCCGGCTGTCAAGACCGGACTGAAAGATGTCGCCTGGAAACTCGAAACCTACCTGGACGCTCAGGGCCAGGCTGTGAATGCTCTGCCAGATAGCGAGGTCACCCTGGAGTTTTCCGCCGACCAGGTGAACGGCAGCGCCGGCTGCAATCGCTATTTTGCCAGTTATACCCTGGCCGGGCAAAAGCTGACGCTGGGCCCGGCGGGCGCAACGATGATGGCCTGCGACGAGCCGCGCATGGCGCAGGAAAGCGCCTTTCTGGCCGCGTTAGGACAGGTCGTAAGCTATCGCATCCAATCCGGTAAATTGGAACTGCTCGACGCCGCCGGGAAAGTGCAGCTTGTCATGACCGAATTGAAGCCACTCCCGCTGGCCGGTACTGCCTGGGTGATGAGCGCGGTCAACAATGGACAGGAAGCAGTCACATCTCCGCTGGCCGAGGTGCAGGTAACGGCTGCTTTCGGCGCGGACGGCAAAGTGAGTGGGAGCGCCGGCTGCAACACGTACACTGGCAGCTACCAGGTAGAGGGTGAGAAAATGACGATCGGGGCGCTTGGCGTGACGCGAATGGCGTGCGCTGCGCCGGATGGTATAATGGATCAAGAGACGGCCTTTCTGCAAGCGCTGCAAAAGGCGGCCGTTTTCAAAATCCGCAGCCATACGCTGGAGATTCGCGATGGCAGCGGGGCGCTGCTGGCGTCTTTCAATGCAGCGCCGTGATCTGTTTTTGTAGAGAATCGCATTTTACACTGGAAAAGAAGCCCGCCATGAACACAAAATTCTTTCAAACCAATGCCTACTTTCACGCCCGCCTCGAGGCCGTTGGCCGCCGGATGGGCTTTAAAGCTGCTGCCCCCGAAGCCTGTTCTGTTTGGCGACATGATCTGGCGGGGATTTTACGCCAACTGCTCGGCCTGGATCGTATGATCCCCTGCGCTCCAAACCCGCGCCTGACCGAGGAGGTGCAGTGTGAAGGCTACCGCCGCCAGCGGGTGGAGATTGACACTGAGCCGGGCGTGACGATGCCGCTGTACGTGCTGATCCCCGATGGGGCCAGCCAACCGTTCACCCCTCTCATCGCCGCTCACGGCCACGTCAGCGGCGGCAAGCTCGCCCCGGCCGGGATCGTGGATGTTCCAGGCATCCGGGAGACGGTTCTCCAATACAACTATGATTACGGGGTGAAATGCGCCCAGCGCGGCTACCTGGTTTTTTGCCCGGACGCCAGGGGCATGGGTGAAAGGCGCGAGTCGCTTTCTGAACGCGCCGAGTCTTTGTTGAGCAGCTCGTGCAGCCAACTGACCAATATGGCGATGCCTCTGGGCATGACGGTGATCGGGATGTGGACCTGGGACTTGATGCGCCTGTTGGATTATATCCAAACCAGGCCCGACTGCCAGGGGCGGCCGATCGGCTGCATTGGCCTCTCCGGCGGCGGCTTGCAGACTCTCTACCTGGCGGCCCTGGATGAGCGCGTGGCCTGCGCCGTGGTCTCAGGTTATTTCTACGGGGTGCGTGATTCCTTGTTGGATATTTGCTGCTGCGATTGCAACTACGTCCCTCACCTGTGGGAATACGCGGACATGGGCGACCTGGGGGCGATGATTGCGCCGCGCCCATTGTTGGTTGAGTCCGGGACGCGGGATGAGCTGAATGGGGCGCGAGGGATCGTCAACACCATTGAGCAAGTGGAGATTGCCAGGGCCGCTTACCAGGCGCTGGCTGTTCCTGACCATCTTTCCCATGATATCTTTGAAGGCGACCATCGCTGGCATGGGACGCAGGCGTATGACTGGCTGGATCGCTGGCTCAGAGCGGATGTGGTGGAGCATGAAGGATAGACTACTCAGGCTGAAACTTGATTTTTATCTTCGCGCCATGCTGCATTTCAATAGCCAGTGAACCCCTGATCTGCTTCACCAGGAGATCTATCAACTGCATCCCAAAGCTGTTCGAGCTTTCCAAGCAAAATGTCTCTGGCATGCCAACGCCATTGTCTTGGAAGATAATGCTGACCTCCTCGGCTTCTCGCCTGGCGGTTACAGTGATCGTTCCATCGCTGCGCCCGGGGAAAGCGTATTTCATGGCGTTGGTGGTTAGTTCGGTCAGGATAATGCCTAAAGGAGAGAGCATTTTGGGGCTCAACAGAATATCTTCCACTTGAGTGTGAATACTGACAGGATTGGCGTAGGAAAATAGGCCCACCACTTGATGCAGCAAAGGAGGAAGATAGTCCTGCAATGAGATCGCGCCGAAATTTTCAGAACGATACAGTTTGTCGTACAAGACCATCATGCTTTTTATCCTGGCGACGGCGTCTTGCAGCGCCTTTCTTACAACAGATTCCTCTTGGGCATCGGCCTGCATTGCCAGCAGGCTGGCAATGATGCTCATATTATTCTTAATGCGGTGATGCACTTCCCTCAGTAATACTTCTTTCTCTCCCAAAAGGGCTTTGATTTGATCCTCGGCGCGCTTGCGCTCGGTGATGTCGCGGAAAGTGCCCATTAGCACGCCGCGGCCGTTGATTTGCACCACCTGGGCGACAACTTCGACCGGGACCTGCGCATTATCTGCCCGAAGCGCGATTGTTTCGACCGGCTGTGTATATCCCTGGGATTGCGCTTCCTGGATGTGACGGTGAAAACTTTCCTTTGAAAAATCTTCTACTTTTGGGGGATGCAGTTCGGCCTGGTTCATGCCGACGATCGCTTCAATGGGTTTCGCCAACAAACGGCTGGCGGCTCGATTGGCCTCCAAAATTTTCCCGCTCTCTGGATCGGCCAGGAAAATGGCATCCGGCGCGCCCTCAAATAAAACGCGAAAACGTTCTTCGCTCTCGCGCAGCGCATTTTCCGCCTTCTTGCGATCGGAAATATCTTTCCAAATGGTGACGACGCCCCAGATTTCGCCGGCTGCGCGAAAGACAGGGAACATGGTCGTCTCCAAAACGATCGTATCTGTACCTCCGACGCCCAATTCAGGCTGTTTTTTTGCGGCAGGGATGGCTAGCTCTGGGATGAAAACCTGTTCCCCGGCGTAGACGCGCCGCACCTCTTCTGCGACGCCCAAAATATTCATCACCAGGCGGTCTTCAAAAACATTGTATTTCTTCACGATCAGATCGGCGGAGGGAATATCAAACATCTTCAAAAAGGCCTGGTTTACCATTTGCGCTGCGCCGTTTGGGTCGCAGATCTCCACCGGATAAGGCATCTGCTCAATAATCTGACGCAGCCGCTCTTCGCTGGCGTGCAGTGCATCCTCGGCCTGTTTGCTTTCGGTAATGTCGCGAATGACCGATAAGACATACGTTTCACCGCTCAAGGTGATCAATTCGCCCGAATAAAGACAATCCAGCTTTTTGCCCGATTTGATCCTGAACTTAAACTCGTAATCACGGACAACGCGATGCTCGCGTAACGCCGCGACGCAGCAGTCGCGATCGTGCAAGTTCGCCCATAAATTCAAGTCAATGGAAGAACTGGCCAAAGCCTCGGCGCGCGAGTATTCTGAGAGCCTGGAAAAGCCCTCGTTCACTTCGATAATCTTTCCATCTGTGATGCGGGTGATCATGATCGCATCGGGGCTGAAAAGGAAAGCTTTGGAAAACTTCTCTTCGCTGAGTTGTAGGGCGATTTCGGCTTGCTTTTGTTCGGTGATGTCTTGCACGGTGCCATGCAGACCGATGATTTTTCCATCAGCCTCGCAATCGGCTTCCCCTCTGGAAAGAGTCAACCTGTGAACGCCATCTGTACGCACAATCTCTATCTCAAGTTCGTATGGCTCGCCGGTTTGCACAGCCCTGGCGACTGCCGCCTGGAGCCGCGCCCAGCTTTCAGGCGTGTAGCACATCGCCATTTCCGCATAGCGGGGCGCAGGAAGGTCTGGGTTGCGACCATTAATGTGATAAAGTTCTTCCGACCAGTTGACTGTGTCTGTCGCGATGATCCACTGCCAACTGCCGATATGCGTTAAGTGCTGCGCATCTCGCAGATTCTTCTCGCTTGCCCGCAGCGCCTCCTCGGTGCGCATACGCCCGGCGATCTCCCCTTCCAATTCCTGGTTGACCTGCTGCAGGGCCAGGCGCGCCGCATGCAGTTTGAACGCCATCTTGATCGAGGCGGTTAGCACAGTAATCCCACTGTTCTTGACCACATAGCCATACGAGGTGATCTGTTCGGTTTTTTCTACGATCTCTGGCTCAGTGTGGGAAGAAAGGAAGACGATCGGGATATCTTGCTGCTTCAAGATTTCTTGGGCGGCCTGCGCCCCATCCATTCCTTTGCCCAGGTCAATGTCCATCAGAATCAGGTCAATCTTCCCTGGATCGCGGCGAGTTTGTTCAAGTGCTTTTTCGCCGCTGCTCACATGCACAACCTGGTACCCCTCTTTCTTGAGCTGCCCCATCTCGTTCATTGCAATGATAATTTCATCTTCGACCAGCAGAATGGTTCGCGTTCCTGCCATGTGACCTCCAGAACGATTACTCTGTTTGGGATTTTATAGTTGATGGTTACTTTGACCAGAATAAGAGCGTAACCGCGCGATTGTCATAGTGCAATTATACGATCACTTCTTTGTATTTTCAAATGTCTTAATTCCCCGGCGATCCCCCGTCGGCGCGGGGATGGGAATGTCTCGTCCGCTGGCGGGGGGATCGGGCCGGCGATCCCTGGCATAAATGCGCAGGGCTAAGACAGCGCCGGATGAATCCGGCTGAATAGGACGGACAGCGAGCCATCCGTTCAATCAGTTCTGCAAATCCGTTGG
>CAIQJJ010000291.1 GCA_903872065.1 uncultured Anaerolineales bacterium | reverse complement strand
GGTTGGGGCAGGCGGTGTAATAGGGCGGGTCAGAAAGTGCCAGGATCGCTTCGTCTGTGCCGATCGGAAAACCTTCCGTTTTACGGAATTCAGGATCTTTCAAAAGCATTGCCAGGCGCTGGCGATAGGCTTCTTTCTCCGCCTGTGCTTCGGGCGTCACGGTATAGTCAGCGCGCGGTTCAGAAATTAGTTCGGGTTGTTCGTGGTTGTCATCGGCAGTGTTGTATTTCGGCATGTCAAATTTTCCCCAAATCATCTACCGGAGAACGGTATCCGGCAGCCATCATCTTTTTGAGCAGGCGGTTGGCAGTGCGTACATCCAAAATTTGATGTTTGAGCGCCTCTTGAAAAGCGCCAATCGTGCCGGTAACACCGATCCCGTATTTTTTGGCAACCAGACGAGCTTTCATATCATCGGTGGCGATCCAGCCTTGACGAGAAATGGCAATTGCCAGGCAGGAACGTTCCCCATCGCCCAAATCACCCGGCAACTGCCCTGCAAAAGCGATTTCAGCGGGTGCAGGTTCGAGAATCGGCACTTTTTCCCAGGCGTGGGGAGCCAATGCGCGACTGATAATCCCGTTGTGGTACTCATCCATAACGGGATTAGTCGTAACCATAATCGCACCCCATAAATCAAACAATACATCTGGCCGATTAACCTGCCCAAAATTGGAAAGGATGGTGTTATCGAGCAAGAGAACGACAGGCATGTTATTTTGACTCGTGCGCTAACCGATACAGGTCGCTTGCTACGCGCGCGTCTTCGCGCGCTTCTTCGATGGTGGTTGGCCCAAAAAACAACGGCACGCCCAGGCGGTTAAAGCGCTCACGCATATCCAGCCAGGAAATTTGAAGCAGTTCCGCCATGCGTCCGGTGCTGCACTGCTCGGCCAGGTAATAATCCATTGCCCGGTTGTAGCGTTCCTGCGAACTCAGACCGGCAAATTCGGTGTCCCGCGGCCCATCGGGGTCAAGCGGGGTCAGGTTTCCCGCGTGATAGTGGGTCACAGCGCGCAGGATGAGATAGTCAACCACATCCACTACAATGGCTTCAGGCTGGCCGTGGTTTTCAATCACGGTCGGCTGTCCGCGTAAAACGTTGCGGATAATTTGGCTGGTATTGCGCGCCAGATCGGTTTTGCGTACATGCACGTATTCCATCGGATTCTCCTGCAAAACACTGGTGTAAAATGCGTATTTTGCATATTTATTATACACTTGTATACAGAATATACAACGTATACAAAATATACAACTCCGCTACCAGTCAATTTGAATTCTGACTTTGGCCTGGTCTTTTCCTTCCAAATGCGGGCGGATGAAATTGCGGAAGCGTGTCTCAAATTCTTCGGACGTACAGGGCATTCCGGGGCGGGTCAATGCCAGCAGCAGGTCTGCGCCTTCCAGGGTGACTTTTTCCAGCCCTTGCAGGGTATCGCGCAAGGCCGCCATAAAGCGGTCATTCATCTTTTCAGGCAACTCCCCACTCTGAATGAACACGCGGATTTGCTCACGTTCACGCTCAGCAATCAGGGCCGGGTTGGCCTGCGAACTGTCGCTTTTGAGATTTTCGCGCAACCCATTCAGCCACTTTTGATAGAGGTGGTCAAAATCGCGCCCCACTTCGGTCAGTTGCTCACTCGCTGAATTCGGCACGTTGAGCGTGCGAGGATTCAATCCGCAGGATGGGCAAAACGGTCGCGCGCGCAAGTCACCGGCAGAAAGCGAAGGACAGGAACGCAGGTTTCCCAGACGCTCTTCCAATTTTTGAAGCTCGCCCCGGCTCAAGAAGTCCAATCCGCTCAAAATGCGCAATTGTCCCCAGTGCGGGTCGCTGGTCAGGCGTTTTTTCTGCATATCCTGGGTGGCATCCAGTCGGGCGCGGCGGTGCAGTTCCAGGTAACGCTGGATGTACGCATCCTGTAAATTTGCCAGCCCGCCTTTCAGCCGCGCCAGCAGGCTGCTGTCTCCACGCTGGTCAGGAGAACGCAGCCACCCGATCTGTTCCTGCCGTACCCGGGCCGCTTCTACCTGCCAGGGGTCGGCGGCAGGCAGGGCGGTCTCTGCCTGGTAGATGTAATCCATGCTGGATGCCAATCCGCCCAATAATTCAAAAATGAGATTGGTTTCCTGTACCGTTTTTCGGGTGCGCACGGCATGACGCACTTCACCCTGTCCAAGAGCGAAATTGCGCAACTTTCCGGGCGTGTTCAATGGCTGGACGCCGCCCAGGAAGCTTTTGTACTCGTTCAATTCTGCGCGCAACGCCTGCAATTCCTGCCCGCCCATCAGGGCCTCGCGCCAGTAGTGCGGACCTTCGCGCAGGTTATCCAACAAAATGACAACGCGATTGATTTCTTGCTCAACCGCATATTTCAACTGCGATACTGCCGCTTCGTGGCTGCGCGGGTCGCTGATCAGGTCTTCGCTCAGTTCCAGCCCGGCGAACAAGGATTTCAAGCTCTGCTCCGGGATGGGCTTCGGGCGACTGACCGCTGTAAAACGCTGTAAATTGGTCAAGCCAATGCGGTTGGCTTCATCCAGGTTGGACGAGTCAATTCGCGCGCCGGGCAGGTTCAGGGTAATCTCCCCCTGACGCGCCAACGCTATCAGCACCACCATAAACCAATCCGGTTCCAGGCCGAATTTTACATCCCGCTCCACTAGCGCTCCGCCGCCGATTAATTCGCTGCGATTGAGCACTTTCCCTTCGGGCAGCGCATACAATTTTTCCAATACATGCCTGGCATAAGGGCTGGTCTCCGTTGAAAATTGCAAGTGACCGCTTTCCATGCGCGCCAGCCCCAAACCTTCCAGCACAATCTGTGCCGGGCGGGTGGCTGATGCGCCTGAAATAGCGCGAAGGGTGGCTTCGGCAGCTTGCGGCATGGTCTCAAAAGTGAAATCCATGCCCGTAAAGCGCGGATAGGCAGGATATTGCACTTCAAAGTGAGCATTCAGCAACGCTGATGCCAACCGAAAGACCTGGTCACGCAGCGACAAGTCTCGAATGCTCAGGCGATACTGCGCCAACGCTTCTGGCACGATCATTTCCTGTCCATTATGGCGGATCGCCACCACGCGCGGCAAGTTATCGCGCAACCAGTTGTTCATGATCAGACGAGCCTGATCCGCTTTGCGCTCGTATTGTTCCTTGTTGCTGCCCGATGAAATCGCGCTCATTTCTTTGGAGCCAGCGTAACGGCGCAGAGTCTGGTCAAACGAATCATCCCGCTGCGACATCCAAAAATAAACTTCATCCGGTTTTTCATTGAGCCTATGATTCCCATTCCCGTATGGTGCCAGGAAATGCACATAAAAATCACGCTCCGGCTGGGCTGTGGAACGCTCATTTGGCGCACCCAGAAAAACATAGCCCCGGCGTGTCATCCCTTTTCCCGGCCAGGCCAGGTCTCGCTGCCAGATACGAAACCCCGGCACATAGGAGCTTTCGTTGAGTTCCAGCCCGCGCGCCAACATATCAAAAAAATAGCGGTCCAGCTGGCTGGCATCCAAGGTTTGCGCGCGCTGGTCAATCAGGGCGTCATAATCAATATCTTTTTTCAGATCGAGGTAATACTGGTCATTATCCGCGTTGTGAGAGATGAACTGCCCATTGACTGTGCGCGAAATTTCTCGCAAAACAGCTTCCACGCTGGTCAACAGGAAATCGGCATCTTTTTCCGGAATCGGCAGGTACAGGCACAACTGGTCGCGCAGTTCGGCGGGAGCCAGTCCCACGGGTGCGTACAAATCCGTCAGCGTCAGTCGATGTACTGCCAGGGCAGCGATAATCCGCATGGCTGCCGGGCGATAATCGCGCATGGTCGGCGCGCCCTTCACCCGATCCTGTAACACCCGTGCCTTATCCTGCACTTCCCGAATCTCTGGCACCGAGCGGTAAGATGGGTCATCGTTTAGAATAGCCCAATACTCATCGAAGGAGAGAAAGCCGGTTTCCTCGGTTGGCACATTTAAATCCAGCTTGCTCTCCATCTGGCGGCTGAGCGCTTTGAGCAAATCGCGCTTCTCCACCACCGTCACCTGCTCAAATACTTCCAGATAGGATGGATGAATCGGAAACATCTCCACATATTCATCCAGGTGTTCAGCCATCGCGGCATACATGCGGGTAAATTTCTCCAAATGCTTGCGTACCTGGGTTCTCTGTCCATCCGTTTTGGCGAGCAAGCGGCGCGAAACCACATAGGCCATGTCTTCGCGCACAATGCGCACCTGTTCAAAGCGCGCCTTCACCCGACGAATGGAATCTGCGGCAAATTGAAAGCGCGGGCTGTCAAAAAGCGATTCCTGAATACCGGCAACAAACCGGAAAGGTGTTAACTCACATGCTTCGCCCACTTCACGCAAGAAATTCAGGTCCAACACCAATTCCTGATCTTTACGGGCGCGCAGGTAATCAAGCAATTCATCCATAGCAACCAGCAGGCCCTGATTTGGGTAAACCTTGCGGAAGGCATCCATCATTTCGATGAGCAAATCTTTGTTATTGGATGCCTTGTCCATCGACGGGAAGTGATAATCCACGCCCATGCGCTGGAGATGCTTTTCAAGGTCTTCCAGCACAATATCGCGCAGGCTTTTGGATGTTGCTCCCGTCTCCTGGCGCACCACCTTGAACTTCCCAGCGAACGGTTTCAGCCCATCGGCCACTGCCGGGTGGGTAACTTTCTCCAATAAATCGGCGTGCTCCGCCACTGCCGTAATAAACGACATCAGGTGAGATTTACCCGTGCCATAATTACCCACGATAAACAAACCATCGCCAGGGCGAGGCTGGTCCACCCGCAAGCTGGGCAAGATGCGATGCAGGATCACATCGGTCATGCGATCAGAAATAACGTAAGTTGCCACCAACTGTTCAGCGCGGGCGCGCTGGTCGGCCTGGCGCAACTGGATAATGTCAATGACTGGTTCAAATTGGATCAGGTCACGATATTTCATTTGAAAACTCCATCAACCTTTGCAAGCGGATTCTATACTACGCTTTAAATCTGCCGGGATATTTTCATCAGCACACAAAACCAGATAAGTACGCGCCCTGGAACAACCCACATACATCACGATTTCAGGCTGGTACCGCACCGATTCGTCAATTTCTGCAATAACCACGACCCGACGTTCCAGCCCTTTGAAAGCGTGAATGCTCGAAACCTGGATGGCATTTTGCCAATTTCGTTGCCCATCGGTCAGCACAAAATTACCCAGACGCATTCCGGCTTTAAAACCTGTGCGTTCCTGCGAACGCGGGGTCAACAGAACAATATCCTGCGGCGCAATATGTTCATTCACCACCAGATGATGCAACTTGGTCTGCACCTGGCGTACCAATTGGGCAGTATCCCGATAATATACCAATTTTGGCACATGGCCT
>CAIQJJ010000290.1 GCA_903872065.1 uncultured Anaerolineales bacterium | reverse complement strand
TCCGTCAACACCTCCACGGCCACGGCGACATCCACCAAGACGTCCGTCAACACCTCCACGGCCACGGCGACATCCACCAAGACGTCCGTCAACACCTCAACGGCCACGGCGACATCCACCAAGACGTCCGTCAACACCTCCACGGCCACGGCAACGTCCACCAAGACGTCCGTCAACACATCCACAGCCACGGCGACATCTACCAAGACGCCCGTCAATACTTCCACAGCCACGGCGACATCTACCAAGACGTCTGTCAACACTTCTACAGCCACAGCAACGTCTACCAAGACGTCCGTCAACACCTCAACGGCCACGGCGACATCTACCAAGACGTCCGTCAATACCTCCACAGCCACGGCAACGTCCACCAAGACGTCTGTCAACACTTCTACAGCCACAGCCACGTCTACCAAGACGTCCGTCAACACCTCCACAGCCACGGCGACATCTACTGAGACGCCGGTTGACGCCTCCACGGCCACGACAACGTCTACCGGGACGCCTACGGCGACAGCCGCCGACACAGGCACCGCGACAGCCACACCCACACTCACGGCGGTAGCCGCTGACACCGCCACGCCAACCCCCACCGCGATAGTCCCCCCGACGCTCACGACGACAGCGACAGCCGCCGATACAGGTACTCCTACCGCTACCAGTACCTCTACCGCGATAGTCCCGCCGACGCTCACGACGACAGCCACAACGACGGCGACGCCCGCTAATACAGCCACCGCGACAGATGCCAACACAGACACTCCTACCCCTGCCGCGCCATCCGGTGTGGATTTGACGGTGTCCAACATCGCCGTTATTCCTCCCAACCCGCGCCCCGATGAGATAATCCGATTTGCGATAACGGTTCTCAACCAGGGCAGCGAAGATATGCTGGGTTACCCCTATACAGAAATCTGGGTGGACGGAAATCCGTGGAATTCCTGGATCTTATCGTCGATCGCCGCGAGCGCAAGCGAGACCTTCACGCTCACTTATGGCAGCATTAACGAGGCGGGTGATCACAACATTTCGGCAGTGGTAGATGCCTGGAATATGATCAGCGAGACAGTGGAGACCAACAACAACAGCGGGCCGATCACGTTTACCGTTTCTGGAACGCCGGCGCTGGTGGATATGGTGGTAGAGAATATCCAGGTAGTTTCTAACCCGGCGGTGAATCAGCCCTTCGATGTTACAGTGGAATACAGCAACCGGGGCGCAAAGCTGCTGGATACTCCCTACGCGGTTGGCGTCTTTGTCGATCACGCGCCTACAGGCTGCGGCGATACAACCGGTCTGTGGGATTCCTTCACCGAGGATAACTTGCGGCTTAGCACAGGCCAGGTGGGTTTACACACCTTCACACATCCTGGATTCCCAACCACCGGCGTGCATCAGATTTATGTGCAGGTGGATCAAAACTGCGATCACGTCGAAGAAGACGAAACCAATAACATTGGCGGCCCGACCCAAATCGAAGTCGTGTCGTGGAGTGGGCCTGATCTGACCATTTTGAGCCTGACGACGCAGCCCAACCTGCCAGTGATGAACGAACCTTTCTCGATCACAATCAGCATCAAAAACCTGGGCAACCAGGCGGCGAGTGGGACATTCCTTTACGTGGGCGATTGCGCTTACGGGGGAATCTGCTGGAATGCCATGACCTCCACTGGTCAGGGATTGCTGCCTGCTGGCATCTACACGTCCACCTTTGCGCATCCAGGACTGTGGGGCGGCGAACACGATCTGTTTGCTTTGGTAGACCCACAAGACACGGTGACCGAAGTGGATGAGACCAACAACCAGGCCTCCTTGCATCTCACTATCGGCGGAGAGACGGCTACCCCCACAAACACGTCAACCTCTACCGCCACGCCTACGGCGACGCCCACCAATACGGCTACGCCCACCCTTACGCAAACCCCCACAGCTACGGCCACGCGTACGCTCACCCGCACGCCCACTGCGACACCCACTCGCACCTCCACCGCGACTGCCACATCCGTTCCGAGGCCAGATTTGGTCATTTCGAGTCTGAGTGTCAATCCGAATGTGGTATTGGCCGGCAGTGGTACGCTGGTGCAAATTGCTGTGCGCGTTGCCAACCAGGGCAATGCCTCTCTGACAGCGCCAGCAAAGTTTGGCATTTACTTCAAATCTCAACAAGTTCCCCCCGCTTTTGGTGAAATGCCCAACCTCTGGTTGGAAAGCAGCATCCCGGGCTCTTCCATCTTGCTGTACAGCAGCCCGGCCGCCTACAACTTTACCCCCGGGCGTTACTACGTCTACGCCCTGGCCGATTGGGATCAACAAGTGGTTGAGAGCAGCGAAACCAACAATGGTTTTGCCCCAGTCACTTATGACATTGTCCAGGCCGACCTGGTGATTGACAGTCTGACACTTTCGCCGGCCAACCCGATGCCCAACGAACCAGTCGTTTTCACCACTGTCATTCGCAACGCCGGCACTTACCAATCGGGCGGAGCCTGGTCGGGCATTTATCTTGACCGCAGCTTCCCCGGCGCATGTGGCAGCGTTGGCGATTACGTTCAGCAAGTCCCTGCCCTGGCCCCCGGCGCGGTTTATACCATGACGCTGACCGAGGCCTTAGGCTTTGCCGTTGCCGGGACGCATTCTGTCACCGCCTACGCCGATTACGGCTGCAACGCCAGCGAGAGCAATGAGGGCAACAATCAGTTCGGGCCAGTCAATTTCAACGTCACCCCGCGTTACGCCGATCTGGTGGTCGAAAGCATCGCCGCCAACCCGCCTGAACCCCCGGCCTCCTATCCGTTCACCTACACTGTGCGCATCGCTAACCAGGGCCAGGCTGCCAGCCCCATCTCGTACCTGGCGCTGTATCAGGATTACGTCCCCGTTGACTGCGGCGATGCCGCTTGGGAGAACACTGCCCAGGTGCCGGCTTTGGCCGCCGGCGGCAGCATTGAAGTCAGCGTGGCATCCACAGGCTTCAGCCTGCAGGGCGACCATTTTACTGCTGTGTTTGCCGATTACCTGTGCGAGATCGAAGAGACTGACGAAGCCAACAACCGGGTGACACAGAACATCACCGTCGCATCAAGTTTGCAACCCGATTACAGCATCGAAAGCGTCACTGCCCAGCCGAGCGTTGCCGTATTGGGCCAACCGGTTTCTTACACCCTGCGTATTCGCAACCAGGGCAGCGAGTATGCCCCGATGACCTATGCGGGGATCTACCTGGATACCTTCCCGGTTTGCGGCGATATTCCTGACCGCGGCGACCAGATTCCTGGCCTGGCGGTTGGCGAAGCCATCACCCTGACCCTCACCGACAGCGGTTTTACTACCCCTGGCTCACACAATGTGTACGCCATGGTGGATTACGGCTGCTTGTACACTGAACTGGACGAAAGCAACAACTATTTCGGCCCGTTGAGCATCCCGGCGGCCGGCCCCGATTTGCAGGTTGATAAACTGCTCGTCGAACCTGCCCTGCCGATCAATGGTGAACTGATTACCTTCACGCTAGTGGTGCAAAACCACGGCGCAACGGCCAGCAGCCAGGTAGCTCTCACCGGCTTCTACATCGACCGCGAACCGAGCGGCAACTGCGGCGATGTGGTGGATGGCTTTGGCGTAGTTCCGCCTTTGCAGCCGTCCCAAAGCTACACCCTGACCCTCAGTACGCGCCTTTACGAGGCCAAAGTTTACAACATCTTCGCCAAAACCGATCTCAACTGCCAGGTCATGGAAACCGTAGAGAACAACAACAGCTTCGGGCCGGCAGTGGTCGCTGTCTTGCCGCCGCCCCAGTCTGACCTGGTAATTACCAGCTTCAGCGCCGTCCCGCTCGAAGTCCCCGCCCAAGACCCGGTCACTTACACGATCCGCGTGACCAACCAGGGCGAAGCCACAGCCGGGGCTTCGTGGGCCGGCCTGTACTTCGACCGCGTGCCGCTGGGCTGCACCGGCGATATTGATATCGGCGATGTCGTTGCCGATGTGCCAGCCCTGCCGCCCGGCGCCAGCTACACCTTTACCCTGCAAACCGCCTTCGAGACGGAAGGCATCCACCAGACCTTTGCCTTTGCCGACTATGGGTGCAGCGTCAGCGAATCCGACGAATACAACAACCGCGCCGGCTCGCAGGCCATCACCGTGCTGCCGCCGCGCATCGCCGACCTGGCCATCGAAAGCGTCGCCGTGCAAACGAGTTCGCCCCTTTCCGATGTCGTCCATGCCGGAGAATCCTTCACCTTCACCCTGCAAATCCGCAACCAGGGCACCCGCCGCACCGGCAACACCTTGTTGGCTGTCTATCACGATACGCCTCCCTCCGGCTGTGGAGATCCTTCCTGGTTCAACACCGCTCAAATCCCACCGCTGGCCCCTGGAGAAGCAGCCCAGGTCGTCTTGTACTATTGGAACGGCTTCGCCGCCCCAGGTACGAAAAATATCTATTTCTATGCCGATTTCGGCTGCCTGGAGAACGAAAGCAGCGACGGCGACCCGAGCGGTGAAATCAACAACCTCTTCGAATATTCCCTCACCGTTCTGCCTCCCTTGCTGCCTGACCTCGTAGTAGAAGCCCTCGCCGTTGCGCCTGAAAATCCCCCCGCCGAAGCCTGGCTCACGTACACCGTGCGCGTCCGCAACCAGGGCGTCCGGGCCAGCGGTGCAACTGCTCTGGCCATCTATCACGATCCATTACTCCCTGCAACAGCCTGCGGCGACGATACATGGGTTAATGTAGGCCAGATCCCTGCCCTGGAGATCGGCGAGACCATCACTCTGACGGTTCCGGCAGAGGGCTTTGCCAGCGCCGGGGCGCATGTCGCCCGCGCCGTGGCCGATTACACATGTTCTGAATCCGAAAGCAGCGACGGCGACCCAAGCGGCGAAGCCAACAACCTCTTGAATCTGTCCGTCGCCGTACAGCCGCCCCTGCGCCCCGACCTGGTTGTCGAATCTCTGACCGTCTTGCCTGAGAACATCTACGCCGAAGAGTCCCTCGTCTACACCGTGCGCGTGCGCAACCAGGGATCCCAGGCCAGCAGTACCGTTGCCCTGGCTATCTATCACAACCCGACTCTCCCCAGTTACGAGTGCGGCGACGCCGCCTGGGTTAATTCCCAACTCGTGCCAGGGCTGGCGGTTGGCGAAGCCCTTACCTTGACCATCCCCGTCGCAGCTGGATTTAGCGCTGAGGGCAGCGCCACGGCGCGCGCCGTGGTGGATTTCACCTGCCTCCTTGCCGAAAGCGATGAATCCAACAACCAGTTGGACCTCTCTCTGGAAGTAGGCCCCCCTCTGCTCCCCGACTTGCTGATCGAGCAAGTCATTCCCCTCCCCTCTGAGCCAGAAGTTGGCCAACTTGTTCGCTACCAGGTGCGGCTGCGCAACCAGGGTACCGGCGCCAGCGAATACAGCCTGCTGGGCCTGTATTATGACTACGACCCGGCCGCCTGCAGCGATGAGACCGCTGTGCTTACCTGGGGACTCCTTTCGATCGCTGCTGGAGAAGCGCTCACGCTCACAGTGGACCACCCGGCTGGTTTCGACAGCCTCGGCGCGCACACTGTGACCCTGCTGGCCGACTATCAATGCAGCCTGACCGAAAGCGACGAAACGAACAACCGCTACGATTTAAACATCAATGCCGTCGCCCCCTCGTACCAACCCGACCTGGTGATCAGCAGCGTTGCTGCTCAACCGCTGACTCCTGCCATTGACCAGTTCTTCAGCTACCGCGTCGTCGTTACAAACCAGGGCCGCCAGGCCAGCCAGCCCTCCGGACTTGCCATCTACCACGATCCGGCTGCGACTCCTGCTTGCGGGGACGCCTCCTGGATGAATACTGGTAGAGTGCCCTCCCTGGCCGTCGGCGAAAGCGCCGAGATTACCGTGCAGGCAATCCCCTTTGAAACCCAAGGGGAACATACCGCCGTCATCGTCGCCGATTTCAACTGTTTCGTCACCGAACTGGATGACGCCAACAACGCTTATACCGCCACCCTGGATGTCATCCCCGCCCTGCTGCCCGACCTGGTCATTGATCAAGTCAGCTTCTCGCCCGAAATCCCGGTGATAGGACAAGCCGTCAATTACACCGTGCGCATTCGCAACCAGGGCAGCGCCGCCGCCCATGTTTACACCTGGGCCGGGCTGTATCTCGATCGCCTTCCCCCAGGCTGCGGCGCAGACCCCGATCCTGGCGATGCAAACGCCCAGGTGGCGCCGCTCAGCATCGGCGGCGTAGTTACCGTCACTTACAGCGTCCCCTTCGCAACGGGCAATGCTCATACCGCTTATGTCTTTCTGGATGCCAACTGTTCCCTGGAAGAAGGCGATGAAGCCAACAACCAGTACGATCTTGCCTTTGATGTCACCACCCAGCCGCAAGCCGACCTGCTGGTCGAAAGCGTCACTCCTCTGCCCGAACAACCCGCGGCTACTGAAAACGTGCAGTATACCGTGCGTGTGAAGAACCGCGGCTCGGCTATCGTCGCCGCCAATACCTGGGCCGACCTGTATCTGGATCGCGCCCCGACCGGCTGCAACGATGTGGGCGACCAGCGAACGATGCTGCCGCGCCTGGCGGTGGATGAAACCTACGAGTTTACCCTGACTGCGCCTTTTGCTACGCTGGGGGCGCATTCGGCTTACGTGTTCATTGACGAAACCTGTCTGATCACCGAAAGCAACGAGGTTAACAACCAGTTTGGGCCGCTCGATTTCGATGTCACTTCCACCTTACGCCCCGATCTGGTGGTCACTGGTTTAAGCACCACCCCGGCCTCGCTGGTGATCAACGAACCGTTCCAGGTGAATCTCACGGTGCGCAACCAGGGGGTTGGCGTTAGCCCGGCGAGCGTTCTTGGCTTCTACTTAGACCATCAGCCCGTCGGGTGCGGCGATGTTGGCAGCTACGCCACTGTTAGTGTGCCGGCGCTGGACGCCGGCGCTGAAACGACCGTGATCATCCTGCACACTGGGATAACTGACGCCAATCTCCACCAGGCATACGCCCTGGCTGATTACGACTGCCAGGCGACGGAAAGTACGGAGACCAACAACCTGCTCCAGCAGGCGCTGCACCTGGGCGTTTCGCCGGATCCCGACCTGGTGATCGCGGCGGCGGCTGTGCAGCCCGAAACCCCCACGACCGGAGACCCAGTTACCTTTGTGATCAGCGTTCGCAACCAGGGCGCGGCGCCCACCGAGAGCGGCGCCAGCCTGGGCATCTACATAGATGCTTCGCCAACCGCTTGCAGCGGCAGCGCAACGATCTCCGGCCAGATTCCTGTCCTGGACGCCGGTGAAACCGCCGTCATCCAGATCGCTTACGCTGGCTTTACTGCCCCGTGGGAGCATACCTTCAGCGCCAAAGTGGATGCGACCTGTTTGGTGTTTGAAAGTAATGAAGACAACAACGCCTATTCCGGCGCGACCATCTTTGTCAACCCGGCCCCCTTGCCCGATCTCAGCATCGAAGCCGTCGCCATCGCCCCGGCGCAGCCGGTCAGCGGGCAGCCGATCACCTATACCCTGGATATTCGCAACCTGGGTGCGATTGCTATTACAGAAACTGTGTTGGCGGGGGTCTACCTGGATCAGCATGGATACTGTGGAGGCAGTCCCGATGCCTGGGGACAGGTGCCGCCTTTGGCCGCCGGGGCCAGCTACCAACTCACGCTGGTGGATGCGGATGGGATTTCAGCGGGAGCAGCGGTACCCGGTACCGTCGCTCACTACCTGTATGCCCTGGTGGATAGCGATTGCCAGCTCAATGAAGAGACGGAAACCAATAACACCTACGGCGCAGTCAACTTCCAGGTGCAGGCGCCGCTATTGCCCGATTTGGTGGTAAACCGCCTGCTTGCTCTCCCCGTCAGCCCGGCCACCGACCAGGATGTACGCTACATCGTGCGAGTCAAGAACCAGGGTCAGGCTGCCAGCCCGATCTCTTCATTGGGAATTTTCACCGACCGTTTGAGCGCCTTGTGCGGCGCGCCCGCCGATGCTGCTGTGCAGGTACCAGCCCTGGCGCCCGGAGCCAGCCGCGAATTAACGATTGACACGGGCGGTTTCAGCCTGGATGGCGAACATCCGGTGATCGCCCTGGCGGACCAGAACTGCGCGATTGCTGAGGGCGACGAACTGAATAACCAGAGCAGCGTTCTCAAAGTCTATGTGAACGTGCCTGTACCTACCCCAACGCCCACGCCTACCCCCACGCCGAACGTGAATCGCTTTGCGTTTGTCGCGCAGCAAGACAAAAGCGCTACAGAACCTCGCGGGCTGCAGATCGTGGATGTTTCTGACCCTGAAAACCCGTCTCAGGTGTCTACGCTGAGCCTCCCCGGCGAAGCAATGGCGGTTGTCGTGGCTGACCAGGCGGGCGGAAAATTTGCTTATCTCGCGGCTGGCAGCGCTGGCCTGGTGATTGTGGATGTCAGCGACCCGGCCAACCCCGTGGCGCGAGGTTCTTATGACACGCCCGGCACAGCTTATGGCGTAGCTGTTGCCGGCGACCTGGCGCTGATCGCGGATGGCGACAGCGGCCTGCGCATTGTGAATATCAGTAACCCGGATGCGCCTGCCGGCGTTGGGGCGTACGATACGCCTGGCATGGCCTACGATGTGGCCTATACCGCGGACACGCTGGTTCGCTATGCCTTTGTGGCGGACGGCGCGGGCGGGCTGCGCGTTTTCGACATCTCTACCCCGGCTTCACCCATCCCCCTGGGCAGTTACGATACCCTGGGAGAGGTGCGCGGGGTTGCCATTCAGAACAGCGGCGAGCCAGTTCTTGGCGAACAAGCTCGCTTTGCTTACATCGCGGATGGCTCAGACGGCGTGCAAGTGCTTGACATCTCTGACCCTGGTCAGCCCTTCTTTGTGGCGCTGGCCGATACCCCTGGCGCAGCCCGCCAGGTAGCGGCGGCTGGTTCATCAGCATCCATCCTTGGGGATGGAGGAATTCTGGTGGCTGACCACGATAGAGGGCTGCGGATTTTGAACCCGCTGTGGGTTTCCAACAGCGCCACGGCCTGCGACTCAAGCGGTACAGATTACGGTATTGGTAACTGCACTACCGTCGCCGCGCCTGCGGTAGAGCTGCCGCCGGCGCTGGCCAGCCTGCGGGTTAGCCCGCTGCTGGCGCAAGCCGGAGTGGAAGGCGGCGACGGTACAGTGTGGGTTGACATCTCCAGTTTACCGGCAATCTTAGATGGTGTCCAAACGATCCAGATCAGCGGGCAGGCCGCGGTAGGCGCTGCCTCGTCGTTGAAGAGTTTGAGCGTGCGAGTGAATGATGTTCTGATCTACGGGCAAAATTGGGAACAGGGGGCGGTAGTGGATTTGCCCTGGTCGTTCGCATGGACGCCCGGCGCTGAGGGAACTTATCTCATCGCCGCCGCCGTCACTGACTGGGACGGCAGCAGCGCCAGTGATCAGATCACTGTGACTGTGGATGCTGACGCGCCCCAGGTGGGAGTGTACGATCCACTGTATACCGCTGCCCAGTTCATCGCTCCCGACAGCCTGAAGCTCAGCGGTTGGGTCAGTGACACGGCGGCTCAGGCGGCTGTGGCTGGCGTTGAATGGCGCATCGCTGCTGGCGCATGGCAGCCGGCGCTGGTGGATGGAAATACCTGGCAGGCGACTGTGAATTTGTTCGCTGGGCAGTTCGACGCCGGCGCGCTCCCCGATGGCGACCAAATCTCTTTGGGCCTGCGAGCAGTTGATCAGGTTGGGCATACCACTGAAATCAGCACGCTGCTCACGGTGGACGTTCTGCCTCCTGAGAAGGTAGACCTGGCTCTGAGCAGTGTGGGGGAGGCTCGCGCCGTTCTGCCGGGTGAGACCATCGCTTGCAGTGGAACGAACCCCTGCACGACGGCGCTGGCGCTGGACTGGACGCCCAGCAGCGATGGCAGTGGGGTTGCGAGCTATCAAATCCAATGGACGAGCGAGTTCGACGCGAACGAGTTCGCCATTGTTACGCAAACTGTGGCGGCAGACGCAGCACTTCACGCTGAATACACCGCCCTGGAAGGCGCAAAAGTGTCGGTGCAACTGGCCAGCCAGGATATCTACGGCCAACAGCGGTGGCAGTCTTTCGGTAGTCTCTACGTAGATGGCCCCAACACGCCTGACTACATCTGGGTGGATGCAGGGGCGAATGACAATTGGATGGACAGCGGCTGCACGCTTGTGGGGATTGACAGGCGAATGGATGCCTCCAGCCAGGCGGGCAGCTATGCTCAATCGCTGCATGTTACATGGAATGCGGAAGCCTTGCGCCTGGCCTGGAGCGGGGCGGATTGGCGCACGGATGGCGATCTCTTTATCTACCTGGATACGCTGCCTGGCGGTGCAACCCAGGCTTACGATCCTTACCTTGCGGCGATGGAAAATACGCCAACGACGATCACGCTGCCGGCCAGCCTGGGGGCGGACTTCCTGGTCTGGGTGCAAGATGATCAGACGGCGATGCTGTTAGCCTGGGACGGCAGCCAATGGGGCTTTGTCTCTTCGCTGCCGGCGGTGGGTTATACCGCTGGCGAGGCGGACTCGTTTGCTCAATACAGCGGCGGCGGTCTGTACCGCTTTGACCAGCCAGGCGGGCAGAGCCATCTCTACCTGCCGTTCGATGCTCTTGGCATTGGCGAACTGGTTCGCACCGACCCGGCCTCTGCCACGCTTGGACTGCTGGCTCTGGCCAGCGAGGAAGGGGCGCTGCGGCTGTGGGCGTCTCTGCCGAACGCCAACCCACTGAACAGCGCGCTGCGGCCTGTCGCGGGACAGAACACCGCGCAGCCGTTTACCTTGTTCCACAGCTTCACCTGGGACTCGCTGGGCGACGGAATCTGCCCCAACGGCAGCGATCAGCCCACAACCAGCCGCGCTTATCTCGATAGCGACCTGGCCTTGAGCTTGAGCGCCGTCCCGGCCGGCATCTACTATCGTTTGCTGGGCGATCGTCTGTTCTGGCTGCAAGATCTGCTGCTGAATGGCTCCGCCGCGGCGGTCGTCGCCCACTTAAACACTCTCAGCAGCGATGCAGCTCCGGTGGGCAATGGCTCGCTGCTTGAGTTCACGATCACTTACCAAAACCGCGGCGAAGATACCGCCTACGGCGTCTCCGCCGAGTTGACCCCGCAGTTGACCCTGCGCCTGCCGGGCGGCGACGCCGCCGGCAATCTCACGATCTCCCTGGGCGACATCGCCCCCGGTGAAACCGGTTCGGCGACGTTCCAGGGTGTGGTAGATGCCAGCCTGAGCGAGGCCGCCTGGGCGGGTGTGGAAGCGCGCATCTACGACAACGCTCATCCCAACACCGGCCCAGCGCTGGAATGGCTGTGGGCCTATCAGCCGGTTGATCGCACTCCGCCGCAATTTTTCGGCATTCAGACCCCCACCTACCTGTTGAAAAATGGCTTGAACACGCTGCAAGGCTACGCCTATGACGAATCGGGCGTGATTACTGTCACCGTGGAAATCAGCGGGTCAAACGGCATCAGCAGCGTTGCCTGCCCGTTGGAAACGGCGGACTCGTCCGCGGGGCGAAGCGGGGCCTGGCGCTGCGACCTGGATGTGACCGGGCAAACTCGTGCAAACGCGGCGCGGCGGTCTGTATCACAACAGACCACCGCCGGCGATGCGATCGCCTTGCGCTTGCAGGCCACCGACCGCTTCGGACAGTCGGCGACCTGGGACGCGCCGCTGGCCTTCCTGGTGGATGCGGCGCCGCCCAGTGTCACGCTGGATTTCGATCCCACGCGGGTCTTCTCTGGGACCATTGTCAGCGACAGTACCTTCAACCTGCGCGGCGAGGCGTTTGACCAGGCGGGTGTCGCGCGGGTGGAGGTTTGCATCGGTACAGACCAAGTCGGCGATACGTGTACGCTCGCCAGCCTGCAAGCCGGCGAAGCGCCCGGCGATGCGATCTACACCGATGCGCCAGCCGAGCCTGTGGCGATTGGCAGCGGATTGAGCTGCGGCAGCCCACTCCTGCGTACCTTCAATGTGTCTGAAGATTTCGTCATCCAAGATGTCAGCCTGGGCTTTTTGGCTGAACATCCCCAGCGCGACAATCTGCGCGTAACGTTGACCTCGCCCAACGGTACCGCGGTGATCATGCTCGCCAACGCGACCTGCACCGCGAATGAACTGACCGGGGACGGTTCTGAATGCGCCGGGGCCGCAAATTACAATGTGCTGCTGAACGATGCCGCCACACTGCCTTTTGCCGCCTTCAAGGGCGATCACGCTACCGCCGGGCTGCGCTTCGAGCATTGGGGGCGGCCGGCCGAAGCGGCGCGCGCTTTCCAGGGCGAAAGCAGCCTCGGAAACTGGACATTGGCCATCTGCAATGCAGCCGCGAGCCTGGGGGATGGACAATATCTTGCCAGTCAGTTGACCCTGACCCGGCGGCAAAATGCTGCGCCGTCGGTAGACTGGGCCTTGAGCAATCCGGGCGGGGCGCAGGCGGCGGTTTATGCTGCTCTCGATTATGTGACCCAGACCGTGCGTATTGCCGCCCAAGATCAATTGGGCAACCGCAGCGACGACTTGTTCAGCTTCGACATCTTGGTGGATAATGTCGCCCCCGTGGCGACGGTGAATCATCTGCTCGCTGAACTGCCCACCGGCAGCACAACCCAGGTTTTAAGCGGCGTCGTTTCTGATGGTGGGCCGGCGGTGAAGGTTCAGATCCAGGTCTCTGCGCCCGATGGCAGCCTGGCGCTGTTCACCGCGTCGCGCGCGGGGGCAAATTGGTGGTATGACCTGCCCGCCCAACTCGCCGGAACGTATACGCTGTGGGTGACGGCAGCCGACCTTGCCGGCAACACTGCTGCTTATGGGCCTTTCAGCGTCGTTTCCACCTGCACAGATGCTCAACTTGCGGTGACGAGCATACGCGGCAAGACGACTGCCACAAGCCCAGAGATGGTCGCGCTGATTGCCACAGTCGCCAACAATGGCGGAGAAACACTGGCTGCCGGGCTGCCGGTCAGCTTCTAGGTGGATGGCGAGTATGTTGACAGCGGGGCAACCCTGGCCTCTATCGCGCCAGGCGCATCAGGTTCTGTCCGCATCCACTGGAATGCGGCATTTGCTGGTCAATACGAGGTTGTGGCTGCTCCCAACGATGGGCATGGACTGGTGAAGCCGCTGGCCTTGTGCCAGTTGCCGACCAGCAGCGTGCAAACGCTGGTGGTAGATGATGTTCCGCTCCTGCCAGGCTGGAACCTGATCTCGTCGCCAGTGCAGCCCTTCAACCCGGCGGTGGAAGTGGTCGGCCTATCGTTGTCTGGAAGCTACACGGAAGTGGTGGGCTACGACGGCGGCGTGCTCAGATACTCGCCAACCGCATCTCCGGAGGTTAACACACTGGAGACGATCGACGCGTCCCACGGGTACTGGGTGCAAGTTGTTGACAGCGCGGCGCTGGCAGAGCAAGCGCGTTTGCGCATCGTGGGCGTGCAGTGGGCAGAGGATCAACCGATTCAGCTTGAAGCAGGTTGGAACCTGGTGAGTTACCTGCCCCAACAAACTCTGGTCATTTCGGATGCCCTGCAAAGCATCGCCGGGAAGTACACGGCGGTGATGGGCTTTGACAACGGAGCGCTTTCGTACTATCCGCAGTGGTCTGTAGCGCCAGATCTGCCGGCGGAGTGGAATACTCTGACCGAGATGAAGCCAGGCGCAGGCTATTGGATTCGCGCCAGCGAAGCCATCACGCTCGTTTACCCGACCAAGGCCAGCAGTCTCCAGGCAGCGACGGCGCGGGCTGGATCAGAAGCTTCTGCCGCTCCTGCCGCTCCTGCCGCGAACGCTGGTCTTGCCGCGAACGCTGGCCTTGCAGCGACAATGGCCCCCACGCCCTGGTGGGTGAATTTCTACGTGACCGCCAAAGATTTGGATCAAACGTTCTTGACCGCCGGTACGGAGATTTGGGCCATCAATGAGCAAGGGATCGTGTGCGGTTCAGCGATCATCGGCGCAGATGGCAGCCTGGGACTGCTCGCTTGCTACGGGGCAGATCCCACTGCGGCGGCGCTTGACGGCGAGAAGATTCGCTTCACAACCAGCAGCGGCGCCTACCTGGGCGAAGGAAGATGGACTACCTTTGGCGACCTTCAAGAGATACACCTGGCGCCGCCAACGATCTTTCTCCCGTTGATGTTCAAAAATGGGCCTGCCGGAAATGACACACATAGGTGATGAGGCGGACTCGTTCGCGGCGAACTTGTTCGCTTGGTACTGCTTTGCTCTTTGATTTCCAGGCGGCTGTTTCTTTGCCGGGCTTGTGCTGGAAGGGTGATGGGCTGACGACTGCCCAGACTCTTCCAGCACAGGCTCAGGGCGCCTGGTGGAGGCGCACTGAACTTTAGGGATTTGTACAAATCTGCATTTGCATTGCGGATTTGTACAAATAGTGATATGATTCAAGCGTTCATCAGTTTACCTACTGCAAAAAGGAACGCTTTTATGATCGAGAGAACCCTGGCAGCCAAAGCCATCGCCCTGGCGCAAAAATTTCAGGTGATCACGATTACTGGGCCGCGCCAATCTGGCAAGACCACTCTGGTCAGGGCCGCCTTTCCAGCCTTGCCCTACGTCTCCCTGGAAGAACCGGATATCCGGCAGATTGCGCTGACCGATCCGCGCGGTTTCCTCTCCAACTACCCCGCCGGCGCAGTTCTGGATGAAATCCAAAATACCCCCGAATTGTTTTCTTACATCCAAAGGCTTGTAGATGATCAGCGGCAGATTCAATTCGTCTTGACCGGCTCGTCGAACTTTCTGTTGATGGAAAAAATCAGCCAAACTCTGGCAGGACGCACGGCGGTGTTGCATTTGCTCCCTTTTTCCTTTGCCGAACTGGGCCCGGTCATGGAACAGTATGAGAGCGTGATTTTCAAAGGTCAGTATCCTCGCATTTACGATCGTGAACTTGCCCCAACTGACTTTTACCCGGCTTACATCCAGACCTACGTAGAAAGGGATGTACGCCTGATCAAAAATATCGGGGATATGAACGCTTTTATTCAATTTACTCGCCTGTGCGCTGGACGTATCGGGCAATTGCTCAATTACGCCAGCCTGGCAAGCGATGCAGGGATCAGTCCGAACACTACCAAAGCCTGGCTTTCCATTTTGGAAAGTTCTTATATTCTGTATCGTTTGCAACCTTATTATCGCAATTTTAACAAGCGGCTGGTTAAATCGCCCAAGCTCTATTTTTACGATACGGGGGTCGCTTGTTCACTGCTTGGCATCCGTGAAGAGAGCCAGGTCAATTTGCATTACATGAAAGGCGCTCTTTTTGAGAACCTGATCCTCAATGAGTTTATCAAGCGCTATTTTCATCGCGGTGAGAATCGTTATCCATATTTTTGGCAAGATAATCACGGGAAAGAAATTGATTGTCTGTTGGTCAATACGGATATAGAGCATCCGACGGATACAGGACACCCGGGCGAAAATTTCACCCCGGTTGAGATCAAATCTGGCAAAACGATGTCTACCAGTTATTTTGATCATCTCAAATACTGGCGAGCGCTGGCGGCCCTGCCAGATGCTCAAGGTTATGTGGTCTACGGCGGGGAACAATCCATGCAAACTGGCGCTGGCGCACTGATCAGTTGGCGGCATCTGGAACGTATTCCGGCATAATGCGCTTTCAGCCGCGCTGGGCTGCCTGCCACTCTGTTACCGAACGGGATTCCATCTCGAAGTTGACGCCCAGCAGGTGCAGCCGCTTGCCTTTCGCCAGGTAGGGCGCGAAGTAGGCCCGCGACTCGATCTGCGCCAGGGCCTCAGCCGCGCTGCCCGTGGGATGCTGATAACCCATTTTAACGGCGACAATAATCCCAAAAAGTCAGGTGCAGGCCGTTGTTGGGTGTTTAACCTTAATACTTACCGAATCATTTTCTGTGAGCTATCACCACTACCGTATAATGCACGGTAAATATACCTTTCTGTAAACCGGTGGAGTTGGCGTCTGCGTTCGCGTAGGCGTAGTAGTTGATGTAACAGTTGGCGTTGGCGTTGGCGTAGTAGTTGATGTAACAGTTGGAGTAGTACCTGAGCCTGGGTACCACTCAACGCCGTTCATAAAATTATTTCCCTGGCCTAGCCAAGCTACAATACGTTCAATATTTTCTTTGATAGCAACAACGTCCATTTTATTATCACCATTCACGTCTGTTAAAACGAATTGGTAAGCAGAATAATCGAATGGCTCCTTGAGCCACTCGACGCTATTCAGGAATTTCACCCCGTCACTCGCCCATACGACATAACGCGTTGTTGATGGATCTAGCCCTACCACGTCTGCTTTACTATCTCCTGTAACATCACTGACATAGAATTTATACAACGAATAGTCCATGGGTTCGTCAAGCCACTCGACGCCATTCAGGAATTTCACCC
>CAIQJJ010000289.1 GCA_903872065.1 uncultured Anaerolineales bacterium | reverse complement strand
TTTTTGACGCGGTGATTGACCTCTTGCAGCAGGGTGGTCTTATACACCGCGTCGCGGCGGATTTGCTCCAGCAGTTGAGCGTTGTGAATGGCGGTGGCGGCGTGGGCGGCAAACATCTCCAGCCGGCGGATTTCTTCGGGCGTAAAGGCGCGCGCCGCGCTGCGCCAGACGTTGATAGCGCCCAACAGGTTCGGCCCCCACATGACCGGCGCGCCCAGGACCGCGCCAATCGGCTGACTGGCGTAAGTCGCGGCGCGCCCCTCCCAACGTTGGTAATCTTCGATCTGCAATGTCTGCTGCGTTTCCAGCACACGCCCGGCCAGGCCCTCGCTGCGCCGCAAGATGACCGCCTGTGGTCTTTCGCTGTGGGCGGCTGCCGCCAGCCGCAGGGAATCCTGTTCTGCCTGGTAGAGATACACCTCGCCGGACTGACTGTCGAGCAAGGCGGCCGCCTGGCGCACAATCGAGCGCAGCAGTTGATCCAGATCGAGCTGCTCGGCCAGTTCCAGGCTGATCTGGCGCAAAGCTTCCAGGTAGTTGGTATAACGCAGCAGGTCAGACTCGGCCTCTTTGCGTTCGGTGATGTCGGTTGAGATGCCACAGACGCCGTAAGGACTGCCATCGGGATTGTAAATCGGGAACTTGACCGAAATTACTGTATGTGTTTTATCTTCCAGCGGGGCCGATTCTTCAAACTGGCTGGCCTGTCCGCTGCGCAAGATTCGCTGGTCGTTGGCGCGATATTGATCGGCCAGGTCGTGGGGCATGAAATCATAATCTGTCTTGCCGTACACCTGGGACTGCAAGAGGTGAAAAGATCTCTCGAATTCACGGTTGACAAAGATAAAACGTCCCTCCGTATCTTTGAGGTAGATCACCGCCGGGCTGTGATCTAGAACAGCTTGCAAACGCGCCTGGCTCTCGTAGAGATCCTTTTCGGCCTGCTTGCGCCCGGTGATGTTGGCGGCGTTAAAGCCGATCCCTGTCACCTCGCCATTTTGCCAGACCGGGTGATAGGAAAAAGCAAACCAATGGACACTGCCCTGGCGGGTCGTAAAGGGTTTTTCAATCAGCACCGTCTCGCCGGCCAGAACGCGGGCAAAATCTTTGACAAACTCGGCGCGATTCTCCTCTAAAACGAAACACTCGATGGAATCGCCAATTTGGAGGGAAAAACCAAATACCGCCTGGGCATGGATCTGCGCCACGCGATTGAACGCCAGAACCTTTCCGGCGCGATCGATCAACAAAAAAGCTTGGGTGGTCGAATCGGTCAGGGCGCGCAGTTTGGCTTCGCTCTCGCGCAGGGCGTCTTCGGCGCGTTTGCGAGAGACCACATCCCAGGTCAACTCGGCCAGTTGGGTGACAATTTCAACATCGGCCTGGTTGTAATCGGTCGGTCTGTTGCCCACGCCAATGACTGCTACAATGCCGCCGCCCTCGAAGATAGGAACGACCAGTTCGCGCTGCACGGCGGCATGTCCTGGCGGCAGGCCTTTGCGATGCGGCAGGCTGGCGTAATCATTGTGGATGACAGCGCGGCGCTGACGGACGCAATCCACCCACACCCCGGCCTGATCGATAGAGTAATGCGCGTTTTTGTTCTCTGCCCGGCACATCTTATCCAACGTATTGCTCGACCAGGTCTGCAGGGATAGGGTCTGCTGGTCTGGCTCGACGAAATGAAGAAAGCCGATCTCGCTTTCGGTCAGGCGTTCAACCTGGTCAATTGCAAATTGCAGCATCTCATCAAGGGTGTGGGTCAGGATGTAGTCGTTCAGGCGCAGCCGCGTTTGAAGCAAGTCTTCTGCCCGCTTGCGCGGGGTGATATCGCGCGCCAGGATGATCAAATGCCCATTCGCGTCCGGCGGGCTGCCCTTGGCGGCGATGGAAAGTTCGAACCAAGAGCGACCGGTGGGCATCGGCAAAGAATAGAGCGCCTCATTGGAATGGCCGGCGGCAGCCTGGGCGATGGCGGCGTTGATCACCTGCGCTGCATCTGAGGGGAGTGTCTCGCTCACGGTTTTTCCCAAAAAGCGTTCGGGGGACGTGTAGAGCAAGGCCGGGTCTTGCGCATGATAGGCGACAATCCGCCCATCCCGCTCTACCTCGAACAACAGATCGGGCAGCGCCTCCAGGGTGGCTTCCAACTGCTCGTGCGATTGACGCAGCGAGTCTTCGGCCTGCCGCAGCCGGGCTATGTCGGCCTCCAGTTCGGTATGCAAACGGTGGTTAACCATCAAGAGCATGCTGAGGGTAGCAGCGCTCAACAGTACCTGCGTCAACAAAAAAGACAGGGTTTCAAACCAGGCGGTTTCAGACAATAAGCTTTCGCCCGGCTGCCTGGCTGTGAGGTTAAAAGCGATGCGCGCCAGCCCCAACAGGCAGGCGATCACCAGTGTCAGCGCCAGGGGGCGCGTTTCGCTGCGCTGCGCCGGCGACGTACGATCCAGCAGCAGCCAGGCGCACCTGGCATTGAACCACGCCAGGCCGGCGGTGATCACCACCACGCGCGCCAGCAGATCAGGTTGAACAAAGGTGAAATAGATGTGGATCAGGATCAATACCCCCAATAAGAGAAAAGAGTAAACCTGCCGGCTGCTCTGGCCCAGGTAGCGTTCCAGGCCGATATACAAAAAAATGGGGACAGCAACCACCAGGGCGTTGCCCAAGACCAGCAGCGCCGGGAGGAGCCGGCTGCTGCCAACCAGGATGATAAGCATCCCGCTCAATTGCAAGAGAGAACCGACCAGCCAGAATCCTACACCGCTCAACCGCCGCCGGTTTTGCAGCCACACCAACACCGAAAAACCTGTGCAGAGTGCGTTGACAACCGAATAGCTTAAAAGAAGAGTGCCTATGTCCAGAGTCATTGTTTACCTCACCTTTGGCGCCAGTGATCCCACAGCATATCGGCAAGAGGTTGTCTTGCGAAGCTGTCCCTCTATGGCTGCGTAGAAAGCGGAATGCGATAAAAACCCCCTAGATTATAGCGCGAAATGGCGCGAAAATGGCGCGAAAGACGCCGCGAAATGACGCGAAAACACCCTAAAGGTCTTCTGAGACCTTTAGGGTGTCGTTGGTAATAGGGTGTCGTTGGCGATCGGGTGCTGTTGCGGGACTTGTCCTTAATGGCAGTCGGCCGGCTGCGTCTCTTCGACCAGGCAGGGCGGTTGGGCAGCGGCCGCGGCGGCGGCTTCTGCCAGGGGGATTTCCTCGCTGCCGCCGACCACTTCCCAGCGCTCGCAGCGCCCGCCCCAGCGCGCCATCACTTGCTTCCCCACTGAGACCTGGACGATCTCGCAGTGATTGCTGCAGTGGTGGCACTCGAAGGAGATGGTGCGATAATCGAACTCGCTGGCGGCAAAGCCCTGGAAGTGCGTCTTGCGCCCGCTGCGCTGGATGGATTCGCGCGCCAGGATGGCCGCGCCGATGGCGCCCATGACCTCGTGATGCGGCGGGACATGCACCTTCATGTCCAACGCCTCCTCGAAGGCGCGGATCATGCCCTGGTTGAAGGCCACGCCGCCCTGGAAAGCCACCAGTTCGCGGATCTCCTTGCCCAAGCCGACGTTGTTCAGATAGTTGCGCGCCATGGCCTGGCACAGCCCGTACAGGATGTCTGGCACGCGGTGGCCCATCTGCTGCTTGTGGATCATGTCGGATTCGGCGAAGACGGTGCAGCGCCCGGCGATGCGCACCGGACGCTTGGACTGCATCGCCAGCGCCCCCACGCTCTGGATGTCAATATTCAGGCGGGCGGCCTGCTGATCGAGAAAGGCCCCCGTGCCGGCGGCGCAGACGGTGTTCATGCCGAAATCCACCGCCACGCCCTCGCGCAGGATGATAATCTTCGAATCCTGCCCGCCGATCTCGATGATGGTCTGCACGCCCGGCACAAAATGCGAGGCAGCCACGGCGTGGGCGGTGATCTCGTTCTTGACCACATCCGCCCCGACCACAATCCCGGCCAGGTAGCGGCCACTGCCGGTCGCCCCCACGCCGGCAATCTCAACCGGCCCGCTCAGACGCTGGCTAAGCTGGCGCAGCCCTTGCTGCACCACCTCCAGCGGCTTGCCGCGCGTGCGCAGATAGAGCGAATCCTGCACCTGGTAATCCTCATTCAACAACACCAACTTCGTCGTAACCGAACCGACATCCACACCAAGATACGTTTTCATAGGGAGGTTCCTTGCTGCAACTCGCGGCGGCGATAAAGCAGGTCTACAAAAGCTTCCAGGCGGGTTTGCACGCCAGCCTGGCCCGATTGTTCATCCAAGATAAAGTGAATAATGGGGATATTGAAGTCGCGGCGGATGCGCGGCAGGATGTTGAGCGCCATGATCTCTGGCAGGCAGGTGAAAGGCAGCAGTTCTACCAGGCCATCGAAGCCGCGACGGGCGTGAAGCACCGACTGCCCGATCGTCACCAGCCCCTCGCCGCCGATATTCCAGCGCAGGTAGGGCCTGGCGGCCTCTTCAACCTCCGATTTGTGAATGCCGATGGCATCCAGCACCATGGCAAACTTCACCCAATCGCCCAGCATCAACGAACGGTGCACTTCCGCCCCAAGCTGCCCCAACAGGCGCTCGATGTCCAGGTTGTAAAACGGCTCCAACACAGCGTAATACTCGCCGGTGGTGGCGATTTTCACCGGGTTGAGGGTCGGGTTGATCTCCACCCGATCCATCTCGATGTTCATCTCGCGGCGCGCCAGTTTCACCGCCGCCATATTGCTGGCTTCATCCACCCGTCGCAGGGCCTCATCCCATACCTTAACGACTCTGTCCTGCGTCGAGGTTCGCGGGCGGATGAACTGCACCCGCCGCTCCAATTCGTCCAGCAAATTCATCTTGGCCAGCGCCAGGTTGATCTCGCGCAGCACCTCTGACCAGGAGAAGTGTTCCATGAACTGCCCCAGGAACTTGGGCAGGGCAAAGACGCCGCCCTTCTCGAAGGCCCCGGTCGTTACCAGCTTGAACTTATAGCCCAGGTCGTGCAAGACATCGTTCATCAATTGGGTGTAGCTGCTGTTGCGGCATAGTTCTGCGCCATCCATATAGAGCAGCGTGTCCGCGCCGGATTCGAGCATTTCGATCATATTGCCCAGCAGGTATTTGTAGGGCGTGCAGATAAACTCCGGCGAGTGGCGCACACCCAGGGAAACCGTGCGGCTGCTGAGCGCCGGGCCCAACTCGACCTCGGCCCCGATGCCGGTGAACATGGACTTGATCGGAATAAACGAAGTTCCCATGCGGGGAAAACCTACCCGCGGGCGGCGGTGCAGCACGGGCGGCATGGAGAGAGGGACAGCGAGCGGCGAAGCAGGCGGGGACTTCTGCACAGGGAGCGGCGCGACAATCGCCGCGCCGCGTCCAACGGCCTGGATGCGCTGCCGGTCGAGCATGTCCACAAAGGCCTCAAGGCGGGTGACCATGCCTGCGGCGCTGCCGTGCTCGTCCAGCACCAGGCTCATCATAGGACGCTCCAGGGCATGGGCGCGGCGGGTGATGGTCTCGACCATGGCCGAATCGGGGCCGCAGGTGAAGGCCAGCACGGTGATCAGCCCATCCACCCCGTTATCATGCAGGTAATGGCCAGCCGCGCCGGACATCCAATCTTCGTAAAACCAGCGTTTTTGGCCGGTGGTGGCTTGCACGCCGGCCTGCGCCTGCTCCCCCGAAACCATCTCGCTGCTCACAATCTGCACGCCCAACTGCCGCAGGCGGCCGAGCAAGCCGTGGTTGATGTAGTCATCGTACAGGCAGTAGGGATGCCCGGCGATGGCGATCTTCAAGCCTAAGGAGGGGACGGGCGCGACGGACGGCAGCGCCCACTCCGCCGGGTAGAGGCGCGCCAGCGCTTCGGGGTAGGTCAACTGATCGTTCACCAGGCTGGCGCGGTAGGTTTCATCCACGCGGCAGGCCTCGCTCCAGGCGCGCCGCACTTTGGCCGCGCTGCGCGTGAACTCGCGCCCCAACTGCGCATAAGCTTCTTTGGGTGAAATTTTATAGCGATGGACATCAATTCCGATATCGAGCAGTTTTGGGCAGTCCGGCACGGTGGCGTACATTAAATCGGGCAGCGCCTGGAACTTGGAGCAGTGCAGGGCGCCATGCTCCACGCTGCGGATGGCCGGCACAAAGACCGCGTCCACCTGGCCGTGATCGCGCAGCCAGGCCAGGTGGCCGGCGTAGACCTTGGCCGGCAGGCAGGTCACATCGGCGACCAACTTTCCGCCGACCGCCAGGATATCACGATTGGTGGGCGGCGACACCACCAATTCGGCGTCAAATGCTTCAAAAAATGTGCGCCACAGCGGATAATACTGTAAAAAATGTAGGGCGCGTGGAATCCCAATCCGTTTCATTTTCATTACCTTTCTATGAAAAACCAGGTCGCGTCTTGCATGAACTACCCCCTGTATTTTCTCCCCAGAACTTGCCCCATCAGGATCGTCCAGCCAGTGCCAGCCAGGTTTCTCAACATTGTGTTCAGCATCTTCTGTTAGTATAATAAAATCAAGCAGAGGCGTCAATCAACAAAATGCACAGAAATGGCAAGTAATCAACATGACAGGCGAAATTGTTTATTATTTTCGCCAGGTTTGTTGATCTGCCCGCCGCCAGGCATCCTGAGCCTGCCGAAGGATGCCATAAAGATGCGCTGCGACAAGCTCAGCGCGCCTGAAATGAATACATGAATACCATCAAATCGAAAGAATTAACCC
>CAIQJJ010000288.1 GCA_903872065.1 uncultured Anaerolineales bacterium | reverse complement strand
TCCGCCAAATCAGCGGAAGAGAAGCCTGCGAAGTCCAGCGCCGCCGAGCCGGCGGTTAAGAAGCCGGCCGCCAAGAAAGCGGCCCCGAAGGATGATGCCGATGAAAAGGCGACGAAGACATCCGCGACGAAGACGTCGGCGACGAAGACACCAGCGGTGAAGACACCGGTCGCGAAAGCCGCCGCGAAAACGCCGGCGACAATGGCCGCCGCCGCAAAAACATCGGCCGCGAAGACGGCGGCAAAAGAAGCGCAGGAGGACAAGCCGGCGCGCTCATCCTCCAAAACAGCCAAGACCTCCAAAGCCTCCTCCGCCAGCCCCAGTGCGACGGTGGAAGCAGGGGCCGCGCCGCTCGCCCAGGACGCCAACCCATTTCTGCAAGCTGCTACCCAGGTTTTCGATCAGTTGCGCATGCGCAACATTCCCATGGGGGACGCCGATAACTTGTGCGAAGTGTTCTTTACCACGCCGGCCGCCAACGCCAAAAGCGGCGGCCTGGATGAGCGCCTGGCGGCTTCGCTCGACAAAGCCAGGAAAAGCATTGATGTGGCGGTCTTCGACTTCGACCTGGAAAATGTCGCTGAGGCGCTGGCGCGGGCGGCGAAGCGCGGCGTGCAAGTGCGCATGGTGGTGGATACCGACAACTTGAAGCAGGAAGCTGGCCGCATCGTCAAGCGCGCCGGCATCAAAATCGTCGGTGATAAGCGCGAAGCGTTCATGCACAACAAATTCATCATTATTGATCTGCTCGAAGTCTGGACCGGTTCGTGGAACCTGACCTTCAACTGCACCTACAAAAATAACAACAACGCGGTTGTGATTCGCTCGGCGGATCTGGCGAAAAATTACACCAACGAATTTAATGAGATGTTCGAGCAAAAAGATTTTGGCGCCAGCCGCACTTCCCATGTCACGCGCAGCCACCTGCGCGTGGGGAATATCAAGATCGAGAACTACTTCGCCCCTGAAGACGATGTCTTTTCACACATTCTCCCCGTGATTCAAAACGCTCAGAAGAGCATTCGCTTCCTGGCTTTTGCTTTCACCGAGGACACCCTGCGCAAGCTAATTGTGGAAAAGCGCAAAGCCGGCTTAATTGTCCAGGGAGTCATGGATGCTCGCAACGCGAGCGGCGTCGGGGCGGAACTGGCCTCACTGCGTCGCGCCAAAATTGATGTGTTGATGGATGGCAACCCTTACGCCATGCACGATAAGGTGATCATCGTAGACGACGAGGTGGTGATCACCGGCTCTTTTAATTTTACTGGCAGCGCCCAACAAAGTAACGACGAAAACGTCGTTTTCCTATACAGTCCTGAGATTGCCCGCAAATACACCGAAGAATTTCAACGCATTTACCGCGTGGCGAAAGAAGCCGATCAAAAGTAATCGGGCGGTAAACCGTCTGGAGTCTGTGATGACGCGCTGGTTCACGAGGATAAGTGTATGAGTCACAAGTTATGGACATTGACGCTGCGTCGCCTGGCTGAAATTCTCCTGGTCGCCGCTCTGTACTACCTGGCCGCCTGGTGCGGCTCATGGGTTGTTCAACCGCATGGCGATGTTGTCATTGTATGGCCTTCGGCCGGCCTGGCGGTAGCCGCGTTATTGACCTTGGGCTGGCATACCAGCCTGGGCATTTTGGTTGCGGCGTTGATGTTCAATGGTTCAAGATTAAGCGGCGCGGCTGCTTTGCCCCTCGCCCTGGTGTTCGCGGCTGCGGCGACTTTGCAAGCCGCCGTGACCGCCTGGGCGCTGCGGCGCTGGACGAAAGTCTTGCCGCCCGCCACCATCCACGAAACACTGTGGGCAATTGCCATCTCTGCCCTGTCCACCCTGATCGCGCCGGCGCTTGGCGTGACCAGCGCCTGCCTGGCTGGCATCGCTTCGTGGGGGGATTATCTTGCCCTGGCGCAGGCCTGGTGGCTGGCCGATCTGATCGGCGTCTTGATCTTCACCCCGTCTTTGTTGATCCTGTTCTTGCGCCACGTTCGCCAGCAGAAAATCAGCGAACCTTTTTTGTGGCCGATCGCGGCATTCACCCTCGGCCTGGCGCTCTTCACCTTTTGCATTGTTTACTACTTTGGCCAGGATCGTCTCAACCTGGAATTTCGGCATGATGGCGCTGAAATGTCGCATATCTTGCAAGATACTATTAAGCAGGATGTTCAGTCGCTCATTGATCTTCGCTCTTTTTATACCTCTTTGGGTGAAATAACGCCGGATGGCTTTGCGACCTTTACCGCCCCATTATTGGCCTCTTCGCCGGCCATTTCAGGGCTTGGTTGGGCCCCGCGCGTGGCGCAAGCAGAACGCCTGGCTTATGAGCAGGCGATTCGAGACCAGACCTTCCCCGGCTTTTTGATTTATGAAGAAGACGGCGCTGGGAATCTGCTCCCCGCCGCGCCGCGCGCCGAGTATTTTCCGGTGGCGCTGGTTGCCCCAATGTCACTCAACCGGAATTTGCTGGGTTTCGATCTTGGCTCTGAGGCAGCCCGCCTGGCGGCGATCCTTCAAGCGCGCGACAGCGGCGAATTGGCTGCCTCTGCCCCTATCCGCCTGGCGCGAAAGACTGGCGAGACAGGCATCCTGCTGCTGCTGCCGGTCTATCGCCGCGCCGCCCCGTTCAATACTTTGGCCGAGCGCCGCGCCAATTTTGTCGGCCTGGTGAACGGCGTCTATCGGGTGGATGCGTTGTTGGAAAATGCGTTCTCTGGCCTCAGCCGCCACGATATCGAAATTTATCTTTATGACCTGGGCGAGGCCGGCGCGGCCCAGTTTCTCACCTTTTACCCCTCTCTCTCTGGCCCTCAGACTCTGTCGCCTGGCAAAGTTCCTGATCCGGCTGCTCTGCAAAGCGGAACAACCTATACTGAGACCATTGAGGTTGGCAATCGTAATTGGTTGGCGATAGTCCGCCCAGGGCCGGCTTATTCATCTGTGGCGGATGTGTGGCTGGCGTGGGTGAGTCTGTTGGTGGGCGGCTTGTTAACGGGGGGCTTCCTGGCCTATGTCGCCACTCGCCAGAGGACAGAAGCAGCCATCAGGCGCTCGGAGGCTGAATTCCGCTCCCTTTCAGACCATGCCCTAACGGGCATCATCCGTTTTGAGTTTCACGGCAAGATTTTTTATGCCAATGAAGCTGCGGCGCGCATGTTCGGCTTTGCCTCCCCCAAAGAGTTGCTGCACCTTGACCCGTATTCTTTCCTCAGCGACCCAGGCCAGGCGGAAGCCCTGGAGCAAATGCTTCAAACTTCAAGCCGCGCCCTCAACCAGGAGATTGATATTTTAACCGCCGCCGGCGAAAAACGTCATTTATTGTATTCGGCGGCGCTGCACGAAAAGATTGTCAGCGTCACTCTTGCCGATATCACCGACCGCATGCGCGCCAGCAAAGAACTCCGCTTGCTTTCGCGCATCGTCTCGCAAATGGCGGATACCGTGGTGATCACTGACATTCATGGGATGATCGAATATGTCAACCCGGCTTTTGAACAGTTAACCGGTTACAGCCGCACTGAAGCGATCGGTCAAACCCCGCGTCTTTTAAAATCGGGTCTGCATGATGGGGCGTTTTACCGGCGTTTATGGAGCGCCATTCTGCGTGGGAGCGTCTTTCAAGATGATATCGTCAATCGCAAGAAGAATGGCGATCTTTACTACGAAACCAAGACCATCACGCCCATTCGCGGCGCAGGGGGCGAAATTACCCACTTTGTCGCTACGGGTAAAGACATCACCGAACGCCGCCGAATGGAGTTGGAAATCCGCGAACGCGTCAAAGAATTGACCTGCCTCTTTGCGGTCAGCCGCTTGCTGCAGGATAGTTCGGTTTCAGTGGATTGGCTTTGCCAACAGATTGTAGATTCCCTTGCGCCGGCGATGCAGTTTCCGGATCTGGCTGCGCCGCTAATTGAAATGGAAGGAAAGCGTTACTACACCAGCCTCTATGACGAAGTGCTTTCCTACTGCTTATCTGCTCCAGTTGTGGTGAACGGGACTGTCTGCGGACGCCTGGCGGTTTACTATACAAAAGATGAGTCTTTTATCTTGCCTGAAGAACAAACTTTGCTGGATAACATTGCGCGCATGTTGGGGCTGTGGTTTGAGCGCCGCCAATCCGAAATGGCGCTGCGCGTCAGCGATGAACGCTTCCGCCAGCTTGCGGACAATATCCAGGAAGTTTTCTGGATGGATGACCGGGCTGATAACAAGATTATCTACATCAGCCCCGCTTACGAAAATGTCTGGGGACGTTCCTGCCAGAGTCTTTATGAGAACTCGCTTGAATATCTGACGAGCATCTTGCCGGAAGATCAGCCCATTGCATTGGAGGCGATGAACCAACAGACGCAGGGCGAACGCACCGCGGTGGAATACCGCATCCTGCGGCCAGATGGCAGTGTACGTTGGATTTGGGATCGGAGCTTTCCCATTTTCGATGAGACCAGTCGTCTCGTCCGCACGGCTGGTGTAGCCACCGATATGACCGAGATTAAGACCACCCAACGCCAGCTGGAAGAGTTGAACCGCGAACTTGAAAAGCGGGTTGAGGAACGCACCGCTGAAGTACGCCAGAACGAAGCCATCTATCGGGCTTTATTTGAAAACTCGAACGATGGGATTTTCTTAATATCGCCGCAGAAAGTAGACCTGCAGGCCAACCCGCGAGGGCTGGAGATGCTTGGCTATACTCATGAAGAATATCTGCAATTGAACGCGCAGCGCTCCAACGCCGTCGCCGCCCCTGAGCAGCAGCAAGACGCCGATGAGCGCATCGAGGCGGTGCTGCGCGGCGAGTCTGTGCCGCTTTACGAGAGGACGTTTATCGCCAAAGACGGGCGGAGTGTGGATGTCGAAATCAATCTCTCGGCAGTGCGCGACGCCAATGGCAAAATCATCCTTGTCCAGAGCGTGGTGCGCGATATCACCGAGCGCAAAAAGGCCAGTGAGGCCTTGCGGGAGAGCCGCGACAAGCTGAGCGCCGCCAACGCCGCCCTCGAAAAAGCCTCCCGCCTTAAGGATGAGTTCCTGGCCAGCATGAGCCATGAACTGCGCACACCTTTGACGGGCATTTTGGGGCTGTCTGAAGTCATGCAGTTGCAGACTTTAGGTCCGCTGAATGAAAAGCAGCTGAAAGCGGCGCGAAATATTGAGATCAGCGGGCGTCATCTGCTGGACTTGATCAACGATATCCTCGACCTCTCGAAAATCGAAGCTGGCAAATTGGATATGCAGTTTGAGACATGTTCTGTCGCCGATATCTGCCAGGCCAGTTTGCAACTGGTGAAAGGCATGGCCGGCCAAAAGAGACAAAATATCAGCTTTAGTATGGACACTACTTCCATTGTGGTGCGCGCGGATCCTCGCCGGCTGAAGCAAATGCTCGTCAACCTGCTCAGCAACGCGGTCAAGTTCACCCCTGAATCCGGCCGCCTGGGTTTGGAGGTGCATGGCGATGCGGACAAAAAGATCGTGGCCTTGGGCGTTTGGGACAAAGGCATTGGCATCGCGCCCGAAAATTTGAACAAATTGTTCAAACCCTTTGTTCAACTGGACAGCAGCCTGGCGCGTCAATACTCAGGCACGGGGCTGGGCCTGTCATTGGTGCAGCGTATGGCCGAGATGCACGGCGGCAGCGTCCAGGTGGAGAGCACTCCCGGCGCTGGCAGCCGTTTTACCATTCTTTTGCCCTGGGAGGGGGATGGAACCCCGCCTCCACCCGCTGCCCCGGCCAGGCGGCAGACCGGCTCTTTAAAGAGCACCCTGCTGATTGAAGACAGTGCGCTGGATGCCGAACAAGCCGCCCGCTACTTGAAGGAGCTTGGCGTCGCCAGTTTTATCCACCCGACGCTGGCGGGCGCGTTTGAAAAGGCGCTCGCTTTACATCCCAACGCTATCCTGTTGGATCTGAACTTGCCCGATGGCTCTGGCCTGGATTTACTTGCCCGCCTCAAGGCGGATGCCCGCGTCCGCGACATTCCTGTCATCATCACCTCGGTCGAAGAGCGGCGCGCCGAATCCATGCAGCTTGGGGCGGTGGGCTACCTGGTAAAACCGTTTCAGCGGCAGGATTTGCAAGCCGAGCTTGATAAGGCGGCTGCCTTTACTCGCCCAAACGCGCCGGTGATGGTGGTTGGGCCAACGACTGTTGCCCCGCTGGTGATGCTGGCCGATGACAACGAAATGATCCTGGAAATCGTCGCAGGCTTTCTGGAGACGCAGGGTTATCGCGTGGTTGCCACGCGCAGCGGCATTGAGCTTTTACAGCGCGCGGCCGAGCTGCGCCCCGATGTGATGTTGGTAGACATTCAAATGCCTGGCATGGATGGGCTTGAAACCATTCGCCGCCTGCGCGCCCATCCAGACCCCCGGCTGGCTTCAGCCGCGATCATCGCTGTGACCGCCCTGGCGATGACCGGCGACCGCGAAAAATGTCTGCAGGCTGGCGCCGATGAATACATCAGCAAGCCGATTGTTATGGCCCAACTGGTGGAGCGGATTAAACAGTTCTTGAAGCGCAAAACGAACCAGGTATAACTTCGCTATGAACGCTGAAGAAACTCCCCCTCAAGCGAGCAAGAGCCGCTTGAATACAGCGCTGAAGCCAAGCGCGGCGCCGGAGCCAGGCGCGGCGCTGAAGCCAGGCGCGGCATGGAACTGGCTTACCAGGTATCTGCACTCAATCCCCACCGCCAGCGGCCGTCGCCAGCGGTTATTGGCCTGGCTCTTGTTGTCGCTTTTGATTCTCACCCTTGCCACCTTGCTGTTAGTGCTTATCGTCAACTCCCCTGCCAGTCCGCGTCGCAGCGAATACATCGTCTTGATCCTTGGTCTGGATATTCTCATCATGGCCGCTTACGGCTTAAATTGCGCCGGCCGCTATACGGCTGCCGCCCGGTTGACGGTCATTGGCGCGGTCTTCGGGCCGTGGGGATCCTTACTTTTCGACCCGGCCATTCTGCGCGGCGATTTCGTCCCTCTGGCGTATGTGATTGTATCAGTGCTGCTGTCCAGTATTTTACTGTCTCCCCTGGCGACCGCCCTCCTGGCCGGCGCCCAGGTGGCCGCCCTGGCGCTGCTCCCAGTGTTCAGCCCGGCGACCGCCATCATCAACTGGCCGAGCTTCTTGACCCTGATCTTCTTTACCTCCGTCTTGAGCATTCTCTCCAACATGATCAGCCAGAGCGACCTGGCGCAAATTGAGCGCCAGGCGGATTTGTTAGCGCAGAACGAGGCGCGCTTGTTAGAACTCTCAGTGCGCGATCATTTGACTCGTCTTTTCAACCGCCGCTACCTGGAGGAGACGCTAGAGCGCGAAATCCAGCGCTCGCGGCGTTCCCAGGCCTCGATCGGGGTCATCCTGTTCGACGCCGACGATTTCAAACAGGTTAATGATCGCTGGGGACATGCCGCCGGGGATGTGGTCTTGCAGCAGTTGGCGCGCACCGCCGCGGCGCAAATTCGCGCCGGTGATATCGCCTGCCGTTACGGCGGCGATGAATTTGTCCTGGTTTTGCCAGAAGCATCGTTCACCGTGACGCAGGAGCGCGCTCGTCAACTGGGCCAGGCGGTGCGACATCTCGAGGTGGAATACGAAGGGCATTCCATGGGCGCGCTTTCGATTTCTGTGGGCGTGGCGGTTTATCCTGAACAAGGCGCGACCACCGAAGAACTGCTGAAATCCGCCGATCACGATCTCTACCGCGCCAAAAGAGATCGCCTGGGGGCATGCGACGAACGCAGGTAGGGGAAAAGTGAAAGAGGGGAAAGGAGAAAAACTGGATCGAGACCCCATCACGGGTTTGCATAAGCTGCGCGTGGCTGCGATTGAAAACCGTATCACAGATATTGTAGCACTCTTGCCAAATGGCGACCCTACTGAATCGCAATCGTCGTATACACCAGCCCAGGCTGCGCCTGGGCCTCAAACTGCCGCTTCAACTCGCCATACTTGGCGTCGAACAGCGCGTTGACCCGCGCCGTCTCCGCCGCGCTCAACAGGCTGGCTGTCCCTGTTACCCACGCTCCGATCAGCTTGCCGTCCACCTGGCACGGGGCCACGCGCACCCGCGGGTTGGCGCGCGCCCGCTTGACCTTGCCCGACCCATCCACCGTGCGCACGTACAACACCCCCTCCTCTTCAACAAACCAGACCGGCGTGCGCATCGCCTCCCCATTCTTGCGGTAGGTCTCCAGGTTTAAAAAATTTTGATTGGCGAAAGCCGCCAGTGCATCTTTATCCATAGTTGATCTCTCCTCCCGCCGCCGCCCAGGCGTAGATGCCGCCTTTGAGACTGCGGGCGCGGTATCCCTGGCGCAGCAAAAACGCCGCCGCCGCGTTTGAGCGCACCCCATGCGCACAGTACACCACGATCTCGGCGTTCTTATCCAACTGATTGAGCCGGAATCGCACCCAGTTCACCGGAATGTGCAGACTGTTGGGAATATACCCCCCCGCCCGCTCCTCGGCTTCGCGCACATCCAACAGCAGCAGGGGCGAAGTCTCTGGCATGCCGTTTTCTGGGCGATCGATCGTGCGAACGATCTCTTCCTGGAGCGCGGCGGCGGTAATTTCGGGCGCAGGCGCGTCCAATGCCATGCTCATGCCTTCTCCTCGGGATTTTGCCAGCTTGGGCCGGGCTGCGCCAAAATCTTGGCCACCTTGCTGATGTCCATCCACCATTGATTGCGCGGGCGCAGGCGCTTGGCGTCAATCACCCGTGGGAAATCTTGCATGTCGTGGAAATGGATCTGCCCGGCTTCCAGGCCAATATAGGCGCTGCGCTGCGAGTCATGGTTGCACTCCTCCGAGAGGAAATCTACGCACAGGCGCGCCAGGCGCGTGGCCTGGATACGGTCGAAGGGCGAGGGGTCGCCGCCCTGCTGCAAATGCCCCAGGATCGTCTGGCGCACATCGAACAGCCCCTTGCTCTCCTCCTCGAACAGCGCCGAGATGAAGGGTGTCGTGTAGACCGGGTTGGCGTACTCGTTGCGGATCATCAGCCCCAGGCGCTTGCCGCTTTTGAAACCGCGCAGCAGATCATCCACATCGCGCGTCAGATCGTGGATTGACACCCCTTCCTCGTTCAGGTAGGCGCGCTCCGCGCCCGTTGCCAGGGCGCCCATCAACGCCAGATAGCCGCAGTAATGCCCCATCACCTCCACCACAAACACGCGCCGCGCCGCCACCGCCGACTGCTTCACCTTATCCACTGCCTCCACAATGCTGTTCAGCGCCGTATCCGCCCCCACGCTGAAATCGGAACCGGGTAAGTTGTTGTTGATCGAGGCCGGCAGGCAGACCATGGGGATATTGAACGAGGGGAAGTTCTCGCGCTCCGTGTAGAGCTTATAGGCCGCCTCGTAAGCCGGCCAACCGCCGATGATCAACAGCGCTTGCAGATGGTTATTCTCGATCGTGCGGGCAATTGAATACAATTGGCTGCCCTTCGGCACCATGCGGCTGGTGCCCAGGTTCGAGCCGCCCGTCGAGACCCATCCGCTGACGCTCATCCAGTCCATCGGGCGCACCTCGCAGTCGGCCAGGCCCTGGAAGCCGTTGCTGATGCCGAACATGGTATGCCCCTTGTCAATCCCCAGGCGCACGGCGGCGCGCGTCGCAGCGTTCATGCCGGGGGCTGGCGCGCCGGCGTTCAGCACCCCGATGCGGAAATGCTTTTGATCTTCCGGCGCCGGGCGCGGCAGGGCGCGCACAAAGGTCATCAAAGTGCGCCAACTGTCCTTAAAACTGTTGGTGCGCAGTTCCATCGCCCGATCGTAATCCTTGGCCGCGATGGCGTCCGCCACGGCGTGCGTTTTATTGACGCATTCCATCAACGGCGTGCGCGTGATGCGGTTGCCCTTGATCCCGATCAGCGCCGGCTCATCTTCTGGTTTGGCCTGCAAGATCGCCTCCACCGCCCCATAACCCATCAGCGTCCCCAGGATGCGGTCGTAGGCGCTGGGCGCGCCGCCGCGCTGCACATGTCCCAAGACAGTTGTGCGCACATCCTCGCCCAACTTCTCTTCTAACACTCTTTGCACATCGCTGCTGCCGATCGTTTTGCCGTTCCGGTCACGCGCCCCTTCCGCCAGGATGACAATGCTGTCTCGCCGCCCGGCCTTGCGCCCGGCGCGCAGGCGTTCGCACATCACATCCTGCCAGTTGTCCACCGCCGGCGGATTTTCAGGGATCAGCACCCAGTCGGCGCTCGAGGCCAGCGCCCCCATCATCGCCAGGTAGCCGCAGTTGCGCCCCATTACCTTGACCACAAAAGTGCGCTGATGACTGGCGGCTGTGCTGGTAATCGCGTCCACCGCCTCGGTGATGCGGTGCAGGGCGCTGTCCGCCCCGATCGTCATGTCTGTGCCGTAAAAGTCATTGTCAATCGAGCCGACCAGCCCCACAATCAGCAGATAAGGGTGCGCCGCGGCTGTTTCCTGGCTGATCTCGCCCAGTTCGGCCAGTTCGGCCAGCAGCGAGCCCCACTCCTGCCGGAAGAGATTGGCTCCTGTCAGCGAGCCATCCCCCCCAATCACCACCAGCCGGTCAATTCCATGCTCCAATAAATTTTTGGCTGCCTGGCGGCGGCCCTCGCGCGTGCGAAACGCATCACTGCGCGCCGTGCCGATCACCGTGCCGCCCTTGTGCAAAATCCCGCCCACCGAATCCCAATTCATCTGGCGGATGCGCGGCCCGCCCTCGACCATCCCCTGGTAGCCTTCATAGATGGCGTAAACGTCGAGGCCGCGCTCGATGCCCGTGCGGATGATCGCCCGCAGCGCCGCGTTCATGCCCTGGGCGTCGCCCCCGCTGGTGAGGACGCCCAGCCGTTGGCGCAGGCCGGCGTTAGGTGCTTGTGTGTCTGTCATGTTACCTCCGTGTGAAGCGCCGGATTAAAACGCCGGCGTTAAAGTAGTCTGATTTTACCCGTTTTTGCGCGGGTGGAAAACGATTGATGCGCCTGTCTGTCCAAGCGCCTGGCGATACAACTCCAGTGTGGCCTGGCTGGCGCGCCGCCACGAAAAGCGCCCCGCCTGTTCCGGCCCGCGCCCTGTCAGCGCCGCGCGCAGCGCCGCGTCGCCGGCCGCTTGCTGAATGACGCCGGCCATATCCTCCACCTGGAACGGGTCGAAATACAGCGCCGCCTCGCCGGCCACCTCTGGCAGGCTGGAAGCGCGGCTGCACAGCACCGGCGCGCCGCAGGCCAGCGCCTCCAGGACGGGCAGGCCGAATCCCTCATACAGGCTGGGGAAAATAAAAAGCCCCGCCGCGCTGTATAAGGCTGGCAGATCGGCGTCGGGCAGCGTCCCCAGGAAATGGATCGACTCGACCTGCGCCGCCCGTTCCCGCGCCTGTGGATAGCGCGCATCCCACGCCCCGCCGATTAGCAACCGCCAGCCGGCCGGGCGCGCCCTTTGCCAGGCTTCCACCAGGCGCAGCAGATTTTTGTGCGGTTTATTGATCCCCACATAGAGGGCGAAGCGCTCCGGCAGGCCATAGCGCTGCCGCACCCGCTCCACCTCCGCCGGCGGCTGGGGTTGAAACTTCGCCTCCGCCGCCAAGGGGATGGCCGCGATCTGCGCCGGTGACAGGCGGACCGGCGGCGCGTGAAAGGTTTGCAGAAAATCTTGCCGGGCGGCCTCTGAGATCGCCGCCACCCTCGCCGCGGTTTTCAGCGCCAACTGTGTGCTGATGCTGAACAGCGCCCGCGCCTGCCGGCTGACGGTTTGCGGGTAGCGCAGGGGGATGATGTCATAGACAGTCAAAACAGTTGGCGCGCCGGGGCGGTAGGGCATCAGGTAATAGGGGGAATGGTAGAGCGTCTCTGCCGGCTGGTCTTGTACGGCGCGAATCAGCCGCGGGATTTGCCACTGCTGGGCCAGCGAGAAGGGGGAGGCGGCTGCTTCCAGCAGGTTGACCTGCGCCGCCTGTTTTGGCCCATCCAGCCAGGGCGGCGGCGCGCCGGCGTTGACGATCAAGGCCAGCCGCTCCTCTTTTGCCAGCAGAGCCGGCAAATGGATGGCCAGGTTCTTGACATAGCGTCCGATGCCGGGGAAGTGCGGCGTCGCCGCCCGCGCATCCAGGATATAAGTGGGCATCGCGCTTACCCGCCCCGGCCCTGACCGCGGCGGTCACGACCGCGGCGTTCACGAACGCGGCGGTCGAGAACGCTGCGGTCGAGAACGCTGCGCTCATAGACCGCCAGGGTGGCCTGGGCTGTACGCTCCCAGGAAAAGCCCGCCGCCCGCGCCAGCCCCGCCGCGCCCAGTTCTGCGTGCAGGACGTCATCTTGCCACAGGCGCTCCAGCGCGAGGCGCAGGGCGCGTGCGTCGCGCGGATTGACCAGCAGGGCGGCCTCGGCGGCCACTTCGGGCAGGCTGGAAGTGTTGGAACAGACGACCGGCGTTCCACAGGCCATTGCCTCTAAGACGGGCAGGCCAAAGCCCTCGTACAGGCTCGGAAAGACGAACAGCCGCGCCGCGCTGTAAAGGCCTGGCAGGTCGGCGTCGGGGATATAGCCGGGCAGCAGCACTTGCTCTTGCCGGCCGCGCGCCTTCAACTGCGCAAAGAACCCCTCGGCCAGCCAGCCGCGTTTGCCGGCGATCACCAGCGGCGCCGGCGGCGTCGCCGACGGCAGCGCCTCCAGCAGGGTGGTCAGGTTTTTGCGCGGTTCAATCGTACCAACATACAGCATGAAGCGTTCGGGCAGATGGTATTTCGCCCGCACAGCCGCCGGATCGACCGGGCGGAAGTGACTGCTGACCCCCAGGGGGATGGTCTGGATGCGGTCGGGGGGCAGGTGGTACAGGTCAATCGCCGCGCGGCGCGTGCTTTCTGAAATGGCGATCACCTCCTGCGCCTGTTGCAAAAAGCGCGGCAGCATCAGTTTCAGGTACAGCCGGTTGAGCCGCGCCTGGGTCTCAGGGTAGAAATGATGAGTCAGGTCGTACAGGGTGAATACACTGGGGATGGCGGCCAGGCGCGGCAGCAGATGATCGGCGGCGTGAAACAGGCTGTCGGGCGGCAGGAGGGCGTCTTGCGAGCGGCGCAGCCAGTGCGCCAGCAGCACGCGCAGCCGCCAGGGTTTGTCGCCGTCAGGCAGGGCGATGCGCGGCAGATCCTCCAGCGGCGGCGGGAGCAGGGCATCCTCCGCCCGGTTGTAAAAAGCGATCAGCGCCTGCTGCGGGGCTATCTTTCGCAGCGCCCCGGCCAGTTCTTGCGCGTAGCGCCCAATGCCGGCCCGCTGATGCGCCGCCGCTGAGCAGTCCAGGACAATTTTCACTGCCGCACGACCTGTTCATACACGCGCAGCGTTTGGCGGGCAGTCTCATCCCAGGTGAAGGCGCGGGCGCGCTGCAATCCCTGCTCGCGCAGCGTGGCGCGCAGCCTGGCGTTTTCCAGCACCCGCCGCAGGGCGGCCGCCAGCGCCTCGGGATAATCCGGCGGCGTCAGGATGGCCGCATCGCCGGTGACTTCTGGCAGGCTGGAAGCGTTGGAACAGACCACCGGTGTGCCGCAGGCCATGGCTTCCAACGGCGGCAGGCCAAAGCCTTCGTAGCGGGATGGAAAGACGAACACCTCCGCGCTGGCGTAGAGCGCCGGCAGGTCGTCATCTGGTATGTAGCCGATCGTCTGCACGCGCTCATTCAATTCCAGGCTGGCGATCTGCGTCTTCAGGCTTTCGCCATACCAGCCCACCTTGCCGGCGATGATCAGTGTATGGGGATATGACGCTGCGATCTGCCCAAACGCCGCCACCAGCGTATCCAGCCCTTTGCGTGGTTCAATCGTCCCTGTGTAAAGGATGAATTTCTTGGGCAGGCGATACTGCCGCTGCACGCGCTCACGCTCTTTCAGAGGGATCAGCGCCGAATACCGCTGCGGGATGCCCAGGGGGACGACATGCACCTTGCTGGCGGGGATGCCAGTCAGCCGCAGGATATCGCCGCGGGTGTTTTGCGAATCGGCGATGACCACATCTGCCCAGCGGATGGAATAAGGAAGCCACCTGCTCCAATAAAAACGCGCGATGTGGGGAAAATGCTGCGGATAGAGCGCCCCGATCAGATCGTGGACGGTCAGCACGACCGGGCAGGGTTTGATGCGGGGAGCGTCGAAGCCGGTGACGTGCAGCAGATCCGTTTTAGCCTTGCGCGTGCGTTGGGGCAGTTCCCACTGCTGCCAGTAGAGGCGGCGGTTCAGGCGCATGGGCGGATCCTGCTGCCAATCAAGGGAAACGTATTCATGTTGTGGGGCGACGCGCTGCAGGGCGCGCAGGAGTTCGGCGGTGTAATGGCCGATGCCGGTCTTCTGTCCGAGGGTAGATTGGGTATCCAGAGCGATTTTCATAGGCGGCAGTCCTATTAAATTAAGCGGCGGCCAGGCGTTGCAGCAAAATCTCTTCTGCTTCCCGTATATTATAACGGGCATTTTCGTGCGCGGCGGCATACTGCCGGCCGGCTTTTCCCAGCGCGGCGCGCAAAGCCTCATCGGATAACAGGCGGGTGATTGCGTCGGCCAGCAGGGCCGGCTGCCCCTCGGCGACGAGCAGTCCCGCGCTGGGGGGGACGTATTCCGGGATGGCGCCGCTGTCGGTGGAGATCACCGGTACGCCGCAGGCCATCGCCTGGATATTGGTCATCCCCACGTATTCTTCCCATTTGCGGGTGGTGCGGGCCGGCGAGACGAACAGAGTCGCGGCGCGGTAATAGGCCGGCAGAGCGCTGTTTTTCACCGTTCCCAAAAACTCCACC
>CAIQJJ010000287.1 GCA_903872065.1 uncultured Anaerolineales bacterium | reverse complement strand
TCGCCGCGATTGCCGATCCGGCCGATGACCTGGCCCTGTTTGGCCTGCTGCGCTCGCCGGCCTTTGCCCTATCGGATGCTGAAATTTACCAGCTTCGCTGTTCGCCCCAGGGTGAGATGCGTCCGCTGGGCGAGGCTTTGCGCGCCTCACCCATGCTCGCCCACACCCGCGCCTATGCCATCCTGAGCGAGCTCAGCGCCCTGGCCGGCCGCGCCCCGGCTTCGGCGGTTCTCAAACACCTGCTCGACCTCACCGGTTACCGCGCCATGCTTGCCAGCATTCCGCATGGGGCGCGCCGGGTGCGCAATGTCGAAAAGCTGTTGGCCGATGCGCACCGCTCGCGCCTCACCAGCCTGCCGGCCTTCCTGGCTTATGTGCGCACCCTGCGCGATGTCGGCCTGCGCGAGGGCGAAGCGGCCGCCGATGCCAACGCGGCCAGCGGCGGCGCGGTGCAGTTGATGACTGTCCACAAGGCGAAGGGGTTAGAATTTCCCCTGGTGGGCCTGGCGGATGCTTCTCATGAAGCGCACTCGCGCAGCGCCAGGCTGCAACTGAGCGCGGCCGGCTTGCGCCTCGACCTTAAAGAGGGCGATTTTCACCCCACCGCCTGGCAGATAGCGAGCCGCCTGGAAGAGGCGCGCCAGGAGGCCGAAGACTGCCGCTTGTTGTATGTGGCCGCCACCCGCGCCAGTGAGAAACTGCTGATCAGCGGCCATGTCAAGGCGCGCAAAGACGGTGGGCTGATCACCCCCGGCTGGTTGGGCAAGTTGGGGTTGGGCCAGCTTCAGCTTGACGCGGCCATGCGACTGCAAGGCGAGCCGCCCTGCGAGGGCGTCAGCCTGCACCTGGCGCTGGACGCCTCGCCAGGCGGCGCGCCCCTGGTCGAACCGTCCCTCCCCACGCCGGCCGCCGCGCCCCTCTCAGATTTGCTGGACCCTCTGACGCCGGCGCCGCCCCTGCTGGACGAAAAAGCCCGCGCTGGCGAGGCCGATCCACCGCCGCGCGTCTGGCGCGTTGCCCCGGCCCGCCCCCATCCGCGCGCCCCGGCCTGGGTGGTAGGCAAATTGGTGCATTCCTGCTTACAGCGCTGGAAATTTCCCGCCGCAGATTTTGACGCTTTCTTGCGCCCCTTTGCCCTCGAGGCCGGCCTGATTGACCCTGGCGAGATCCACACCGCCCTGGGCGACGCCCGCCGCCTGCTGCAAAGACTGCGCGATCACCCGCTTTATGCCGAACTGGATCGCGCCGAGCGCCATCATGAAGTCCCCTATTTCACGCCGGCCGCTCGCGGCGCGGAGGCCAGCCGCGGCGTCATTGACCTGCTCTGCCGCCTGGACGGGCGGTGGCGCGTTATAGACTTTAAGACCGATTACGCTGCATCTGAGGACGAAGCCCGCTTGCTGATCCGTCAAAATGACTATGATGGGCAGGCGCAGCGCTATGTGCAAGCGGTGCAAGACCTGTTGGGTTTTTCTACTTCCTCCAAGTTAAATGTAGAGACGCCCCATCAGAGCGTCTCTGCCACACGCGATGTAGATGCCCGCCTTGTCTTTCTCAATGTGGCGGGCAAACTGGCGATTTTTGATCTGCAGCCGCCAATCACCCTTTTCGCAGCAAATCGCTCATCAGCGCCGCCAACTGCTTCAAGCTGACCGGTTTGCTTAAATAGGCGTTGGCGCCGGCCGCCAGGCAGCGCTCACTATCGCCTGGCATGGCCAGGGCGGTCAGCGCAATGATCGGGGTGTCTTTAAAGCGCGCCTCTGTCCGCAGGCGGCGGATGACCTCCAACCCGTCCATCTCTGGCATTTGGACGTCCATCAAGATCAGGTCCGGCTGGATCGCCCTGGCTTTGCCGAGCGCTTCAACGCCATTCACTGCAACGATCACGTTATAACCGAGCCCATCCAGGTAATCGCGCAGGCTCATCGCATTCACTTCGTTGTCCTCGGCCAGGAGGATCAAGCCGGGCGATGCCGCCGTGGTCTCTGCGCCGCCAGCCGGCGCGGAACGGCTCAAGTCGCTGCGGCGCGGCGCGGCCGGGGCTTGTTGTTCATCGAGGGAGGCGTCCCACGGTAAGGAAACGGTGAAGCAGCTCCCCTTGCCGACCTCGCTGACTACCGAGACTTCACCGTTGTGCAGTTCGGCCAGGCGTTTGACCAACACCAGCCCCAGGCCAGTGCCTTCATGCTGGCGCGAGAGGCTGCTGTCCACCTGGGTGAAGGGGGTGAACAGGCGCTCTAAATCCGCCGGCGCAATCCCGATCCCGGTGTCGCTGACCGAGAATTCCACGCGCGCCTTCTGCAGGTCGGCGCGGACACTTAATTTGACTTCTCCGCCAGAGGGCGTAAATTTCACCGCATTGCTGAGTAAGTTGACCAAAATCTGCTTCAGCCGGCGCTGGTCAGCCATCACCTTCAAAGCGGTCTTCTCGTACTTAAAGCCCAGGGCGACCCCTTTTTTGCTGGCTTGTTCTTTGACAAAACTGAGACTGGCCTGGCAGACGTCCGAAATGATCACTGTCTCCAGGTGGATATCCACCTTGCCGGCTTCGATCTTGGAGACATCCAGCAGGTCATTGATCAGGCTCAGCAGGTGGCGTCCACTGGTATCAATGGCGCTGACGAAGTTGTGTTGGCGTTCGTTCAGCGGCCCGCGATAGCCAGCCAGCAGAATCTCAGAGATGCCCAGGATGGCATTGAGGGGAGTGCGCAGTTCGTGGCTCATATTGGCCAGGAATTCATCTTTCAGGCGCAGGGCGCGCTCCAGTTCCAGGTTGGCGCGGCGCAGACTCTCATACAGACTGCGCGCCTCAGTCGTGCGCTGCTGCACCCGCTCTTCCAGGGTGCGGTTCAATTCCTGCAGTTCCTGCTGCGTAGTCTTCAATTCGTGGATATCCATCGAATTGATCAGCACGCGGCTGACGCGCCCGTTTTCGTCGCGCAGCGGTTGGATGGTCGTGCGATACCACCGCGGACCGGGGTTCACCTCCACCCTTTCAATAACCTTACTTTTATTTTCTTGCATCACCCAGCGGATATCTTGCATTTGTTGGCTGTGCAATTCCGCCGGGAACACCTCGAAGATGGTCTTGCCCACGATCTCTTGCGCCGCGCGTCCCAATGGCTCAGCGGCGCGGTCGTTCAGATAAATGAAACGCCCTTCCCCATCTATCACCGCCACCTGGTTATCCAGGCTTTCCATCAGCCCGCGATACTTCTCCTCGCTCTCGCGCAGCGCCTGTTCAACCCGCTTGCGCAAAATGATGCCAAAGGCCTCCTCCGCCAGGCGACCCAACACATCCAGGTCATTTTGGTCATAATCATAGGGCTTATTGCCCACGCCAAAAGCCGCCGCCACCCGGTTGTTGCGGACGATCGGCAAAGAGATCAGGCGGGTGATGGTTGCGTGTCCTGGGGGCAGGCCGCGCCGATCGGGCAGCGCCGGATAATCGTTGTAGATGTAAGCCCTGGCGTGGCGAATGCCGTTGGCCCACACCCCGGCCTCCGTCACCGGGTAGTGCTGTCCTTTCCCCTCGGCGGTGCACATCTTCGCCAGGGTATGGGTGGACCAGGTTTGCAAGTAAATCGTCTGCTGATCATCGTCCACAAAATGGAAGAAACCGATCGTGCTTTCGGTCAGCGCCTCGGCCTCATCAAGCATGGCGCGCATCAGCTCTTCCATCTCCAATGCCTGGTGCGATAAATTGGCCAGGCGCAGGCGGGCCTGCAGGTAGCGATTCTCCTGCTTGCGTTCCGTGATGTCCTCGAAAGTGGTGTAGACCTGGTAGGGCCGCGCCTCGTCCTCTTTAAAACGCGGCATGGCGCTGATATTGATCCAACGTGTGGCGTTGCAGGCCGGGTTGTAGATGCCCATGACGACATTCTGAACCGGCCGGCCGCTTTGCAGGGCGAGCATGGCCGGGTGCGCTTCGCCAGGAAACGCAGAGCCGTCTTCATGAATGGCGCGCCAGCGCGGGTCAATCGAGGTGCGCCCCTGCATCTGATC
>CAIQJJ010000286.1 GCA_903872065.1 uncultured Anaerolineales bacterium | reverse complement strand
TTGGGTGTGGTTGGACGAAGCCAAGCAGTTGATCGGCCTGCCCGAGGGCGTGGCAAGCTGGCCGGAAACTGGCTATTATCCCGATACTTTGTGGATGTATGGCAGCAACTTCCTGGCCTATTACACCAGCGCCCCGGATGCCGAGAACAAGCTCTGGGATCAGATCAAAGATCTGAACAACTCCTCGACGGCTTCGGCAGCCATGGGCTTCACCTTTGACCGGAGCAGCGTCCAGACGGAGATTGCCAACGTCAACGCCGCAGCGACCGAATTCTGCCTGCCTCTGATTGACGGGACGATCAGCTCGGACGAGGGTTTGCAGGCCTGTATTGACAAGGTCAAAGAAGCTGGCGTGGATAAGATTATCGCCGCCATGCAGACGCAGTTGGATGCCTTTAAGGCGACCAAGAAATAATGGCTCCTGTTGTGTAAGAAGATATAGCGCCAGAGACTCTCTGGCGCTATATTGTCTTAGAGCGAGATAGTGTATCCAGTGAACGCGCTGGCGGGCGGCGCAAATGGAAGGACACGATGACGGAACTGATCCCTTTTAACATCGCTGAAGCAATTTTTGAGCCGTTTTGGGACCCCAGGTTGAGCGGCCTGGCGCAGTGGACTCTGGAGTCGGGCGAAGCGCATGGGTTGGTGGTGGCGCAAAACTGGTGCTGGGTTGCCCTGAATTGGGCGCGCCGCCCCGCAGATGGCCTCGTCCTGCGCATGACGCGCCAGTTCAACCTGGACTTGCGCCTGCCAGGGGAAAATGCACCGTCATACGACCATTTGATCGCCTCGGTCAACCTGCCGGAAGGGGCGCATCTGCGCTTGCTTGCCGATACGGATGTGGGCCGCCTGGTCTTTGAGACGCCGCCTTCCAATGGTAAAAAGGGCGAGCCGGTCTTTCCCCTGGGCGGGGCAAGCTACCTGGAGGCGCTGACCCTCGAGGTGTACACAGCGCGCCAGGGTCTTGCCGCGGGTTGGTTGAACTGGCTGGGGGTGCAAAACCGCGCCCTGCTGGATCGCTACCTGGCGCAGTACCGCCGTTTCTCGGCCCAATGGGAGGGCTACCTGAAGCCAGAAAGCTGCCAGCCGCGTTTTGAGCCGGCCTTTGGGTTATTGATCTCCGCCGAGGAATTGAGCGCCTTTCGCCAGGAACACCAGGCGGCGCTGGAGCGGCAGGGCGCGACGCCTTACACGCTGGCCGCCGAAGCCGCTTCCCGCCTGATCCCGGAAGCGATGATCCATGATTTCGTCAATTTTTGGAACGACACGCGGTACTCGCGCCAGCGAGACGAGGGGCGTTGGCTGCTGCGCTATGGGCCAGAAGCGGCCCTGGCCGGCCTGCTCCTGCAGGACGCCGGCCTGCTGCGCCTGGCGGCGCGTTATGCGCTGGCAATTGCGTTTTGCGATGTGTGGGATGACGGCATGATTTGCGCTTTCCCCGGCAGCACATTTGACCACCGCTGCTTTGTGCAGTCCCTTTGCACTTACGAAACCGCCTTGATTTTGGACCTGGCCGGCGAGTGCTTCACTGACCTGGGGCGCGACTACATTTTGCGCCGCATCGGCGAGCATGGCATTGGCAATATCAACCAGATTGTTTGGGCCTACGAGTATATCTTTCATAACAACCAACTGGCCTGGTTTACGCCGGGGCGTATGTTGGGTTATTTGCTGCTCGAACGCTTTTGGCCGCGCGTGCGCCCATACACTGAACTGGCCTTGCAAGATTTGGTCGAAAGCCTGGAAGACACCGTCCTGCCGGATGGCGGCTATGTGGAAGGGCCGAGTTATTTTCGCTGCGTGGCGCGGGACGGCGGCCTGGCGCTCTACCATTACGCGCGGGCGCGCGGCAAAGACCTGGCGCACATCGTCCCGCCGGCCATGCTGCGCACTGCGCCGTTCGCCGCCGCCCTGGCTTCTACCGATGATCAGGCGGACGCGATCCCGATCTGCGATGGGCACGCGGAGATGGAATTGGAAGCCCTGGCGATGATGGCCGCCGCGCTGCCGGAGAGCGCCTGGGTCAATATGTACCGCAAAGCGCTGGCGCGCCAGGGCGGTTTCCCCTCCACCGTGCTGGCCTGGCAGTTGAATCGCCAGATCCCGGCCGCCGGTCCCGATCTGCCCGCATTCGTCTACCTGGCCGAGATGGGCGTGATGGCTTCCGCTCGCCGGCTGGGAGGGGCGCAGGTCAAGCTCTTTTTGATGGGCAACCGCGCCGGCGCCGGGCATACGCACGAGGACAAAGGCTCCTTCGTGTTGGAGTTTGCCGGTGAGACCTTTGCCCTCGACCCCGGCACGTGCGATTATTCGCACCCCGACGCCGACCTGCTCAAAAACTGTCAGCGTCACAACATGCTGACGCCCAGTGGGTTGGCCGAACGCCCCCATCCACAGTGTCCCCTGGAAGTAGATGTAAAACCGAGCGGGGCCGGCGATGCGCAGCGCTTCACGGCGCGCCTGGATGCGACGCCCGGCTGGGAGCCTTATTACCGGCGCTGGGTGCGCTCCTGGGAATCGCCTGACCCGGCGACGCTGATCATTCGCGATGAATACGAACTGGCCCAGGGCAGCGGCGTGACGTTTTACTGGAACACGCGCCTTCCGGTTGAGGTCGGCGGCGAAACGGTGACACTCAACGGGCGGCGCGGGCGGGCGGTAATTCGCATCCCGGACGGCTGCACGGTGAGCGTCGAAGAACTGTCCATCGCCGGCGGCGATTTCCAGCGGCAGATTATCTTCCAGCGCGCCGGAGTCGCCGGCCAGTTAGAAGTCCAGGTCGCCTTAACCTTCCAACCGGAGTAATTCTCGATGACCCACTTTCCTCGCCTCTCCCTCTGCCTGAACGGTGAATGGCAGTTTTGCCCCCTCGCCGACCCTGCCCCCCTGGCATCCCTGCCGGCCAACCCCGCCTGGGAAGCTGAACCGGTGCGCGTCCCCTCCTCCTGGCGTTGGAGTTCAAACCCGGCGGCGGAGTTTCAGCCTTATGATCTGTTCGGCTACCCGGCGCGTTGGAACGATGCCCCGGCTGGCCTGCTGCGCCGCACTTTTACCTATTCCGCGTCGGGCGAGGGGCGCACGTGGTTGATCTTCCACGGCGTACTGCAGCGCTGGCAGGTCTTTGTCAATGGCGCGGCGGTCGGAACCGCTGGGGCCGGAGCGGGAGCCGCTGGGGCCGGGGCGGGAGCCGCTGAGGCCGGGGCGGTTTGCGACGAGTCCTTTCTGCCGGTGGAACTGGACGTGACCGACTTTCTGCGCCCCGGTGAAAACGAACTGGCGTTGTGGTGCGGCCCCTGGGAGCGGGTCGCCACGCCGACCGGCGAGAAAGCGCTGACGCCGTGCGGATCGTGGTTTGCCGGCCTGGGGCGCGGCCCCTGGCAAGATGTATTCCTGGAAACGCGCCCGGCGGTGTGGCTTGATGATCTTTGCGTGCAGACCTCCGTGCGCCAGGGAAAGATCAATGTGCAGGTTACATTGGAGAACCGGAGTGGGAAAGATTTCCGCGGCCGCCTGGAGGTTTCCACCGCCCCGGCTTCATTCCAAACCGCGGCGGAGGAACACTGCCCGGCCTGGGAATGCGCGGTCGCCGCGTCCGCCGGGGAGCGCCTCACCGTTTGCCTGGAGGCGGACTGGCCGGATGCGAATCTCTGGTCGCCCGCCAGTCCCCACCTGTACATCCTGGACGCGAAGCTGGAAGGCGGAGCATCCCTGCGCGATGAGCGGACGACCCGCTTCGGCTTCCGCGAGATCTGGATTGAGGGGCCTCATTTTATGCTGAATGGCATGCGCTTGAACCTGAGCGGCGACGCCTGGCATTACCAGGGTTTTGTCTACCAGACGGTGGAGTACGCGCGCAACTGGTATCGCGCCAGCAAAGAGGCCGGCGTTAATTTCATCCGTCTGCACGCCCAGCCCTATCCTGAATTCTTCCTGGATGCCGCTGACGAGGAGGGGATGCTGATCATAGATGAAAGCGCCATTTACGGCTCAGGCAAGGCCATCCTGGCCGATGACCCGCGGTTCATCGAGAACTGCCGCGCCCACCTGGAGCGTCTCATCCGCCGCGATCGCAGCCATCCGAGCGTGATGGTGTGGAGCATGCAGAATGAGATGCGCTGGGTGGATGGGCGCGAGGGCTATCGCGACGCCATGCCGGCCCTGACCGCCGCCATGCGCCGGCTGGATGCCACGCGTCCGATCTCGTATGACGGCGACAACCGCCTGGTGCCGGCGGAATGGTGCGAGATTAATTCTATGCACTATAACATTGACGGCGCAGTCGCAAGTTGGGACAAGACGAAGCCGCTTATCTTTGGCGAGCATGGCCCTTACCATTACATCTCGCCGCAAGTTTGCACCGACCTGGCCGGCGCTGATGCCTACCTGAGCTATGAGCGCTGCCTGCAGGCCATCGGCGAGAGCGAGCGCCTGTTCATTGAATATGCGCGCCGTGAGGGGGCGGCGGTTACGCCGTTCAACCTGGTTCATTACTCGCATTGGACGCTGCCCGACGCCGATGTCTCGCTGACCTGGGAGCGCCTGGACACGCCCGGCCCCAAGCCGCGCCGCATCCCTGCCCACACCTTGACGATCAACAACGGACTCGTCCCAGGGCCGCGGCATATTCCCAACCCGGCCTACGCGCCGGTGCAGCGCGCCTTTC
>CAIQJJ010000285.1 GCA_903872065.1 uncultured Anaerolineales bacterium | reverse complement strand
GGAGGCCGATCGTCCACGGCGCGGAGCGGGCGATCATATCCAGGGCTGTCTGCGGGTAATAGGCCAGGGAATTGCCGAGATTAAGATTGAGAAGGTCTTGCCAGTAGGTCAAGTACTGCTGCCAGAGAGGCTTGTCCAGGCCAAACTTCTGATTATAGATCGCGATCATTTCCTTGACCTGCTTGGCGTAGACGCCGCCCTGGGCAGCAAGCTGGTTCATCCGCGCCTCCATGGGGTTCACCTTCCTGATGCGGGGCATAAAGAAGTTGATGGTGACCGCGGTGATCACGATGAGGAGAAATATTCCGATCCGCCGACTAACGTAGCCAATGGTCATACCCACCCCCTCACTGACATCCAAAGCCTCGAACGACACACTGCCGGGTACCTGTCCAGAATACCCGCGTCGAACGATGGGTGCATTACGACTAGAACTTGTTCGATACCTGCTGTCATTGCTGCTCCACGTTGATCAGGCTGCACACCACATCACAGGTCTGCACAACACAGCGACTCCTGTGCTCTTACCAGGAAGTCTGGGACGATACAATGGCTGTCCCGTGCGGCTACTCTCGATGCAGGCAAAGAACAAAGCCACCGATTGCAGGTTGTCCTCGGCATTGCCTCCAGCAGTTCGCCGCCATCCAACCAGTGGACGAACAACTCAATAATACCCGAGGATTCCACCAGCGCCACTTGGACGCTGGTTCAATTCTGATCTTGAATACAGGCGTAACTGCCGCATTCTTATGGATCAAGTTTGGGCGCTATTATACCGAAAAACATCCGCCGCCGCCAGAGGACTGGAGTGGTATTTCAGGGCTTTCTTAAAGTCAAGGGGATAACTGTCTTCGCCATCTCTGCACTTTCCTGGTAGACTATGCTTGTAAAGGAGTCCTGTTTTATGCCCCCCATTGATCTACGTTCTGATACCGTCACCCAACCCACCCCCGAAATGCGCGCCGCCATGGCCCAGGCCGTGGTCGGCGATGATGTCTACGGGGAAGACCCGACCATCAATCGCCTGCAAGACATGGCCGCCCAAATGCTCGGCAAAGAAGCCGGCCTGTTGGTCGCCTCAGGGACGATGGGCAACCTGGCCGCTGTTCTGGCGCACTGCGGGCGCGGCGACGAAGTGATCCTGGGCGACAAAGCCCATACCTTCCTCTATGAAGCCGGCGGGATTTCCGCCCTGGGCAGCGTTCATTCGCGCCAGGCTTTCAACCAGCCGGACGGCACGATCCGCCTGGAGGATCTGCAGGCTGCCATCCGCGCCGACGATGTGCACGCCCCCATCACGCGCTTGATCGCGCTGGAAAACACGCACAACCGCTGCGGCGGTGTGGCTATCAGCGTGGAATACACGCGCCGCGTGGGCGAATTGGCGCATGAGCATGGATTGGCGCTGCACATTGACGGAGCGCGCCTGTTCAATGCGGCGGCCGCCTTGCAGGTCAGCGCCGCCGAACTGGCCGCCCCCGCCGACTCGGTCACTTTCTGCTTGAGCAAAGCCCTGTGCGCGCCGGTCGGCTCTGTGCTGTGCGGCTCGCGCGCCTTCATCCGCCGCGCCCATCGCGTGCGCAAGATGCTGGGCGGCGGAATGCGCCAGGCCGGCATCTTGGCGGCCGCCGGGATTGTCGCCCTGGAGACCATGCCCGCCCACCTGGCGCAGGATCACCGGCGGGCGCGCCTGCTGGCGCAAGGCCTGGCCGCCCTCCCCGGCATCGAACTGGACGCCGGCGCGCCGCAAACCAATATGGTCTTTTGCTCCCTCAATCCGTCCGTGCCTCTGAGCGCCGCCGAGATCGCCGCCCGCCTGAAAGAGCGCCAGGTTTTGGTAGGCGTGGTCGGGGCGCGCCGTTTTCGCCTGGTCACGCATTACTGGATTAACGACGAAACAGTTGCGCGCGCGATTGAAGCCTTTCGCGAGGTAATGATATAATCTCAAGCAACCCACCTGTCTACCAGAAACGATCAGCCCATGTTTAACACCGAGACAATTACCCTTTCTCAAATTGATGAAACCACCGCCTTCATCCGCGGGCGCATCAGCGGCAGCCCTAAAATTGCTATTGTGCTTGGCTCAGGGTTGGGCGGGCTGGCAGACGCCGTCGAGGACGCTGAAAGCATTCCCTACAACGAAATCCCTCACTGGCCGACCTCGACCGTCCTCGGCCACCAGGGACGCCTGGTAAACGGCAAGCTTGAAGGGCGGCCTGCGCTGATCATGCAAGGGCGCGCCCATTATTATGAAGGCTACAGCATGGCCCAGGTGACGCTGCCCGTGAGAGTTTTCCAGCGTATGGGGATCGAAACCCTGATTGTCACCAACGCCGCCGGGGCCGTCAACCCGCAGTTTGAGGCTGGCGACCTGATGCTGATTACCGATCATTTGAATTTGATCGGCATGGCCGGCGCCAACCCGCTGCGCGGACCGAACCTGGATACCTTTGGGCCGCGCTTCCCCGACATGAGCCGGGTTTATGACCGCGAGCTGCAGCAGCTGGCGCGCCAGGCCGCCGCTGAAGCCGGGGTGCTGCTGCGCGAAGGAGTCTATATCTGCCTGGCAGGGCCGTCCTTTGAAACGCCGGCCGACCTGCGTTTTTTGCGCGCCATCGGCGCAGATGCGGTCGGCATGTCCACTGTGCCAGAAGTGACTATCGCACGACACGGCGGCACGCGCGTGTTGGGCATCTCAGGGATGAGCAATAAAGCGAACCTGGATGGCAACACGATCACCACGCACGACGAAGTATTGGCCGCCGGGCGGCTGCTCGTTCCGAAAATGATCCGCGTGATCCGCGGGGTCTTGCGCCAGGCAGGAATTTAACCTCTCGACCGCCATGGTTGTCATCCTGCGTTATTTGCGCTCGTATGAAATTTGGATTTACATCATTTTGGGAGCGGTGGCGCTCTGGCAAGTTTTGAAGTTTATCCAGGCCTGGCGGGAACTGCAAGCCGCCGGCTTTGGCATGGAGCGCGACAACGCCCAAGAACATTTGAATGCGGCCGCGCTGTGGATGACCCTGTTCTTGTTTGCCGCGTTGAGCGAATTCGTCATTGTCTCCTTCGTCGTGCCAACGGTGCCGGAGGCAATGCCCATTCCAACGCCAACCCTCAGGCCGCCGATGACGCCGACCGTGACCCGCCCGCCGACTACAGGCAATGTGCTAACCGTCACACCCTTGCCAGTCGAGGCGCAGATCGAAGGCAGCGAGTGCATCTCGACGACCCTGGACATCACCAACCCTGAAGACGGCGCGGAAGTGAGCGGCGTCATCACGCTCGAAGGCACAGCCAATATCCCAAATATGGGATTTTATAAGTACGAGGTTGCCCGTCCCGGCGACCCGATCTGGCTGACGATCCAGGCCGGGCGCGAGACGGTGCAAAATGGCAAACTGGGCGATTGGGATACCCGCACCATCCCGGCGGGTGAATATATCCTGCGCCTGGTAGTCACCGATAATGAAGGCAATGCGCTGGCGCCCTGCATCATCCATGTCAGGGTTGCTGCGCCGCAAACAACCCAACAACCCTAATCTGCCAGGCCCCTGCAGAAACTTGAGGGGCCGAAAGCCTGTCGAAAGTCCATGCCTCAAATCAACATTCGCCCCGCCGTTGCCGCCGATATCCCCCTGCTGGTTGAATTGGATCACGACTATGTGACCGATTATGTCTGGCAGATGGACGTTCAGCGGCCAGAGGAGGGGCAGATCAACATTGGCTTTCGCCAGGTTCGCCTGCCCCGCTCGGCGCGGGTGGAGTATCCGCGCCCGGTGCGCGCCTTGCGGGAGAACTGGCAAAGCCGCTCTGGCTTGCTGGTGGCCCGGCTGCAAGATCAGGTAGTCGGCTACATCAGCCTGTCCAAAGAGATCGCCCCGCTCACCACCTGGGTGACAGACCTGGCCATCATGCGCCGCGTGCGCCGCCAGGGGATCGCCGGCGCGCTGATCTTCGCTGCTCAAGAATGGGCGCAGGCCTCCAACACCCACCGCCTGGTGCTGGATATGCAGCCCAAAAATTATCCCGCCATCTGCCTGGCGCTAAAACTGGGTTTTGATCTGTGCGGGTATAATGACCGTTATTATCCAAACCATGACATCGCCTTGTTTTTTGCAAAGTCAGTCCGTTAGATCGGTAATTTATTGTTGTCGGTATGTCGTTTCTGTTACAAGTTTTTCAATGGTTTAACCAACTGATCGCCGCCTGGATCGGGATTACGGCGTTTGCCTTGCTGCTGTACGCCCTGGCCTTCAACCTGCGCGACCGGGTGGCGCGCACATTCGCGGTGATTTTGGTTTGCGTGGTGATCGTCTTCGTCAGCGACGCGATCATCAGCGTGACTTCGATTCCCAGCACGCTGGAGTTTTGGCTGCGCATCCAATGGATCGGCATCATCTTTCTGCCGCCCTCCTACCTGCACTTTTCAGACGGCGTTCTGGCGACGACCGGGGCCGGTTTGCGCGGCCGGCAGCGCTGGTTCATCCGCCTGACTTACCTGGTTTCCCTGGCCTTCTTACTCTTGCTGCCGTCCGGCGGCCTGGTGGGAAAACTGATCATTGAGGCGCAGCCCGCGCCGCACCTGGAGCGCACTCCCTTAACCTGGTTGTTTACCGCCTACTATGCCGGCGTGATGGCATTGGCCTGGCGCAACTTCTGGCAAGCGCTGCGGCGCACTGTTACCAGCGCTGGCCGCCGGCGCATGAAATATCTTTTGACCGGCGCTCTGGCGCCGGCGCTTGGTTCTTACCAATACCTGCTGTTCGGCTCAACCATTGCCGCCCAGCATCCCTGGTTGTTCTGGATGCTGGCCATGTTGAGCAACCTGTTTGTCGTGATCCTGCTGGTGGTGATGGCTTATGCAGTGGCCTTCTTTGGGGTGCTGCTGCCCGATCGGGTCGTGCGCCGCCGGCTGTTCAAATGGCTGCTGCGCGGCCCGGTCACCGCGATCATCGTCCTGGCCGTCACTACCCTGGTGCGGCGCGCCGGGGCGGAAATCGGGTTTGTGTATTCGGCCCTGGTGCCGATCTCGCTGGTGGGCAGTTTGTTGATCACGGAATACATGATCACGCTCTTCGCTCCGGTGTGGGAACGTGTTCTGATCTACGGTCGCGAGCGCTCCAGCATGCAAATGATGCAATCGCTGCAAGAACGGGTGCTGACGCTCAACGACCTGCGCCAGTTTCTCGAAGCAGTCCTGGCCGCCGCCTGCGACCGGCTGCAATCCTCGCAGGCCTTTGTCGCGACGATGAATGAGGACAAGCTTGAGATGCTGGTCACGATCCCCGGTGGGCGGCCAATTACCGACGATACATCGCAGCAGATTTTCGACCTGGCGGTTGAAAATGGGCAGCATGCGCCCATCTTTGGGTGGGGCAATTATTGGCTGCTGCCGCTGTATGGAGAGGGGGCGAACCCCACCCCCCAGCAGCGTTCTTTGCTGCCGCTCCCCAGCGCGAAGAACAGCGAGAACCTCACCCCCCAGCAGCGCTCTTTGCTGCCGCTCCCCAGCGCAAAAAGCAGCGATGGGGAGGGAGAGGAGGGGGGGGAGGAAGAACGGCTGCTTGGGCTGTTGGGGGTGGAGCGCCGTTCGGAAGCCAGCCTGGACAAGGAGCAGCGCGCCGCTCTGTTGATGCTGGCGCAGCGCGCCGCCCTGGCGCTTGAAGACCGGCGCATCCAGCAAAGTCTGTTTCGATCTTTGCAGGCGCTCTCGCCGCAGATGGAAATGCTGCAGCGAATGCAGGCGGCGGCGCGCTACAGCGGCGCGGAGATGCTCTCCACGCTGGAACCGTCCGCCAAGAACCTGAGCGCTTCTGATCTGAGCGGCAGCGACCAGGACCCCAGCGACATTACAAAATGGGTGAAAGACGCCTTGACCCATTATTGGGGTGGGCCGCGCCTCACCGAAAACCCTTTGTTACAATTCCAAATCGTCCAGCAAACCTCCGCCGCCCACGAGGGCAACCCCGCCAACGCCCTGCGCTCAATCCTGCGCGCGGCGATTGACCGGGTGCGTCCTGAAGGCGAAAGGCGTTTTACTGGCGAATGGATTCTTTACAATATTTTAGAAATGAAGTTTATGGAGGGCCACAAGGTTCGTGAAATTGCTGCACGATTGGCTATGTCTGAAGCAGATCTTTATCGGAAACAACGCGTCGCGATCGAATCGGTTGCTGCGATTATTGTTGAAATGGAACGCGCGGCGCAAGAGGCGCACGGCAAATCGTCCCCCGAGGCGCGGACGGGAGAAAAGTCTCCTCCCGCCCCTGCCCCCTGAGACGAGGAGCGGCGCGCCCTACTCATTTCTTACCGGGGAGGGTTAGAAGTGAATCACTTAATTTCTCGTCCGTCTACTGCCCAGCCGCCGGTGGTAGATGAATCCTGGTGGGCGGCTATTTTAGCGGATGAAGAACGCTCCCAAAGCGAGATCATACCGGTTGCTGTGAAAACCGAGGTGGCGCGGCGCGCCCCACGCCCGGCCGCGTCCAGCGCCTCAGCCCAACAAGCTGGCGATCCTGACCTGGACAAACCCAATTGGGATTTATTGCAGCGCCTCTACGAGCAAGATGAAACCATCTGCTTGAACGTCACCGGGTATAACCGCGGCGGGCTGCTCGTCGCTGGGGATATTGGCTCAGGCTTTGTGCCGACCTCGCACCTGGTGGATGTGCCGCCCGATCTACCGGAAGCCGAGCGCAGTGTGCTCCTGGCAAAATACGTCGGAGCGACGCTGTGCCTGAAAATCATCGAATGCACGCCCGATCGCGGGCGGGTGGTTTTCTCCCAGCGCTCGGCCCTGGCCGGAGCCGGCAAACGCAACCTCTTGTTCGATCACCTGCAGCCCGGCATTCGCGTCTGGGGCACCGTCACCAATGTGACCGACTTTGGCGTTTTTATCGATCTGGGCGGGGTGGAAGGGTTGGTGCATGTTTCAGAACTTTCGTGGGGACGGGTGCGCCATCCCTACGATGTCACCGCGATTGGGCGGCGCATCGAGACCTTGATCATCAAGCTGGATAAAGATCGCGGGCGCGTGGCGCTGAGTTTGAAACGCCTGCAGCCCAATCCGTGGGAGACCGCTGCGGTGCGCTACACGCCAGGGCAGGAAGCCACCGCCATCATCACCAGCATCGTCTCATTTGGGGCCTTCGCTCGCCTGGAAGAAGGCCTGGATGGCTTGATTCACGTCTCAGCCCTGGGCAAAAACTGGTCGGCAAGCAGCCCCTGGAACGACTTGTGCGAAGGGCAGCAAGTGCGTGTGCGCGTCTTAAGCGTCGAGGCGGATAAACAGCGCCTGGGATTAAGCCTGTGCGTTGATTGAGTAAAGGAAACCCTGGCAGTGAAAAGCGCCTGGTGGTACATTGCCTTTGGCGTCGCTTGTGGGCTGCTGGGAGGCGGGCTTTTATTTTGGGTCACGCGCCCGCCAACCGGCGCGGCGGTGACGCTGCTGCCGCTGCCCAGCCCGGCGCCCATCCTGATCCACATCGCCGGCGCGGTGCAGCAGGAGGGCGTTTACCCTCTGCCGCCCGGCAGCCGCGTGCGGGATGCGATCCAGGCCGCCGGCGGGCTGCTCCCTGCCGCGGATGGGATGGGCTTAAACCTGGCCGCCCCGCTCGAAGACGGCCAGCGCCTCTTAATCCCGCGCCAGACCCCTACCCCAACGCCCAGGCCCACCCCAGAGCGCCGCGCGACTTCCGAAGCCACAGCGGCCGCTGAAGCCGGGGCGGCCGCTGAAACCGGAGCGGACGCTGAAACCGGGGCGGACGCTGAAACCGAAACGGACACCGATCCAACCGCCTCCACCCTGATCAACCTCAACACCGCCACCCTGGAGGAGTTGGACGCTCTGCCCGGCATTGGGCCGGCCATCGCCCAACGCATCCTGGATTACCGCGCCGCCAACGGGCCGTTTGCCGCCATCGAAGACTTGCAAAACGTGAAAGGCATCGGCGCACTGACCTTTGAAAAGATCAAGACTTGGATCACTATCGGCCCATAAAATTCACCACAGGAGTTTCATCGTATGCCTTACGCAGGTGTCATCCAGCGCTACCGCGCCTATATGGATTTACCCGATCATACCCGCCCGATCACACTGCTCGAAGGGGCGACGCCGCTCATCCCACTGCCCAGGCTGGCGCAAGACCTGGGCGGCGAGTGCGAGATCTATGCCAAGTTCGAGGGGCTGAACCCGACCGGCTCGTTCAAAGACCGCGGCATGACCGCCGCCATCAGCGAATGCGCCGGTCGAGGCGTACAGGCGGTGATCTGCGCCTCGACCGGCAACACCGCCGCTTCCGCGGCGGCCTACGCCGCCCGCGCCGGGCAGCGCTGCATTGTCCTCATCCCGCAGGGCAAAGTGGCCGCCGGCAAACTGGCCGGCGCAGTGGCCTACGGGGCGCAGGTCATTCAGATTGACGGCTCATTCGATGACGCCTTGACTCTGGTGGTCAGCCTGAGCCAGAAATACCCGATCGCCCTGGTCAATTCGCTCAATCCCTACCGCCTGGAGGGGCAAAAAACGGCCGCGTTTGAAATTTGCGACGACCTGGGGGCCGCGCCGGACTGGCTGTGCCTGCCAGTCGGCAACGCCGGCAACATCACCTCGTATTGGATGGGTTTTCAACAGTATGACAGCCTGAAACACACTGGCCGGCCGCGCATCCTGGGCGTGCAGGCGGCCGGCTCCGCCCCGTTGGTCTTGGGCCGCCCGGTGGAGAAGCCCGAAACCGTCGCCACCGCCATCCGCATCGGGCGGCCGGCGCGCGGCGAGCAGGCATTGGAGGCGGCGGAGCAGTCCGGCGGGCGCATCATCGCCGTCAGCGACGACGACATCCTGGCCATGCAGCGCCGCCTGGCCGCCGAGGGCGTGTGGGTCGAGCCGGCTTCAGCGGCCGGCCTGGCCGGGCTGGCGCAGCAAGTGCAGGCCGGCCAGTTCGATGTGCGCGGCAAGCGCATTGTGGGCATCTGCACCGGCCACGGGTTGAAAGACCCGGAGATCATTGCCAAGACGATGGATAAGCCGCTCTTGGTGACACCGACGCTGGAGGCGCTGGCGGAAGTCATCAACCGGTAGCCGCGCGCCCATGTGCAAGCCTCCAGAAAAGACGGCGCTTGAATCGGTTATTTTCGCGCTTGACGCTCCCCGGCCCGGCTGGTATAGTTGCCGCCAATGAACAAGCATTTTTGCGGCGGCATGGGTACTACTACGACTTCCCCCCAGGATCCCTCTCTGGGACGTTAGTCGTTGGAAAGCAGCCCAAGCCCCTGCCCCCAAAAAAGCTCCGCCCCAACCCGGCGGAGCTTTTTTGTTAAATCTTCTACCTGAACCAGGAGCGCATTTATGGCATCTCAGCCCAAACCCAAAACCCTCGTCATGAAATTTGGCGGATCGTCGGTCGGCACGCCCAAAGCCATGCAGGAAGTGATTGACATCATCCAGCAGAGCCGCGCCGATTGGCCGAACATGATTATCGTCGTCTCGGCGCTGGCCGGCGTGACCAATCTGCTGCTGGACGGCGCGGCCCAGGCAGCCAAAGGCAGCACGGAAAAACTGCCCGAGGCGGTCGAGCGGCTGCGCCAACTGCATTATGCAATTGCCGACACGCTGGTCGCCCCGGATGGGCGCGCTTCCGTCAAGCACGAGGTGGTTGAACTGATCGCCGAGTTTGGCAACCTGTGCCATGCCATCAGCATCCTGGGCGAGGCCTCGCCGCGCGCCCTGGATGCGGTTGCTTCGCTCGGCGAACGGATGAGCGTGCGCCTGTTAGCGCCGGCGTTGAGCGGCGCCGGCCTGCCGGCCGCGTACGTGGATGCTACACGCTGCATCGTCACCGACCGGCGCTTCCAAAATGCGCACCCCGATTTCGCCGCCACCGCCGAAAAGAGCCGCGCGACGATCTGGCCCATCCTGGAAGCCGGCAAAATCCCGGTCGTGACGGGCTTCATCGGGGCGACGCCTGACGGCATCACCACCACCCTGGGGCGCGATGGATCGGACTTCTCCGCCGCCATCGTCGGGGCGGTGCTGCCGGCCGACGATGTCTGGATTTGGACGGACGTTAACGGCGTGATGACCGCCGACCCGCGCGTGATCCAGAACGCCTGCACCATCCCCGAACTGACCTATCGCGAAATGTCCGAACTGGTCTACTTCGGCGGCAAGAAACCGCATCCCAAGGCCATCCGCCCGGTGGTCGAAGCTGGCGTAGGGCTGCGCATCTGCAATACCTTCAACCCGACGCATCCCGGCACGCGCCTGATCAACGAAAAGCCGAACGGCAAAAAGAACGGCGACGAGATTCTCAAGGCCGTCACCGCCATCCGCGGGCAGCGCCTGGTGACGGTCGAGGGGCGCGGCATGTTGGGCGTGCCGGGCGTGGCGGCGCGCACCTTCGGGGCGGTCGCTTCCACCGGCACCAGCGTCCCCCTGATCACGCAAGCCTCCTCCGAGCAGTCGATCTGCTTCTCAGTGCCTTCCAGCGCGGCGGACAATGTGGTCGCCGCGCTGCAAAAAGCCTTTGCCACGGAACTGGTCGATCACGATATTGACCGCATCTGGGCCACCGACGATGTCTCCCTGGTGACCACGGTCGGCGAAGGGCTGCGCGAGACGCCGGGGGTGGCCGGGCGGGTATGCAACGCCTTGGGCCAGTTGCAGATCAACATCATCGCCATCGCCCAGGGATCGTCGGAGGTCTCGATCAGCCTGGTGGTCAGCGCAGCGGATACGGACGCGGCGGTCAAAGCCATCCACAGCCTGATCGTCTAAAGGCTGCCCATTCAGCCAATGGAAAGCAATCCCATGAATCTGAAATCATCCAATCTCCCCACCCTTATCGCCATGGATTT
>CAIQJJ010000284.1 GCA_903872065.1 uncultured Anaerolineales bacterium | reverse complement strand
GGGTATAAAAGGTGGAAATTCATCCTTGACGCGCAATGAATCAAAAGCGATCGTGTCGTCAACTCCCAAGGTATGTTCAAGGATTGTGGCAAGTTGTTTGTTTCTCTCAGCCAAATCGGCAATTAATCCGTCAGTTTCTTCCATGCGCTCTGCCAAATATTGTTCTTTGGCGTCTTTTTCGAACTGCTTTCTTTCCCTCTCTGTTTGTGCGGCCTGGCGGCGCGCTTCTATTTCCATTTGGCGCTTTCTTCTTTCCTCTGCTTTCTGTTTCATCTCCTGTTCCTTGATCGCTTTCTTGCGATCAGCTTTTCGTTGGCGCTCTGCTCGCGCAGCGTCACGAGCTATAGCTTTTATCAAACTTGAGGTGAAACTTTTCCTTGCCATGTCATTTTCCTCCTGACTCAATAGATTTTGTCAATATCAACAGATTGAGCTTCTTTTATACCTACAATTTTACCCTGATTTGTTCAAATGCTTGATAGAACTTTATCATTCATCAGTCTGTAAAAGCTGAAACGCGCCTGCGGCGGCAAGATTCATTTGACCTGACCCGAATCTTGATCTACACTGATAATTGTGGACTGCGCCTCGCACTGGCAAGGTTGGTGTTGTGGCAAGCCTGCGCGGATTCAACAGTGATTATTGGAGAATGCTATGATGTTACGTACCTTTTTTGAAAAATATTTTAACGGTTTGCGCTGCCCGGCGAAGCAAAACGCCGGCGCGCATGGGATGCGCAAGATTGCCCTGGGGACTCGCGCCGGGGAGCGGGTTAAGCGCCTGTTCGCCAGCCTGCTGCTGGGCGGGTTGATGTTCCTGGCCGGCGCGCCGCGCGGACCGGCCGCCGCCGCCGATCCTTCTTTTACCGCCTCTTACTTTGGCAAGGCGGTTTCTAGCTACAGCCTGGCGGTGGGCGACGTCAACGGCGATGGCGCGCTGGATGTCATCCAGGGGTACCAGGGGGCCCAAAGCGTCATCTATCTCAACGATGGGCGGGGTGGATTTGGGAACGGCGTCCCCTTCGGCGATTTTTACTACACAACGAGTATTGCGGTCGGCGACCTTAACGGCGACGGCGCATTGGATATTGTGCAAGGAAATAATTACTATCAGGAGAGCAGGGTGTATTTCAATGACGGTCAGGGCAGCTTTGACGCCGGCGCGCCGTTTGGCTGGTGGCATACTTATACTTATAGTATTGCCTTGGGCGACCTCAACGGCGATGGGGCGCTGGATATCGTTCAAGGCAACAACTACCAGCAAAGTATGGTCTTTTTTAATGATGGCCGCGGCGGTTTTGATGTCAGCGCGCCGTTTGGCAGTGGAACGGACCGCACCTTAAGTGTGGCGGTGGGGGATGTGGACGGCGACAATACCCTGGACATTATCCAGGGCAACCAGGCAGTGGCCTATACTGTGGATGAGGCGTGCAAGGTCTATTTCAATGACGGGCAGGGCGGATTGGGGGCGGCGGTTCCCTTTAGCGCGCTGCGGGCTACCTCCAGCGTTGCCGTGGGGGATGTCAACGGCGACGGACTCCAGGATATTGTCCAGGGAAACGATGCTCAGCAAACCCTGGTTTATTTAAGTGAGGGAGGGGGGATTTTTGGCAAGGGCTTCCCGGTGGGGAAGGCCTATTACACGACCAGCATTGCGCTTGGAGATATGAATGGCGATGGGGCCTTGGATATCGTCCAGGGGAATAATGGGCAAGAGAGTATGCTCTATTTGAACAACCAGCAGGGTGAGTTCGCGGCGGGGCTGCCTTTTAGCGGGGCCAATTGGACGTCCAGTGTTGCGGTGGGCAATGTCAATGGCGATGGGGCGCTCGATATCCTCCAGGGCAACAACTTTCAACAGAGTGTGGTGTATTTGAACAACGATGGCGGCGGTTTTGAAACCGGTACGCTGCTTGGCGAGTCCTATCGTACGCAGAGCGTTGCCCTGGGGGATGTCAATTTTGATCTGCAAGCCGATATCGTGCAGGGCAACTGGGGGCAGCCCAGCATGGTGTACGCCAATGACCGCACAGGCCACTTTGGGGCGGGCGCGTCGTTTGGCGACGCGTATAACACCAGCAGTATTGCCCTGGGAGATCTGGATGGCAATGGGGAATTGGACATCGTGCAGGGCAACAACGCCCAGCAGAGCCGGATCTATTTGAATGACGGCGTGGGAGTCTTTGGCGCCGGCGTACCATTTGGCGAGGCGCTTCTGACCAACAGCATTGCCGTGGGGGATGTCAACGGTGATGGGGCTTTGGATATCGTGCAGGGCAATGGCGCGCCCGGCAGTTTTCAGCCAGGCGTGGTGTATCTTGGCGACGGTGGCGGCGGGTTGGATGCCGGGACGTCGTTTGGAGGGGATAAAGATACGCGCAGTATCGTTCTGAAGGATATGAACGGCGACGGGGCGCTGGATATCATCCAAGGGAACTATATCCAGCAAAGCGTCCTGTACTTCAATGATGGGG
>CAIQJJ010000283.1 GCA_903872065.1 uncultured Anaerolineales bacterium | reverse complement strand
GCCCGGATGTCATCTTACTCGACCTGGTGATGCCCAACCTGAACGGTTTTCAGCTTTTGGAACTGTGCAAGCAAAAACCGGAGCTGCAAAATATCCCCATCATTATCATTTCGGCGCGCAACCCATCGGGACAGCCGATTGCCAGCCAGGGCCTTGCCGTTACCCAAACCGAGGGGCTTTCTGCTCGCCAGTTGCTGGCCTGTATTCAGGCTATCAGCCAGTTTCTTTCTGTAGGCGGGCAGCCTGCCGATCCAGACACGCCAACAATTCCGCCTGGTTGATCGGCTTGTGTAAAAATTCCGCCGCCCCCAAAGAAAAGGCCAGGTTTGCCTGCGGCACAATCGAGCAGACGATGACAGGCGCACGCTGCGTCTTAGGGTGGACGCGCAATTGTCCCAACACCGCCCATCCGTCGCTGTCCGGCATCATCACATCCACCACGATCAGATCTGGAGAGTTCTCAACTGCCAGCGCCACACCCTGCCGGGCGCTGCTCGCGCCCATAAAGCAGTAGCGGCTGTCGGCCAGATAACGCTGGAGCAGTTGCAGCGTGTCTGGGTGATCTTCGATGCACAGCACCTTGAGCCTCTCGGCCACCGGCAAGAGGACGGTCGCCGCAAATGCACTGCCGTCCGCCGGGTTGGCGACAGCCAGGCTTCCCTGGCAAAGTTCAATAAATGAACGCGCCGCGGCCAGGCTTTCGCCATCCATCACCGCCGGCGAGGAAAATTTTGCAGCCGACGCCTGGGCGGAGATCGTTATCTGCATCGCGCCGGCCTTTTGTTGTGTGTGTACGATCAACTTGCCGCCGGGGATGTGGGCAATGGCGAAATTCAGCAAGTTGAGCAGTCCCTGGCGCAGCAGCACAGGCTGCAGGTAAAGGGGCGATGAGCATTCCTCAAATTGATAATCCACCGCGACTTCGCTTGCGCGCAGCACGCTTTGCAAGGTCAACAGCGCTTCTTGCATTATTTCATTTAAATAGGCGCTCTGTACCGGCAGCGTGTCGCGCAGCCAGGCCAGGTCAGCCGCTTTGGCCGGCGCGGATGACGAATCCGCCTCAGCCGCTAACGGGCGATCACTCAGGTGGTAAACCTTCCACAAATGATCGCGCAGGACTTCACGGGCGATTTTTTCCTCGCGCTGGAGTTGGCGCAGGCTCACCCCCAGATCATCTGCAACCTGGCGCTGCAAGGTTTGTTCGGTGTAACGGCGGCGCAAGATTTGATAGACGCGCCAGGTTTTCGAGCCGGAGGGGGTTGCTGCCTGGGGGCGCAGAGCCTCGATCCCGTCCAATAAAACCCGCTGCAGATCCCCCATCGGTTTGGCCGGCTGCGTCTTGTTCAACCAAAAGGTTAATGGACTGCTGTGCAGAACGGTTGGGTCATAAAGGCCGTTCAACGCAATGCGCAGTTCTTTGTCCAATTCACTCTTGGTTAATGCAGGGGGATGGTTTTGGCTCATTTTGTCACCTGGATGTCGCCTGCCTGTCGGTTTCGTTAACCTTTACCAATAACCTTCTGATATAATTAGTGTTTATATCATAGGAAATTTGTTTTGAGAAGCGCTTTGACGCGCACCGTATTTTTTTGGTCTCCGGGAGTTGCCGTGATCAGTTCTACTCAAGCTCGTCGAGATGTGAGTTGTTGGAAACATGGCAGGCGCGCGACCCTTCGACAGGCTTGGGGATTTTTTTAAAGGAGGTGTAGCCAGACCATAGTTTACGCATTTTCATCCCATTGTATCCGTCTATCAATTGAAAAAGGAGAATCATTTATGTCCCGTACGAAGTTCAGTCGTTTGTTTAGCGCACTCGCCGTCCTGGTCATTCTGCTGGGCGCCTGCGCCACCCCTACCCCTCAAACCATTATTCAAACCGTTGAGGTTGAAAAGCAGGTCACCAAGATCGTCGAAGGCACCCCCGTCGTCGAAACCGTCAAGGAACAGGTCATCGTCACCGCCACTGCCGCCCCCACCGAGAACCCTTATGACGAGAAGGCCCCCATCAAAGTTATGGCCGACACCACCCGCGCTCCGGCGGTTGATCTGTTCATCCAGGCCCATCCTGAGTACAAAGACCTGGTGCAGTACATGACCGATGACCGCGGCCAGTTCCGCAACAAACTGCTGCTGTACAACAACGTCGGCAGCGGTTGGATGGATGTCATCTTCCATGAAGCCGAAGAACTGCGCATTGCCTCCACCAAGCAGTACGACAACTTCATGGCCGATTTGCGCCCCTGGGTGCCGCAGGAACTGCTCGACCAGTTCTATGCTGGTTCGTTGGCCCCCTGCACTTTGCCCGATGGCAAACTGATCTGCTTGCGCAATGATATTGCCCCCTTCTTGCTCTATTTCAATACCAAGATGATGCAGGAATGGGGTTACACCGTGCCGACCACCTGGGAAGAGTTCTACGCCCTGGCGCAGAAAGTATCTGTGGATCACCCCGGCACCATCATGGGCACCATGAACAACTGGATCACGGAACGCCACTACCAGTTCGGCAGCGAATGCCCCTACATGAACCCCCTTTCCCCCACCAAGTATCGCGTCAACTGGCTGCACCCCAACTGCATGCGCATGCACGAACTCTTGGATAAACTGCAGACGCTGGGCGTCCTGGATATGAACCCGCCCTTCTCGGCGGCCATTGCTGAGAAGATCAAAAACAATGAATGGCTGACCTACATCGGCGCGGCCTGGGAAGCGGACTTCATCTTCAAGGGCGTTTACCTCGATCCGAACGACAAGGCCTACGAAGGCATCGTCGGTATGGCCCCCATGGTTAAGTGGGCTGATCAGAAGCAGGTTTGGGTGGGCGGCGGCGGCGGCGCGGCCTGGGGCATGTCCCGCCACACCAAGAATCCCAAGCTGGCCTCCGAACTGATCATCTTCGTCACCACCGATCCCTCGGTCACCAGCGTCGCTGTGACCTTGAGCGCCTATCAGCCGGGCGGCGATGCCTGGGCCAAAGCCCTGGCCGACCGCAGCCCGCTCCTGGCCAAGGATCCCGATCCCTATACCACCCTGACCTTCATGGCCGACAAGATTTGGCCGGAACTGCTGCAGGGCCCGCCTACGGCTGACGGCGTGATCAACCCGTTCGTTGCCGATATTATGGCTGGCAAGAACACCTGGGTTGGATCTGCAGAAGCTATCCAGGCGGCTCTGGTTGAGCAGGTCGTCAAGGCTGGTTATGAAGTAGAAACCACTGGCCCGTAATCTAATATCGTAATGCGAAGCATCCGGCGTATCAGGCTTTCTGCGCCGGATGCTTCGTCTTTTTCCACTTCCCACTTCCCACTCTTCTTCCCACCGAGGGCACTTGTATGGCAACTTCTCTTACCTTCCCAGGTCAGTCAACCGTTTCTGTGCGGCATAAACGCCGCAAGTGGAATTGGGGCGTCGCCCTGGTTATTCCCTATGTCATCGCCGCCCTCCTGTTTGCTGTTGGGCCGGCGCTTCTTGCCATCATCTTCAGCTTTTCCGAGTTCACTGCCGGCAAGCCGCAGTTGTTTGTGGCTGGCCTGAATAATTACATTAAGGTGATCAAGGATCCATCCTTCTTCAAAGCGTACTGGAATGTGATCCGCTTTTCGATCGTTGCCACCACCAGCGGCTTTGTCGGCTCGGTGGCGATTGCGCTGCTGCTCAGCCTGACGCGCGATCAGTTGGGCACCTACGCCCGCTCGGTCTTCTTCCTGCCAGGTTCCATCACCGGCCCGGCGTTGGCTCTGATGTTCCTCTTCATGCTGGATCCCACCCTCAGCCCCTTCAGCCCCATCTTCCATCTCCTGGGCTGGCAAAAGTTGGCTGATTTTGTCAATTCTGGCAACGCTATCCTGGTCATGTCGGTGATCCGCTTTTACCTGATGTCCGGGACGTGGATCGCCATTTTCTACGCTGCCCTGGAAGGGGTGTCGGCGGAGCTGATCGAAGCTGCCAAGATTGACGGCTGCGGCCCGTGGCGACTCGCCTGGTACATCCGCCGCCCCGTCATCATGGGCTTTGTCTGGTTCATGGTCATCCAGTTGATCGCCAACAACCTGATGATCTTTGGCGAACCCTACCTGATTGCCACGGCTATGGGCGGAGCCAGCTTCATTGACCCGTTCTGGTCGCCGAACATGCTGGGCTCGTACTATACCCTGACCCTGGCCAATTTCGGCATGTCGTCGGTGGTTGCTATTTCTCAAATCATCATCTCTTTTTCCTCCTCCATTTTCATTGTCACCAAGACCGGCGCCTTCACCACCCAGGTAACAGATTAAGGATAGGCTATGACCACAAACTCTCTTTCTCCAAAAGCAGGAATGCAAAAAGATAGTGCACTGTCGGCCTGGCTGAGGCGCTGGATTTTCCGCACCGGCATAGACCCGATGACCTGGCTGCTGCGCCTGGGCGTCATCGTATTGATGAGTGTCTTTTACATCGTCCCACTCATCTGGTTGATCGTCGCGCCCACCAAAACCAATCAGCAAATGGCCGAACTGCCGCCGTTGGCAATTGGTTCGATTGAATACGTGGGCAAGGCGTGGGCCTACCTGATGCAGTTCTTATCGGGGGTGCTGTCGCGCTGGATCTTTAACTCGTTTTATTATGTGAGCCTGGGCTTGATCCTCAGCATCAGTTTTGCGGTGCCAGCCGGCTTTGCCCTGGCGGTGATCCCCTTCCGCTTGCGCCGTCCCTTGCTGTGGATGACCCTGTTGGTGATGCTGGTGCCAGGCGACGCCCTGGTGCTGCCCATGTACATGGAATTGTTCTACATGAAGTTGATTGACACGCAGTGGGCGTTAATTGTGCCGGCCGCGTCTTTCCCGGTGGGGGTGTACCTGGTGTTCCAGTACTATAAGGCGACCATGCCGGCCGATTTGGTGGCGGCGGCCAAGGTGGATGGCTGTTCGGACATCTCGATGTTTTGGTATATTGGCGTGCCGCTGGCGCGCAACATCATTGGGACGTTGGCTTTCACCCAATTTGCAGGGTTGTGGGGTGGGTTCTTCGCCGCCCAATTGTTTATTGACAACGCCGTTTTAAAGCCTCTGCCGGCCGGGATTGCAATCATCGTCTCGCAGTGCGGCGGCATTCTGCCGACGACTTTGCGCTGCATTCTGAACCCCGAAGGGCATACCATCGCCCGCGCCGAAATCGCTCTGCTAGGGGTGATTTCTACGCTGCCCGTGCTGATCGTCTATGCCCTGGCGCAGCGGATGATCATTCGCGGCGCGACCGCCGGCGCGATCAAAGAATGAATCTGAAACACTTCTCTGCCAGTGTTTTACTGCTTTTTTGGTTATTGAGCGTCGCTTGCCAGTCTAGTCCAGCATCTGGGCTGCCGTTCCCCAAGAATGTTGGCGAGTCTGCCCTTGCCAACCTCCGCCCGCTGACCAACAGCGGGCGGGCGCTTGGGGCGGTATGGTCGCCTGATGGCCAAAGCCTGGCGTACACTGTGCTTGCTTTTGCCCCCAAGCTGGTCTCTTACCATAATGCCAACGCCCAGCCCAAAACAGAAGTCTGGTTAACCCCGGCCAGCGGTGAGGGCGCGCGCATGCTGGACATCGGCGTGGCGCTGTTTTACAGCAAGGATGGCAAAGAGCTGTATTACCAGCTTTATGGCCCGGCCGCCGAAGCCGGGGCGGGCGCCCAGACTCCCTCGGTCTATGCCATCAACCCCTCTACAATGAAAACGCGGCATTTTCTGGGAACGCAGGGTTTTGCGAACGTCACCAGCCTGGCCGATGGCCGCCTGGCGCTTAGCGAGGTGGGCACTTCCGCCCCGCTGCGCATCTTTAACCCGGCAACCGGCGAGCGCACCGCCTGGATGACTGAGCATCCCTCCAATACCCCTCAAGACGCCCGCTATTCGCCGGATGGGAAATTGCTGGCTTATACCGATCTGTTAGAGGCTTACCTTTCCCAGGCCAATGGCTCAGCGCCTATTTTGCTCTCCACTGGCGCTGGCGGTTCGGCGAAATTCTGGTGGTCGCCCAACAGCCAATACCTGGCCTATACCACCGGCAGTTCGGTGACGGATAAGCTGCTGCTGGCCGACCGCCAGGGAAAGACGAAGGCGACCTTGTTTCCCCTTTTGTCGAACGATGGCTACATTTCTTCGGTAGAGTGGTCGCCCGACAGCCGTTGGATGCTGGTCTCCGCCGAATCCTTTACGCAGTTCGACTATCCCACGCGCATTTATTTATTTGACCGGGAGGGAAACCATCAGCTCTTGTTGGAGTCCTACCTGAGCGCCTCGCCGGCCTGGTCGCCGGATGGGCGCAGCCTGGCCTTCTCGCTGTGGATCGGGCCGCAAAGCGACGAGCCGGCCTTCGACATCTGGCTGGCGGATCTGACTGACGCCAAAACCGCCGCCTCACTGCCGTCGCTCTCCCTTCCCGCGCCCAAGCCGACGCCGACCCTGGTCAGCCTTCCGGCGGAACTTACGCCGGAGCAGGTCATTGCCCGCTTTTGGGATGCGATCAACCAGCAAGAGTACCACGCTGCCTGGTCCATGCTCTCCAAAGCCGGGCGCATCTTGCAGCGCTATCCCGAATTCAAAGCTTTTTACGAGTGCATGCAAACGGTCTCCGTATCCACCTCACCCCTCCAGCAGGATGCTGACACCATGATCTTCTCGCTAAGTATAGACTACCAGCGCGATCCAGCGTGTAACGCCGATTGGCAGCAGCCAAACGACATTTACGCCATCTTGATCAGGGACGCCTCCCTATCGCCCGGCGCCACCCCCTGGCAAATCGAGTGCTTTAGCGATCAGCCTTCCTGCATTAAGTAGGGGCGAAGCATCCGGCTTCGAGATATGGTCTAAATAGACGATCTCTTGTGCCGGATGCTTCGCCCTCCAACCGATATGCTTTTTAATTCTCAAAAAAACATGATGATTCAACCTTTGCGCAAAATGGCGCGGCGCAAAACAGCGCTGTGGAAAATGATGGTTATTTTACTGGGGGTTCTGCTGTTGGCCGGGTGCAGCCAGGCCTCCAACGCGGCAGAGACCGGACAGGAAGCTGATGTCACCCCCATCCCCACGCCCGTCGTCCCCGTCAAACCCACCTACACTGTTCAGCGCGGCAGCGTGGTCAATGCGTTGGAATTCACCGGGCGCATCAGCCCCATCAAAGAAGTGGCCTTATCCTTTCACACCAATGGCTATATCCGCGAAATTTTTGTGCAGCGCGGCGACGCCGTGCAAGCCGGGCAGGTGCTGGCCGATCTGGAGGTGAGCGATCTGGAGACCCAGTTGGAGCAGGCGCGGCTGGCGCTGAAGACCAGCGAGACGCAGTTGATCGCCGCCCAGCAGGTGATCAGTGACGCTTTGACCGAGGCTGGCCTTTTGTTGGCGATTGAAAAGATCAAGTTGGAACAGGCAAATTACCTGTTTGAAAACGAGCGCGGCAAGCAGCAAGATTTTAGGATGCAGGAGTTTAACATCCGCATCCAGCAGCAAGCGACCGCCCTGGCCCAGCTTCGAGTCGATCGCCTGGAACGCGGCGTGGACCCGCAGTTATTGTTGGCGGTTGAGGCGGCGCAGTTGACCGTGCAGCGTCTGGATGCGCAGTTCGTCAATGCCCAAATCATCGCCCCTATGGATGGCGTTGTCACCTCGATCAATATCTTCAACCCCGGCCAGTCGGTTAGCGCATATAACCCGGTGGTCGCTGTGGGGGATATCAGCCAGTTGGAGGTCAGCGCTGATTTATTTGGCAACAGCGGCGTGGCCATGTTGAGCCAGGGGATGGCGGTCGTGATCGAACCTCATGACCGGCCCGGCAGCGTTCAACTGCAAGGGACGATTCGCTATGTCCCTACGGGAGAAGCCAATGAGTTGGACAAAACCACTCGCATTGCTCTGGAGGCAGCGACAGCCGCCAGTTTGTCGGAGGCCGGTTTGGGATTGGGCGACCTGGTGCGGGTCAGGGTCGTGATCGAGAGCAAGGACAATGTCTTGTGGCTGCCCCCGCAGGCGATCCGCGTCTTTGAGGGCCGGCAGTTTGTCGTGGTGCAAGATGTGCAGGGTTTGCGGCGCGTGGATGTCACCCTGGGCATCCAGGGCAGTGAACGGGTAGAAATCATGAGCGGCTTGAGCGAAGGCCAAATCGTGCAGTCCCCCTAAAGGCCAACGGATGCGCATACTCTCTCGCCTCATCACCATCTCAGCCGTGGCGGCCAAACGTTTGCTGGCTCAACCCGGCCTGGCTTTGTCCACGTTATTGGGCTTAGCGGCGGCCTTGTCGCTTACCATCAGCATCCCGCTTTATACCAACGCCGTCTACAACCGCGTCTTGCGCGAGGAACTGGCGCGCCGCCGCGACAGTTTTTCCGCCTGGCGCGCGCCTTTTTCCTTAATGTTCAGTTTTCTTGGTTCTATGGTGGATACCAAAGAGTGGGAGGATATCCAGGCGGCGGATGTTTACCTGCGCCAGGCGGCCAGCCATGACCTGGGCCTGCCGCTGAAGCTGTTGGCGCGCTCGTTCCATACCGACAATTTTCAACTTTTTGGCGAGTCCGAGCCGGTTTACGGGCAAAACCCGCTCGCCTGGGTGAGCTTTGCCTGCCTATCCGATCTGGAGCAGCATATAACATTGGTGGAAGGAAGTTTCCCGCAGCCAGCGTCACCGGCAGTCCCTCGACAAGCTCAGGATGCCGAGGGAGCGGAAGATTCCAGCCCAATCGAAGTGTTAATGAGCGAGGCGTTCGCTAACCGCCTGGGTGTGCAGGGCGGCGAAACGTACTTCGCTTACCTGCAGCGCGTGGTTGAAGACCAGGATGGAAAAAACACCACCCAACAGATTGAGTTCCCGGTGCGCATTATCGGCATCTGGAAGCCCACCAGTCTGCAGGATGCGTATTGGTTCACCAACCCTAGCACATTCGATAAGGCGCTCTTTGTACCCGAGGAGACCTTTAGCGGGCGTTTGTCTGGTTCGATGAAAGGGGAGATTTACACCGCCAACTGGTACCTGATGTTGGATGGTTCTGAGGTGAACGCGGATGGCGCTCTGCCTCTGCTCAATCGCATCCGCATGGTCAAGAATACTGTCTCCCGTCTGCTGCCGCAGGCCATCTTGATGACCTCCCCCGAAGAGGCGCTGCAAAAATACCAGGGATTGACCGGGCAGTTGACTTTCACCTTGTATGCGTACACGCTCCCCATCCTGACCCTGCTCCTGGCCTTCATCAGCCTGGTGGTTGGCCTGGCGGTGGGGCAGCAGCACAATGAGATTGCCATCTTGCGCAGCCGGGGAGGGACGCTGATCCAGGTCACGCTTATCGCTGGCTTGCAGGCGCTCATGCTAGGGATAGTGGCGCTGCTGATCAGCTTGCCGCTCAGCATCGTGGTCGCCCAATTGATCGGCCAGACGCGCAGTTTTCTGGATTTCGGCGCGGTCACCGATCTGCGCATCAACCTCTCGCAGACTGCTCTTCAGACCGGCCTCTTGCTGGTGGGTCTGACTGTCTTTGCCCAGGTGATCCCCACGGTGGGCGCGGCGCAGTACACCATTGTCACCTACAAACGCGAGCAGGCGCGCCTGCTGCGCCCACCCTGGTGGCAGCGCGCCTGGCTGGATGTGATCTTGCTCATCCCGGCCGCGTATGGCTTTTACCTGCTGCGCCAACAGGGCAGCCTGCAACTGCCGATTGCCAACATGAAGCTGTCCCACGATCCCTTTCAAAACCCGCTGCTGCTGCTGGCGCCGACCTTGTGCATTTTCGCCCTGACGCTTTTCATGATCCGCATCTTGCCGTTTTTCATGAAGATCATTGCCTGGCTGTCATCGTACACGCGCAGCATCGGTTTCCTGATCGCCGCCCGCCACCTGGCGCGCACCCCCGGCGCTTACACCGCTCCCCTGATCCTCCTGGTGCTGACGCTGAGCCTGTCCGCCTTCACCGCCTCGCTGGCCAAAACGCTGGATCGCCATCTTTTCGATCAGGTCTATTACCAGGTGGGGGCCGATGCTACCCTGCAAGACCTGGGCGAGCAGTTGGGCGGCTCGCCTTCGGGGACGCTGTCCACCGCCGCCTCCGGCGCTCGCTGGTTCTTTTTGCCTGTTACAGAATATTTGAAACTGCCGGAGGTCAAAGATGCCGCGCGCCTGGGCGTCTATACAGTCAACGTTTCCATGGGGATGGGCGCTGAACAAGTCACCTTGTACGGTGTGGATCGGGTAGATTTCCGCCGCGTGGCCTATTGGCGGCGCGACTTTGCCTCTCTCTCCCTGGGGATGCTGCTCAACCGCCTGGCAGTTGACCCGGCGGGGGTGTTGGTGTGTCGCGACCTGATGCAAAAATACGGCCTGTCTGTAGGGGACACACTGCAAGTCAAAATGTATGCCGACGAAACGCGCCGCGAAATGAACCTGACGGTCGTGGGCGATTTCGATCTGTTCCCAACCTGGTATCCATCCGTTGAATCCGGATCGTCCGCTGGGGCCGGAGCATCTGAATCCGGGGCGTCCGAAAACGGCAAATTTCTCCTGGTGGGCAACCTGGAAAACATCTTTGAGCAGGCCGGCTCTCAACTTCCGTATTTCGTCTGGCTGAAAACAACGCCCTACCTGGAGCGGGCTGAATTTGAGGCGCGCGCCGCAGACATTGGCCTGACCTTCCTCGGCTTTCAAGAGGCGCGGGCGCAGATCGGCAAGGAACAGCAGCGCCCTGAGCGCCAGGGCTTGTTTGGCATCCTCTCGGTCGGTTTCATGGCGAGCGCTTTGCTGACCGTCCTGGGCTTTTTCCTCTACGCGCTGTTTTCTTTCCGCAGCCGCTTCATCGAAATGGGGATGTTGTGCGCCCTGGGGCTGTCGGTCAACCAGATGATCCTTTCGATGGCCTGGGAACTGGCCTCTCTGCTGGCGCTCGGCCTGGCCGCCGGCACCGGTTTGGGGGTCGGGGTCAGTCAGTTGTTCATTCCCTACCTGCAAATCGGTGAGGACGCCGCGGCGCAGATCCCGCCATACCAGGTGATCATCGCCTGGCCCGAAATCTACCGCATCTATGCGCTCTTTGGCCTGCTCTTCCTGGCCGCCTTGATCGTCCTGGGGGTGCTCCTGGCGCGGATGAAGATTTTCCAGGCAGTCAAATTGGGCGAAACCATCTAAACAAGGAACTAACCAGAATGCCAGGACAGTCCGAACCCTTTATCGTATGTGAGAATCTGGTCAAAATCTACAAGGTGGCCAATATTGAAGTCTTTGCCCTGCAAGGGCTGGACTTGACGATCAACGCCGGCGAGTTGATGGGCATTGTGGGGGCCAGCGGCAGCGGCAAAACCACCCTGATGAACATCTTGGGCGGCCTGGATCGCCCCTCGGCGGGGCGCGTGTGGGTGGGGGGCAATGATTTGCTGAAAATGAATAACTTTGCCATCAACCGCTACCGTCGCAGCGAGGTGGGGTTCGTTTGGCAGCAGGGAGGGCGCAACATTGTCCCTTACCTGACCGCCCTGGAGAACATCGTTCTGCCGATGACCCTGGCCGGCCAGGGGGGGCGTAAGGTCAAACAACATGCGCTGCGCTTGCTGGAGTTGGTGGGACTGGCGGAGCGCCGCAACCATCACCTGGCGCAGATGTCCGGCGGCGAGCAGCAGCGGGTGGCGATTGCCGTGGCCCTGGCAAATGAGCCAAAACTGCTGCTGGCCGATGAACCTACCGGTGAACTGGATTCGGCCACCGCCTTGAGCATTTACCAGATTTTCCAAAGGTTGAATCATGAACTGGGGGTAACCACCTTGATCGTCAGCCATGATCAAGGCATTGGGCGGCATGTGAACCGCGTGGTGGCGGTGCGCGATGGAAAGCTGGCGACAGAGACGGTGCGCTTAAGCGTCGCGCACAAGGCTGAAGATGAATTTCACGAAATGGTGGTGCTGGATTCGGCGGGGCGCTTGCAGATCCCGACCGAATACCTGGATCGTTATCAAATTAAGCGCCGCGCCCAATTGGAAGCGACCGAGCGCGGCGTGCTGATCTTGCCGGTGGGTGAAACCAGCCATACGGCAGAGTCGCAGCGCTCATTGTCTTTGGCGGGCGAGGCTGCGCCAAAGCTGCGGCGCGGGTTGCGTGGTTTATGGGAACGTATGACGAGGTGATGCAATGGATCTTAACGGAAAAGTGATTTTGGTAGTGGGAGGGGCGGCCGGCATCGGCGGGGCGACCGTCGCCCTGTGTGCGGCGCGCGGCGCGACTGTTGTGGCGGCCGATCTGGATGAGGCGCAGGGCAGGCAGACCGCCGCCCAGGCCGGGGCCAGTTTCATCCAGGTGGATGTGACGGATGAGGCTTCAGTACAGGCCCTGGCGCGCCAGGTGGAACAAGAACATGGGCGGGTGGACGTGTTGATTCAAACCGCCGGCATCTTGCTCGGCGCATACACGCCCATTGAAGAATTGAGCGCCGAAACCTTTGAGAAAGTGTGGCGGGTGAACGTCACCGGAACTTTCTTATGCTTGAAATACACCACCCCTCTGCTGAAGCGCAGCAGCAAAGCGGTTGTGCTGTTGTTTTCCTCGCCGGCGGCCAACCTGCCCAGTTCGTCTTATGCCTACGGGGCGAGCAAGGGCGGGGTGCAGGCGTTTGGCATTGCCGCGGCCCAAAAACTGGGCGAAGCGGGCATTCGCGTCAACCTGATCGCGCCCGGCGGAATTGATACCGGCATGAAGCGCTCGGTGATTGCCGAGGACGCGCGGCGGCGCGGGACGGACTATGACAAGGCCATCGCCTCCTCAAACCTGGGCGCGCCGGAAGGCGTCGCCAAGGTCCTGGCCTGGCTGGCCAGCGACGACGCCGATTATGTGCGCGGCCTGGTGGCGACGCGTTAATGACGGCGCCCGGGGCAAAGGACGCCCCTTCTTCTCCTCCCCTGGCGAATGCGCCCGGCGCGGCGCCGGTCAAGACTTATGGCCGCTTTCGCCCGCTGCCGGCCGGCAGTATCCAGCCGGTGGGCTGGTTGAAGACTTACGCCGAGATCAACGCCAACGCCTGGCTGCTGCACTACGCTCGCAGCCAGGATGTGGGCGTCTACGGCAAGTTCTGGCAGCGCAACCAGACCGCCGCCGTCGTCTTCGACGAATTCAACCAGACGCTGACCTTGTGCGACTACACCGCCTATTTCGCCGATGGCCTGGCGCATTACGCCCAACTCTTCCCGCAGTCTGAACTGGCCGCGGAAACGCGCGCCTGGCTCGAAAAGCTGCTCGCCTCGCAGGATACGCAGGCTGACGCTGCCAATCCGGGCTACCTGGGCGCTTTTGCGCCGCAAGCTCGCTGGCAGCATTGGCTGGAAATCTTCTCCCAGGCCCTGACCCAGGAGGCGCTCCTGTTTTGGTACGAGAGCGGCGGCGAGGCGCGCTTCCTGCAGGCCGCGGCGGAAGCCGCCCGCCCGCAGTGGCAGGCCTGGTACCAGCCAGAGCAGGCCTTGCACGTCCCGTCTGATCCGGCTGTGCGGGCGTCCGACCCCGTGGCGCAGGTGCAGCCCGGCATCTTCAGCGGACATGGCGCAATCGTTGTGCGCGCCCTGAGCCAGCTCTATGCCCTGACCGGCGACGCGGCCTATCTGCGCTTTGCCACGGATGTCCTCGATCGCTGCGGTATGACGCGTGCCTTCTTGCAGCCCGGCGACGCCATCTTTGGCCTGCACAACGCTGTGGGCAGTGAGCATGTCGGCCTGCCGGCGATGGTCTACGAATACAGCGGCAGCCCCGAACTGCTGCAGGCCAGCCGGGCCGCCTGGGACATGCTGGCGCAGCGCCATCTCTCGGTGGATGGCACGCCGCACGGCAATGAAATCATGCTCTTCACCGGCCCTCTGCACAACTGCGAGCATTGCAGCACGGTCGAATGGATCATTACCTCACATGCCCTGGCGCGGCTGACCGGCGAGGTCAGATATGCCGACGCGGCCGAAAAGGCGTTTTACAACGCCTACCCGGCGGCCAAGAGCCCGGATGGCCTGTTGACCGCCTATATGCACACTCCCAACCAGCTTGTCGCCTCGGAGTGGAGCCAGCCGCACGGGTGGACCAGCCCGGATTGGTGCGCCTCGCGCCAGCATTATCACTCGGCGCATGAGCCTCTGTGCTGCAATGTCAACGGCCCGCGCGGCATTCCTTATTTCATCAAGTCCATGATTGTGCAAGACGCCGAGAGTGTGGCGGTTGTTTACTATGGGCCATGCCAGGCCGCGATCTCACTGCCGCACGCCGGGCAGGTCACGCTCAACCTGGAGACCGAATATCCCTTTGAAGACCAGGTTTTGCTCCGCATTGGGTGTGAAATGGATGCGCCATTTGCCCTGCGTCTGCGCATTCCGGGCTGGTGCCGCGCCGCCGAACTGACCCTCAACGGCGAAAGGCTGGAAACCGCCTGTCCACCGGGCAGCTACGCGGTCATCGAGCGCGCCTGGCAGGATGGCGACCGGCTGCAACTGCATTTCGATTACGCCATCCAACTGATTGAGTACCCGCGCTCGGAGTTCGGCATCCGCGAGGCCGGTTACGCCCTCCAGCGCGGGCCGCTGCTCTACGCGCTGCCCGTGGCGGAGGACTGGCAAGAATTCCAGGCGCCGGCGCACGGGCCGGGGACGGGTATTCGCAGTTTTCGCCTCTTGCCGGCCCCTGGCGCGGCCTGGAATTACGCGCTGATCCTGGATCGCCAGCAGCCGGAGGCCAGCCTCAGGCTCGTGCGCCTGGAGACGCCGCCCGGCGGCCGCCCGTGGGAATACGCTTCTCTCGGTTTGCAGGCGGCGGCGCGGCGCGTGTTGAATTGGCGTCTCGAAGGCGACGAGGAGCATCCCAAGACGCCGCTGCTGCCATTTCGTCCGATGCGCCTCTCGCCAGAGACAACCCCGGTGACGCTGATACCTTTTGGGTTCACGCACCTGCGCCTGGCGTTTCTGCCGCTGGACGAGACTTCTCAATCCAATCCTCCCCCTTAAGCATGAGCAGCATGTTGGTTGATCCTTCCCCTTCGCGCTCGACCGCGGAAAGCCCGGCGTCTTCGACGTCCGCCGGCCGCCTCTCGCGGCGCTCGTTTTTCAAACTGGCTGGCGCGGCCGCCGCCGGGCTGCTCACCGCCCGCTGCGACGGGGTAAACATCACCCATCTGGTGAATCCGGTTATCCCCCAATTCAAAGGCGATCTCAGTATGTGGAGCAGTGATTATCTCTTTCAGTGGTGGGCGGATGGGCTGAAAGCCCCCGCCAAAGTCTTCAACATTCAAACCAGCCATTATGGGCTTTCCTTCGATTTTCATGCCTTTCGCCTGCGCGCGTTTGGCCTGATCGCCAACCCGCCCACTGAAGCCGAGGCCCTGCGCCAGGATAACCGCCTGATCGAAAGCCTGCCCGAAGTCTCCATCCGCGCCGCGCTGGAAAAAGGGCAGCGTTACACGGTGATCGGCGCGGGGCGCACTGAGCTAAAGAACACCTCTTATGAAGATTGCCAGTTGATCGAGAGCGGCCGATATTTCCACCGCCGCTGGCTGACAAACCTGGTCTTTGAGCCTGATGCGCCAATGCTGGATAAAAACGAGAGCGGGCTGGAGATTTGCGCCTGGCCCGACCGTGTCGCCTTCCTGCTGCACCTGAGCGCCGCGGAAGCGGGGGGAGAGAACACTCCTCTGGATGGGGCGGTTTTAGAGATCGCCTTCAATCTGCCGCCGGAGTATGCCAATTTTCAAGGCGCGACGGGCGCGGGCTGTTTCGCCAACTCCCAGGGTCACGGCTATATTCTCCTGGGCGACTCAACGTCCGCTGCCTTGAGCTTTGACCCTACGGGCGTCTGCACTGCTCGCTTGCAGGTGGACAACTGGCCGGCGGGCGAGGCGCGCACTGTCGGCTGGATCGTCTACCTCATGCCCAACGCCAGCCAGTCCCTGCCTGAGATCCTCGCCCAAGAAAACAGCCCGCTCAATGTGCAGGCCAGCCAAACGCAGCCAGAAGCCCACGATCTGGAAGTCGTCTACCAGCCCGGCGCGGGTTGGCATGCGATTGTTTTGCGCAACGATGGCGATACAGCCGACTACGCCGAGTCAAGCAATCATCGTGTGGAGCGCATCCGCCTGCGTGTGGAGAACCCCGCTGCCCGCCCACGCCCATTGCGCTTGAATTTTACTAAGGATGGGAAGGTCTTTGGCATTACCGGCCTCTCCGCCGTGCTGCGCGATCTGGATGGCAACCCCATCGGCGCGCCGGTGCAGCTTTCCAAAAACTGGCATCGCGGGGGCGCGCTTACCCAGAGCCGCCGCTTCGAAGGCCCCTGGTTTCACGGCCTGGCCCTGTTGAGCATTCCTGCCGGGGCGACGGTGGAATTGGAGTACGTCAGCGTCAATGCTTTTTGGGGCGCGCTGCCGGCTGCCTCGCATGCCCAATTGTGCCTGGTGGGTTGGGGCAGCAATCAGCTTTGGGAACAGGCCGCCATCGGTTCGTGGGGAGAGAGCCTGTGCTTTGAGCCGGATCAGGCGCAGGTGGGCGGGGCGGTGTTGGACACGCGCCCGTTGATGGTCTGGGGCATGGGCAAGGTTGAGCAAAAGAAATGGGGCTGGACGAACAACGTCGGCGGAGCGGACTTCCTGGTGTATTACAACCAGGAGGTTGAAAAACAATCCAACAGCCGTATGAAAACCCTGCACCGCCGCCTGGGGCCGAACCTGACCGAGGTTACATACGCTGGTACATCCTATGACCGGAAAATTGACCTGGAGTACACCGTCTCGCTCTACCGCACCGATGACATTGTGCGCGGCATCTACCGCTTGCGCTATGATGTGCGCGAAAAGGTCGAGTTTAGCAAGTTGGTGCTGTTCCAATGCGGCGGCTATGATTACAGCTACACCGGCGAACGCAAATTTGCTTATGGCAATGAAGATGGCCTGATCAAAGAATGGGATACGCAGTGGGGCGGCTTTGTCTATCGCACCGAACGCCTGAAATTGAGCGGCCAGGCTCCGTGGGTTTCGATGCACGAGGCGGTCAAGCGCGGTCAGGATTTCGGCGCTTGGGCCAACCGCGGCCTGGTGGTGCGCGATTGGCAGGCCAGGTTGGGCGGGCAGCCGGCGGCCCCCTGGATCGCTGAGATTGGCGTCCCGGTGCACAACGAGGAGACCTCCCTGGTAGACTTCTTGTCCCCGCCCGGCGTGACCGAACTGCTGCCCGGCGACTATGTGGAGGCCGAGATCGTGCATATCGTCATGCCGCAGTTTGCCGCCGATTATTACGGCCCGAATGAAAATTTGCGCCAGGCGCTCCTGGCCGGCGAAAATACCTGGAAGATGATCCATCGCGAGGCGCTTGGCAACCATTTGGAAGTGAGCGTCGCCCGCGGCGGCGAGGTGGAACGCCTGTACCCAATTAAAATTCGCTGCCAGGCGTTCCCCCTGGCTTTCCAGGTCACGGGTGGGTTGGGGTATGTCCCCGTCACCTTTGCCGGCCTGCAAGATTACCGCGGCTTTACCCTGGAATACCAGGTGGACGGTCATTGGGTGGCGCTGGATCAATCCCGCTATGGCAAAGATTTCTGGCAGGCCGATTTCGATCCCCTGGCGCAGCAGTGGGAGCTGACTTACAGCCTTCCATTAGACGCGGCCCCAGCGGTGGTTTCTACCACAGATGAGCGCCAGGAGCGCCAATTCCGCCTGACATGGACAGAATCCTGAAAAGGAGCAAGAGGATGGGCAGTCAGATTTTTCCATTAAGCTACTGGCTCGGCCCGCCGCTGACGACGGAGGGCATCCAGGAAGCGGCGCAGTGTGGCTTTACCGTTTTGCCGCTTGTCGCCGCCAGCGAAGCCGAGATGCGCTCCGGCCTTGATCTTGTGCAGCAAGCCGGGGCGAAGGCTCTGATCGTAGATGGGCGCATTCACGCCGCCCTCCCCCGCCAGGCCAACTGGCAAAACGTCGCTGCCGCGGTCGTCCACGCCTATCGCGATCATCCTGCTGTAATGGGCTATCTGCTGGCGGATGAACCTCATCTGCGCGACTTCGCCAATCTACGTTCCCTGGTAGAAGTTTTCCAGCAGCTTGACCCCGAACGGCTGCCTTTTATCAATCTCTTTCCCAATTACGCCAGCGCCGAACAATTGGGAGCGCCCTCCTACGAGGCTTACGTGGCGGCTTACCTTGAGCAAGTCCGCCCGCCAGTGCTTTCCTATGATCATTACGCCTTGCTGGAATGGGGCGACCGGCCCGAGTATTTTGAAAACCTCGCCATCATCCGCCGGCAGGCCCTGCGCAGCGGGCGGCCTTTCTGGAATGTCATCCTGTCCACGCCGCACTTTAATTATCGCGACCCTTCGGCGGCGGATCTGCGCTGGCAGGTTTACACGACGCTGGCTTATGGCGGCCAGGGGCTGGTTTATTTCACCTATTGGACGCCGGATGTGGAAAATTATCGCAGTGGGATCATCGGCCTCTATGGGCAGCGCACCCCAAAATATGCAGTCGTTCAGCAGCTTAACTGGGAAGTGCAGCGCCTCAGCCGGCATTTGCTGTCATTAACCTCCACCCGCGTCGGACATTGGCCTGCTGCGCCCCAGGGCGCGGCGTTTTTGGATGGCGCAGGTCTCGTGACAGCTATCGAGGGCGGCGAGTTTGTCGTCGGTGAATTTACCGAAGCCGGGTCGCCTGGCATGGCAACCGCCTGGCTGATGGTGGTGAACTGCGACCGAGAGCATGCCGCCTGGACAACCCTGCGGCTGGCGGCGGTGGATGCGACGTTGGAGGAAGTGGCGCGTTCCACAGGCGAGCTGCGCCCAATCGCCCGCGACCAGGGGGTGGCGGCGGTGGAGCGTCAGGCCGCCGGCCTGGTGGTGCGTTTTTGGCTGGCGCCCGCTGATGGCCGCTTGCTGCGCATCCGATCTATCGTCCCAAAATAAACATTTCCGATCAGGGCGAAGCATACGGCGCGGGAATACTGTCTTCTGGATAATTCATCATGCCGTATGCTTCTCCCCTACCTTATTTAATGGAGTTCTCTATGAATATTTTGTCACCCGATCGTGCACAATGGATGTCCGGCCATTATGGCTTGATGGTGCATTGGCTGCATCCCCATGTCTGGCCCGAAAAAGGCGCGCCAGTCAGCGACCTGGATGAAGCCGTCAACCGTTTCAACCTGGAGCGGTTTCTGCAAGATTTCAGCGCCAGCGGCGCCGATTGGCTGATCTTCACCCTCGGCCAAAATTCCGGCTGCTACGCCAGCCCCAACTCAGTGATCGAGCGCCTGGCCGGCCCAGGTCACTGCTCGCAGCGCGACCTGGCGCTGGAGATCGCCGCCGCGCTTCACCGCCTGGGCAAACGCTTTATTGCATATCTGCCCTGCGAAGTGGCCGGCAATACAACCATGCACCAGGGTTTTGCCTGGAATACGCAGGAAGGCACTGACCAGGCCGAGTTTCAGCGCCGCTACCTGACCGCCGTGCGTGAGTGGGCCGAACGCTTTGGCCCCTTGATGGACGGCTGGTGGTTCGACGGCTGCTATCAGTGGCCGATCTTTCACAGCCGCTACATGGATTGGCCGGCCTGGTTCGAGGCCACCCGCGCCGGCAACCCGCAGCGCGCCGTCTCCTTCAACGATGGCAGCCTGTGCAATGGGCTGATGCAGCCGCTCCATGCCGATCAGGATTATCTGAGCGGCGAGACCGAAGTCTTGATCGGTGGGCGCATCCGCCTGGGCCGCCCGGAGACGCCGCAGCTGCGCGCTTACGGTGCATTGGCGCACACCCTGCCCGAACCCATTCCCACCTTTTTGCCCGAGGAGCGCTTTGTCCCCGGCTCAATCTGCCAGTGGCACAGTCTGCTGCCAGTAGACTGTTTCTGGGGGCATGGCAGCGGCTGCGCCGACTGGCTGCCGGCTGATCTTTACCACTTTCTCGATCCCAACCTGCGCGCCGCTCCAATGGAGCCGCCGCTCTATAGCGACGACGAATTGGCCGGCTTCCTGTCCAACTGCCTCAAGGTCGGCGGGGCAGTGACCATGAATGTCGGCATTTACCAGGAAGGCCACCTGGGGCAAGAGACGGTGCAGCAGCTTGCCCGCTTGTCCAAGAGGCTAGGACACTGAAGCCGCAGAGCGAAGCATCCGGCATGATCAATCGTCCAGGGGACTGCGCTGGATGTTTCGCCCTTTTTCAGTAAACTGTTTCTGAGGGACAGTGGCTGCGCCGACTGGCTTTCCACTACCCACTACCCACTTTCCACTTCCTACTTGTCGTCTTTATCGCCTTTGCCGCCCGGACGAATATTGAGCAGCTTGCGCAGCATCTCAAACCAGAAGGGCGCGCCTTGCGCCGCCGCCGCCCCGCTGACCATAATGCCGCCCAATTTGACGATCCAGCCGTTGGCGTCGGACGGCAGGTTGGCTTTGCTCCAGCCGAGGGGGAGCGAAAAATCTTGCAGTTGGGAAATATACTGCTGCGCCGCCTGGGCAGGGTCGTCCGTTTGATCCGCAGGAAGCTGGAACTGTTCGGCCTGCGCCACCAGCGCTTCGCGCAGCAGTGGGTCGCGCCACAGGCTGTCGGCGATGGCCAGCGAGTCGGCGTTGAGGATGAGCGCCAGGGACATTCCGATGATCAGTGCCGCCAGGTTTGAGCGGCGTTTGTACGCCCCGCTCAAGCGCTCCATGGCGTCGTCGTACCAGGTTTCCATCCGCTTGCGCGCCTCGACCATACCCTGGCGGGCGTTCTCGATCTGCTTCTCAATCTCCTCGCGGGAATAGCCGGCGGCATCCACGGCAGCCTTTTGCAAAACGCCGGTCTGCTCAATATCAATCAAGAGCGTATCCAACACCCTGGCCAGGTTTTGTTTATCGCCCGATTTTTTAAGTTGGGCAATCTTGGTTTTAAGCTGATTGAAGACAAGCTGGCTGGCAGCCGTCCCGACCGTCTCAGTGGCCTCATTTAGAGCCTTGTCCACTAGAGCTTTGTCCACCGCCTTCGCCTTCGCGCTTTTATCATTCAGCAGCAGGTCAACAATCACCGCCGCGAACTGCCGGTTGGGGATATACGAAGGCTTACGGGTACCTCCGGAGGTATGCAGCCCCTTGATCAGGGGATGGCTGTAAAATTCTGTGGCCAGAGGATCGCCCAACATGCTCTTGAGCGATTCTTCCAGCATATCAGAACGCCATTTCAACCAGGATGCAATCCAGTCCTGCAACTGCGAGGTGATCAATGAAAGCAAGACCCAGACAAATGTAAGCCCAATGGCTACTTCAAGCACAACGCCGAGGTTCATAGTTTTCTCCTTATGAGTAGGGTTGGTTTGGAGCAAGTATAATATAGGCTTATGGAAACACCTATAAATCTCTGGATCACTTTTGCCATTGTCTTCCTCACCTACACCGGCATTGCTCTGGGTGAACTGCCCTACCTGCGCGCCAATCGCACCACCATCACCCTGATGGGGGTGGGGTTGCTGCTCGCCTTCCGGCAGATCAACTTCGAGCAGATCGGCGGTTTTCTCAGCCTGGATACGCTGGTGCTGCTCTTTGGCATGATGATCATCAACGCCAACTTGCAATTGGCTGGCTTCTTCCGCCTGGCTGGGGCGGCCATTTTGCGTTTCACACGCAGCCCGCGCTCGCTGCTGGCGCTGGAGATCGTCGTCGCCGGTGTGCTGAGCGCCTTGTTCTTGAATGACACCATCTGCCTGATCTTGACCCCCCTCATCCTGGACATCACAATCAACGCCCGGCGCAACCCGATCCCCTATCTGATTGCACTGGCCACCGCCGCCAACATTGGCTCGGTGGCTACGCTGACCGGCAACCCGCAAAACATGATCATCGGCGTCGCCTCGGGCATCTCTTACCTGCGCTTTGCTGCCGCTCTGACGCCAATTGCTCTGCTCGGATTGGGCGGCATCTGGCTGATTCTGGTTCTATTTTACCGCGATGAATTTCGCTCCAGGCATTTCGAGCCGCTCCCGATTCCAGATGCGCGCGTTTTTCGCCCGCTGCTTTATAAGAGCCTGTTCGTCTCTGCCGGCCTGCTGATCGCCTTTACTGCTGGCGTGCCAATGGCCCAGGCCGCCTTCATCGCCGGCTGCGTCCTGATGTTCACGCGGCGCGTCCACCCGGCCAAGATCCTTGACGCGATTGACACCGATCTCCTGTTCTTCTTCGGCGCGCTGTTTGTCATCAGCGGCTCGATCGAATCGAGCGGCCTTTCGGCGCGCTTGTTTGACCTGGCGCGCCCCTGGCTGGAGAGCGGCGTGGCGGCTTTTTCCGCTGTCGCCGTGATCCTCTCCAACCTGGTCAGTAACGTCCCGGCGGTGCTGCTGCTCAAGCCGCTGATCCCCAACCTGGCGCAGCCGGAGGCGGCCTGGCTGACGCTCGCTTCCACCTCTACCCTGGCCGGCAACCTGACGCTGCTTGGCTCGGTGGCGAATTTGATCGTCGCCGAGGCCGCCGCCCGGCGCGGGATCAAGCTGACCTTTGCCGAATTTACCCGCTCGGCTTTTGTGATCACGCTGATCTCACTGATCCTTGGCGTAACCTGGATCGAACTCTTTATCTGGAAATAATTTTTTATATCCTCACAATTTCCTTGCGATCATTTTCCCTGGGGCAGATCCCACACCAGCGCCTCGCGCGGCTGCAGGGTCAGTTCCAACGCTGGCGACTCGCCGGCGAGGCAGATCTCCCGCTGTTCCCCATCCAGGCGGTAGAGGCGCGTCAGAGTCCCTCGCTCGAATGGCGCTGCGCCGGGCAGAGGTTCGATTTGCAGGCGGGCCGGGGCCGCCTGGTCGGAGGGATTGATCAGGATCACGGCGCTCCCGCCGGCGTAAGAATAGCGTTTGGCCACGCCGCCCTCGCAGCGCAAAGCGTCGCAGTCCTCGAACTGCGCCCCCACCGTGCAGTAAGCGGTCTGGGCGCGCAGGCCGGCCAGCCTGCCCACCAGGCTGCGGAAGGCCGGCGGCGCGTCGTCCAGCGTCCCTTCCAGGCCGTTCGTCGTAAACATCAGCATCAGCCCGTACAAGAAACCCTGCTGCGCAAAGTCGAGGCTGCAATCCGTCACCCAGGCGTTGTATAGGAGCGGCATGGAATAGGCCATGATGTCCGGGCTGCGGCGGAACCAGTTCCAATTCCACAGCAGATCCATCACCTGGGGCATGAAGACATCTGGCATTTCGCCGATCAGGTAGCCTTCGGGATAGCGCTGCTTCAGCTTCTGGCGAAAATCGCCGATCCATTCCACCGCCGCCTGATGCGTATCGTCCGGGCGGGTGTGGCCGTGATGGGCGTCATAACATGGCAAAATCTCAAAAGATTGGTCAATGAAAAAGGCATCGAAGCCCACCTCCATCAGGCGCTCCAGGTGGTAATTGACCTCGCGGCGGAACTCTTGCGAGCGCTGGCACATCACCAACGCCTGCGGCCCCATCCACTGCGGCGTACTCTCCGCGCTGCGCCCCGAAACGGGGGTCGGCTCCGGGCGGGGGCTGCCATCCCGCATGCGCATCACACCAGGGCTGCCGCGCCGCCTGTAAAAATGCGAGGTGGGCGAGACCAGGCGGTTGTTGATCAGCATGCTGACCGACGCCCCCAGTCGGTGAGCGGCGGCCAGCGCCTGGCGCAGTTCCTCCCACTGCTCCGCGGGATAGTTGGTCTGTTCGGTGGGGTTCGTCCGCCCGTACGTGCCTAGCATCAAATAGTCCCAGATGCACACATCAGTAATGCCATATTTCAGCCCCGCCTCCACCACCGCCGGCAGTTGGCTGAAGGGACGCACCGGCTCGCCATCGAAATTGCTGAAGATGACCTGCTGGATACCGAGCGCCTTTTTCAGCCTGGCTGGCGGCTCGACCGGACGCCACCACGTCTTGAGCCACTGGCGGTAATGGCGCGCCGTCTCGTGCCAGTCGCTGTGATGCAGGCCCAGCCCAAAGCGCTGCGACTGCCAGCGCTGGCCTGCGGCTCCCGCTCCGGCCCCGTTCGCCGCGGCGACTTCAATAATCGAGAACCAGCCGAAGGTCAGGCTGAGATCGCCGCCGCCGGCGACGTTTTCCGCCGCAAAGCCGCCCATGTAAGCTTCTTGCATGTAGTCTATCAGCCACAGGCCGCGACCGCCGCCGGAGACATCCAACCAGGGCAAGAACGTGGCCCAGGGGTAGCGCACCGACCAGCGTTTATCCCAGCGCAAGAACGTCGTCCAGTCCGCGCCCAACGGTGAGGCGTAAGGATTAAGCTGGTCGAAATAGCCCTGGTAGCCGGGCGTCAAGCGGTGAGGGGCAAAGTTCGCCCCCTCAGGCGCGCCCGCCCTGGCTTCAGTGGCCGCCCTGGCTTCAGCGGCGCCTGTCCAGCCGCCCAGCTTGGGGAACCAGGCCTCGACCAGCGGCGACTGGCTGTGGTTCTCGATCTCCATCACCAGGAAAGCCTCCGGCGATCCGGGCGGCAGATCCACCGTGACGGTCACGCGCACCGGCAGCAGGTCACACTCGCCTTTCGTGTTGACGGGCGCGGTCTTGAGGGAAGCGTAGCTTATCTTCAGGCGCGTCCCGTCCAGTTCCAAATGGGCCTGCTGGAACTGCGCATCCATGTAGCGGCTTTGCCAGGTTTCGGAGGGGGCGATCAGGCGGAACAGCGTGGCGTCTTGCGGGCGCGCCAGGTGCTCATAGCCGCTGCGCAAATCTTTCAACGAGCGCAGGCAGCCGTTGTGATCATCAAATTCTAACGCGATCAGACCGTTGTGGAGTTTCATTAGAGTTGCCTTGGGGGAGGAAAGTGGGGAGTGGGAAGTGGAGAGTGGGGAGTGGAGAGTGGAGAGTGGGGAGTGGAGTGTGGAGTGTGGGATGTGGGGAGTGGAGAGTGGGGAGTGGAGAGTGGAGAGTGGAGAGTG
>CAIQJJ010000282.1 GCA_903872065.1 uncultured Anaerolineales bacterium | reverse complement strand
TGTTGGGATAATAATTAGTTGTAATGAGATTGCCTGTTGTAATTGTGCAGCGACTGCTTTTTGCAGTTCGACAACCTGCGAATAGGTTGGCTGGCGTGAGGTGCGCACTGTCACGCGCAGACCAAGTGATCCGTTTGAACTATCAATGATCACATCTACCAATTGACTATCCGGAAATTCGTTCAATGCGAGAGTAACAGCCGTACGAATCTCTTGTAAATGATGGGTCTCGTCCACAACTCGTAGAGTTAGCACTACTAAGGGAATAGCGGTCAACAACACCAATATGGCTGAAGCAAAGACTGTGCGTGGAATGCGATGCCAGGTATCTTCCAGGTTCAGAGGACGAAAGCCAAGCGTAGCGAACACGACAATCCCGGCAAATGAGATGGCGCTCAAGTTAGTTACAAATAGCAAGCCAGCGCCTAGCGCTACCTGTGTATTGCCCAAGGATAATCCAATGCCAACCGTGCAGACTGGCGGCATCAGCGCGGTAGCAATTGCTACACCTGGCAATGCAGCCGAAAGCCGCGGCTGCGCCAGAGCATAGGCTGCCGCCGCGCCACCGGCCAGGGCGATGCCCAGATCAAATGGCGATGGACGGGTACGTGCCAGCACTTCACCAGGCAAATTGAGTAGAAGATCAAATGGCAAAGAACGCGCCATCCAACCCAGAAAAGCCGAAAGCGCCATTGCGAGTAGCACCCCTTCGATCAAGGCTACGACCGCTCTTTGAAACATGCCACGTTCCCCGGCGATGGAAGCCAATGATAGCCCCAGAATAGGAGACATTAAAGGGGCTACCAGCATTGCTCCGATAATCACTGCAGCCGAGTCGGTAATCAACCCGAATGTCGCAATGCTGCACGAAAGAACTACCAGCAAAAAATAATCGAAACCGGGCGAAGCCGACTGCTCAAGCTCTTCAAGCACCTCTTGCCGTCGTTCTGCAGTCAAAAAGCTGACCCGTTTGTGTAAATTCATCGTATTGATCTCTTTAGACAACATTATGTAGAGTTATCGAGATAAGCTTAACTCGATCTATCAAAACGTTTTGGAAACGATAATTTTATACCTCAAAACGTTTTGGGAGTCAATCCTGAAAGACCAGGAGACTCGATTTATAATGCAGCAAGCAATTTTCTCGTTTAGAAGATTAGAAGAAAATATACTTGCATTCCAAAACGTTTCGGAGTACAATGAATGTATCCTTAAACGTTTTGGGAACTTTTGATCGGAGCAGTTCATGAATATCACAATCCGCGATGTCGCCAAACACCTTAAGTTATCTACCACAACCGTCTCACGCGCCCTGGATGGTTATGATGATGTGGCTGAAGAAACGCGCCAGTTGATTATCAAAACTGCACACGAGATGGGCTATGTTCCCAACCAGGCAGCTCGCCAACTCCGACGGAAACGCTCAGATACCATTGGATACATTCTGCCAACCGATACGCCGCGTTTTTCCGATCCATTCTTTGCCGAGTTTACTGCCGGGTTAGGAGATGAAGCCTCAACGCACGGCTTCGATCTGCTTGTTTCTACTGCGCCTCCCGGCAGCCTGGCAGAACGGCAGGCTTATGAACGCTGGACGCACAGTCGTAAGGTGGACGGGATTGTGCTCAATCACATTCACTTGATGGATTGGCGGGTGCAGTATCTTGCACAAGCGCAATTCCCTTTTGTCACCCTGGAGCGCTCGCTCGATGCTTATGATTACCCATCGGTCGAAGTTGATGGACGGCATTGGTTCAGGGTCTTAATGGATCATTTGTTGTCTTTGGGACATCAGCGCATTGCC
>CAIQJJ010000281.1 GCA_903872065.1 uncultured Anaerolineales bacterium | reverse complement strand
GGTCTTCATCAACGCCGACTGGCAGATCATCCCGATCAACATCCTGGGCGGGGCGCTGTGGGGCGTCTACAGCCTGGCATCGTTCAATTTGCTGCTCGAAATGACGCCCGTCGAGCAGCGGGCGCGCTACTCGGCGCTCTTCCAGGTGGTGGTCACGGTGGCGCTCTCGATTGGGGCCGCGACCGGCGGCGGGATGGTGATGCTGTGGGGCTATCGTTCGGTCTTTTTAGGCTCGGCCATCGGGCGGTTTAGTTCTGCGCTGTTGTTCGCGTGGCTGGTGAAGCCGCAGAAGAAGGGGTAGGCAGAAGGCAGAAATGAGACCCTTAGGGTTTCAGAAACCCTAAGGGTCTTTTATGTTCGGGTAAGGGTCTTTTATGTTGTGAGAAGGAGTGAGGAAGATGGATGAGGAAAAGAAAGCGCAGGTTGAGGAGCTGCTGAGGCGGCCAGGGCTGCTGGCGCATATTGGCAGTGTTAATCCGAAGACGAATCAGCCGCATATTACGCTGGTCTGGTATTTGTGGGATGGCGAGGCGGTCTGGTTCAGTGGTTTCCGCAGTACGCGCAAGTTTCGCGAGCTGATCGCCAATCCGAAGTGCGCGGTGTTGGTGGAGCCGGCCAATCTGAAGGAGAGTAAGCTGCAAGCGGTGCTGCTGGAAGGGACGGCGGAGATCATCACTGAGCCGCGCGAGGTGGTGGAGGAGATGTCGCAGCGCATTTATGTGCGCTATTTGGGGGAGGAGGGGGCGCAGGCGGCGGAACCGCAGTCCTGGAAGCGCGATCCGGAGAATATGGTGGTGAGGTTGAAGCCGGCGAAGTTGTACGTGTGGTAGTACCCCACCACCCCACCCTGGCGGTGGTTTGTACCGCTGCCCTCCCCAACGGAAGATCACCGTTGGAGAGGGGGCGGCGCGCTTCTCGCAAGATGCTGTAGGATTTGCCGCGATCAGGCGCGCTGAGCTTGTCGAAGCGTCATCCTTCGACAAGCTCAGGATGCCTGACGCCTGGATGCCTCCTGCACAAGCGCGCTGAACTTGTCGAAGCGCTTCAACAGGCCTGGAGAGGGGGTTAGCGCTTGGTGACTTTAAGGGCCAGGTCGGCGGCGATGTCGGGGACGGGGAGGGTTAAGACGCCGCCCTGGACGGCGACTTCGCTGGTGGAGAGCCAGGTCGCAGTGGTCGGGTCGTACCATTGGCCAGGTAGTCGCCGTCTTGCAAGGCGCTGGTAGTTAAGGTCAGGTTGGCCAGAGGAGGAAGCTGCAAACGCCATTCGGCGGCGGGGGTTTTGTGCTGGCGGATGTCGGCGTCGCGCAAGGCTTCGACCTGCTGGGCCTGGTAATCCACGTGACGCAGCCAGGCTAACAGGTGTTCTTCGTTGTACAACGCCATCAGGGAGGCGCTCTTGTCGGAGAGGCGGATTTTTCCCGGCCCTAACGGGGTCAGGGTCGCCAGGTCTTCGCCCTGCAAAAAGGTGGTCAGTCCGTTGAACTGCGGCCACAGGTTGAGCGGGTCAATGTAGGTATCCCACCACCAATACATGGCCGGGCTGGCGTAGCCGCTGAAGGTCGCCGCCCACAGGCCGTTGTGCAGGTGGAGGCCGGTCTGATCGAAGGACTCGGCGTTTTCGATGGCGGCGCTGTAGCCAAACTCGGCAAACAGCACCGGTTTTTGGCCGCCGATCTGCCGATCCCACTGGAACAGGCCAGGGAATTCCGTCATGGGGTCAAGGTTGCTGTACTCGTGATGCTGTAAGAAGTCAATTTCCGGCAGCGAAAGCACCGCCGAGGCCGGGTTGGAGGCGTAGCTGATGCTGATCAGGTGGCGATAGGGGTCGTACTGGCGCATCACCTGGGTCATTTCGACCACCCAGGCTTGCAAATCATCCTTCGCGATCGGCGTCCAATTGACCTCGTTCCACCATTCCCAGGCGAACAACTGCGGCGAATAGCCCCAACGGGCGGCGATGTAGCGCAAGCGGCGCTTAAACAACTGGCGGGCGGTTTCGTCCGTGGCAAACTTGGACGGGGAGTCCAATGGCCCACCCAGGGCGACATTATAGGGGTTGTTCTGCCATTCGGGGTTGACGGTGTCGCTAAATGCGCCGTGGTTGAGCAGCACCAGTTCGATGTAGATGCCGCGCTGGTGCGCCATCTCGAAAAGCTGGTCCAGCAGCCAGGCCTGGTATTGGCGATGATCGTAATTGCCCAGGGGGGTGTCATTCCACTCAATCGCAAACGACCAGGAGGCCATCCAGACGCGGATCAGCGTGCCGCCGTTGGCCTGCAATTGATCCATCCAGCGCGCATAATCCTCCAGCGGGGCGGCCTGCCACCAACCGATGTTCAAGCCAACCGGGAAGAAGGTCTCGCCGTTATCGAAGGCGAAATAGCGGTTGTTGGCCGAGTTCAGGCGCACAAACCCGCGGCCCTCAGAGTCCGCCACGGCGACGGTCAAGGGCTGGCTGAGCAGGTTCTGGCCGGCGATCTCCGCCTGCACCGTCCAAGCGCCGGGCTGGGTGGGGGTCAGGCGCGCCCGCCAGCCGGCCTGGCCGCAGGGGGAGGCGGTGACGGCGTCGAAGGGCTGCGTCCAGAAGGCCGGCACAGAGAACTGCCCCCCATCCGGCGCGGTGACATTCAGCAAGAGGTCAATCTCGGCCGGGTCGTAAGGATTCTGCGCCGGCCGGCTGCTGTGGATGGCAAATTCGAGCAGATCATACCGTCCAACGGGCAGGGGCGAGGCAAGAACCAGCGCCAGCGGTTGGCTGGCGTCCGGCAGGAGCGCCTGGCCGGGACAAGGGGCGGGGGT
>CAIQJJ010000280.1 GCA_903872065.1 uncultured Anaerolineales bacterium | reverse complement strand
CCGTAGGGACATACGTATAAACACAAACCGCACACCGCCGTTTCGGGGTCTTTCTGGCGCAGGGCGTCAAAATAACGTTCGCATTTGGCCGCATCGAAGCGCGCCTGGCGCGGCTCATCTTCCTGAAAGAAACGCCCCGAAAACGCCTGCACCGGGCAAATCTCCACACATTTAACACAATCCCCACAGCGTTCGCGGCCCGGCGCGCCGGTCGGATCCAGCGGCGCGTCGGTCAAAACCGTCGCCAGGCGCAAGCGCGGGCCGTTTTGCGGCGTGATCAACAGGCAGTTCTTGCCGATCCAACCCACGCCGGCCAGATGCGCCGCCAGCTTGTGCGAAAAACTGGCGCAGATGCGCTCACGATCGACCGTCTTGGAGACCGGGATGGGCAGGGCGCGAAAGCCGGCGCGCTGCAAAGCGCTGCTCAAGCGCGAGGTGACGAAATCCAGCCGGTCATTGACCACATCATAGGCGTGGCTGCGGTACTCGATGGCCACCGCCCGTTCGGCGCGGCGCGGCAGTTGGTCTACAATCGGGTTGAGCAGGGCGATGCCCACCGAAATCGCCCGCGGGTAGGCGGCGATCTCAGGCCCACCCTGCGCCAAAATGAAGTCGTGCGCCGCACTCAGGTCGGCCACGCCAAAGAAATCTACGCCCAGCGCCTCAGCGCGCTCTTTTAAGGAAATGGATGTCATAGGATTTCCTCTTCTTCTGAAACATCAATCCCCCACAAAAATGTGTCCATGATGGCCTGGGCCGTTTCCAGGCCATCGAAGCCGCTCTCATTTTCCCGCATCCCGCGCGTGACAAAGGGAAAAATCATCCCCAACAGCATCCAGGTATACATTTCCGAATCCAACGAACGAAATTCGCCCTGGGCTATCCCCTGGCGCAGCAGGGCCTCGATTTGGCCGGTAAAACGCTGAAAATACAGATCGGCAAATTTGCGCCGCGCCTCCGGCTCAAGATGGTTGCTCTCTTGCATCGCCAGGCGGATCACGGCGCGTTGATCGGGGCGCTGGCGGAACAAAGCCTGCACAATCCGACGCAGTTGGGCGGCGGCGCTCCCACCCTGAGACCGGATCGCATCAATGTCTGCGCCGGTCTCTTCCAGGTAGGTCTCCAAAATCGCCAGCAGAATGGCTTCTTTGTTGCGAAAATGGTAGTAAAACGCCGCTTGCGTCACTCCGCAGATCTCCGCCAATTCGCGCAGCGCGACGCCGCGATAGCCACGCTCCGTGAAAAGTCGGGTTGCTTCCTGCAGAATGCGTTCCTTCATCACCAATCCTCCGTCCGGTTTTCCGTCGCTTAACCTGCCGCCGGCGCTTCGACCGCCTGGCGGGTGGAAATCTCTGCGCTGCGATTCTTGAGCATGGCCGCCAGTACGACCAGGATCACGCCGATGCAGCCAACCACCAAAAAGGCGCTGGCGTAATCGCCGCCGCTGGCAATCGCGCCGATCAAAACGCTGCTCAAGATTTGGCCGATGCTGATGAACATGAGCGCCACGCCCTGGGCCACAGAGCGTTCGGCCTGGCTGGCTTCGTTCAACATAATATAGCGGATCGGCGCGCCCAGCAAAGCCGACAAACCGACGCCGATCAAGAGGCTGGTAATGATAAACCCAATCAGGTTTGTTGAGAAGATGCTCATTAAAATCATGCCGGCGGTCATCACCATCGAGCCGGTCAGGATGACCGTTTTGGAACCGAATTTGTCGAGAAAACGCCCCGCCAGCGGAGAACCGACCGCCATCGCCAGAATCACCGGCAGCATCATCATTCCGGCCACCGCCGGGTCAGCGATATTCAAGCTGCTGCGTACCATTTCCGGCACAAAGACCATACTCACCTCGCCAATGCCGGCCCCTGCCGAGAGGATGTAGGCCAGCACCAACTGCCGCCGGTTGAAGAGGGTCGGGGGCAGAGCCGGAACAGCAGCGCGCCTTTCAACCCACACCAAGATGACCAACAGCACGACCGCCGCCAGCAGGAAAAGATAGACGTTCGGACTGGCAAAAGAACCCGCCAGGTCAGTCTTATCCAATTGATTGACGCCGTAAGACAGGCAGGCCAACATCCCGCCCAGGATGGCAATCCCGGCCCAATCGAAGTCGGAGGCTTTGGCGGTGCGCGTCGTCGGCAGCAGGCGCAGCGAGAAGAAAATCACCAGCACCGCGATAGGCAGATTGATGTAGAACAACCAGCGCCAGCCGAAGAACTTGACCACCGGCCCAGAGATAAACGGCCCAATCAAAAAGGCAATCCCAAAGACCGCTCCAATCAAGCCCAGGGCCCCGCCGCGCTTCTCTGGCGGGAACGTGTCGCCGATCACCGTGCCGGCCACCGGCACCACCCCGCCCGCGCCGGCGCCTTGCAAGGCGCGCCCAACGAGCAGCCAGGCAAAGCTCGGCGAGAGGGCTGCCAGCAGCGAGCCGAGACCGAAGAGGGTGACATCCAGCACATAGATGGCGCGCCGTCCCCACAGGTCTGAAAGCCGCGCCATGAGCGGGGTACTGATCAGATTGAATAAAATGTAAATGCTAAAAATCCAGGCCCCTTGCCGCTCGTCCAACTGAAGCTGCTGGCGGATCGAGGGCATGGCCGGCCCGATAATGGCCACATCTAAAGCGCCCATCAATACCCCGACGAACAGAATAATCAGAATTTGTTTGCGTTTGGTCTCGTCCATAGTGAAGCCTCCATGTGATACAATCTATTTACTTACTAAACGATTAGTAAGTAGCAAAATTGTATCACCGCCTCTCAATCCCGTCAATGGAGGCCTGCAATTGTCCCCCGGGCAATCCCGCCAGTTAGGGTGGGGCCGCCTGGGGATATGATTCAGGGCGGCCCTTCGACCACCTGAGCGCCGCTTGTCATGAGGACGGCGCCCACCTGATCCCTGGTGGTGGTATGGGGATCAAAGGTCGCCGCAAAGTACAGCCAGCCATCTTTGGGGCTCAACTCTTCCAGAGCCACGACCAGGTTGGCATCCTCCAGCGCGCCAGCGACGCTGGCTGTCGCAGAGCCAACATTGCAGGAGCAGTAGGGAACTCTACCCCACACGGTATTGCCGGGCTGCTGGAGAGCCGGCGTCCCGAAGACGGGCGACAGAGCCTGGCTGCTTGAACCTGATGGCGTCTGATTCGCCGACGCAAGCCGAAATGCTGCCACGGCAATCACCAGGGCAGCAATGACAAGCCCGACCACGATCCTACGGGTTACTGGCATCAATAAACCTCAAAAGCAGTTCGTCTATTCCACCGCCAGTCGCCGCAACCGGCGACTGGCGAGATTGCTGATCCGGGCGCATTGAAGACGCCCGGATCAGCGACTAGGCCTGGATACTGGCTTGACCTGGGTTACGCTGCACCCGTAGGCTCGATCCTGAGCACTGCAAGCATGATCGCCGCCCAGAGGGCATAAGGCGCGACATACGGATTGGATGCGCTCGGCCAGCCCTTCCAATAGTGATTGTTGTAGACACGCACCCACCGCTCCTCAGACAACGTGATCTCAACTACGTCGCGGAGATAGATCTCGACGCACTGGCGGACCAGATCCGTATACGTCTTGTCCGTCGGCGAGGGCAAGATCTTGTCCAACTGATCGATCAGGGCGTCGTACTCTGGGTTGCTGTACTGGCTGTTAGCCCAAATATAGGGATCCGTCTTGCCCTGCTCCGGCGAATTAAACTTGGAGTGGTAGTGCTGGAGCGTGCCCCAGGGCTCGCGGCTGCTTCCACAGTGTACGATGATCCAGATATCGGCCATGCCCTGCTGCACCGCCTGGAAGAACGGGTTACAGTCAGTGGGGGTGAGCTTGGCTGTGACATCAAAGCCCGCATCGCGGAGTTGTTTTTCGATGACCGGGGCCAGCGGGCCGAGCCAGCAGGCGCAGTGGAACACAGGCTGCATCCTCGTGCCGTCCTTGGCCCAAAAGCCATCGCCGTCCTTCTGGTAGCCGGCTGTTTGCATTTCCGTCTCGACCAGTTTCTGGTCTTGATTATCCGGCTTGTATTTTTCGACCAGGTCATCGCACAGCTTCCGGTACGGCTCGAGTCCGCCATAGGTCGAGAAGGGCAGCACCAACGGGACGGTTGATCCTTCGTAGGCCAGGTCCACGATCTGCTGCCGGTTGAGGGCTGCCTGAACGGCCCGGCGCACGTGCACGTCGGACATGGGGCCCCACTTCGTGTTGAGACCCAGCGTGAACAAACAGGCGTCGGGGGCGCCCCAGGCTGGCCCTTGCTCATTCCAGGTCTTGAGTTCTGGGTTCTGGGAGGTCGCTGCAACAAACTCGCCGGGCTGCATGGTTATGTCAACATCAACCTCGTTGCTGATCATGTGAGCGATCTGCGCGGCGCTGGCGCCCAGCGGGAGGAACGCCTGGCGCTTGACCTTGGACGGTTTCTGGAAGCCGGTCTTGACACCCCACCAGTTGTCATCGCGGTCAAAGAACTGGCCCTGCGGACTCGCCTCGACCAGCTTGAAAGGCCCGGTGCCCACCGGCCAGCCCTTCGCCAGGTCATAGTTCTGGAACTGGGTCCAGTCCTGACCATCCCAGATATGCTTGGGCAGGATCGGGATGTGAATCTCCGAGTTCTCGACAAAGTAGAAGTAGAAGAAGCGGGGATTTGGCTTGTTCAGGTTGATCGTAAAGTGTAAATCATCACTGACCGTGACGTCTTTCACCCACTCCTTCATATCCGAGGCGAACGCCAATTCCGGGGTATCGCGGAGCTTTTCCAGGGTGAACTTGACATCATTGGCAGTGAAAGATTTGCCGTCGGACCAGGTCACTCCCATGCGAAGGGTGACGGCGACACTCGCGCTGTCGTCGGACACCTTGTAGCTGTCTGCCAGCCATGGAATCTCTGCTCCGTCGTTGTGGTTGTAGTAATAGAGGAACTCAAAGATCGTCTTGTTCAGCGCCCCGCGAATCCGTCCCAGCCCGCCGAGTGAATATGGGTTGAAGTTCGTCGGCTCGAGGACTTCCGTGTCGCCGCCATAATGGATAAGGGTGTCCTGCCGGGCGACATCTTGCTTTGGGCCGCCTGCGGGCGCCGGAGCTTCGGCGGCAGGGGCATCTGTTGGGGGTTTTGCCGCGGCTGTCGTCGCGGTCGGGGCCTCTACCTGAGGCGCCGGTGTGGTCGCCGGGCTGCAGCCGGCAAACAAGGCAGCGCCACTGGCCGCCGCCACCAATCCGACCAACCGCAGGAATTCCCGGCGGCTCATGGTCCGTACTACTGGTTCGGTCTCTTTACTCATTTTTCTGCCTCCTCATCATCATGAACAAATACATTGTTGATGCCCAAGAACTTGGGCGCCAGTTGCTCCTGCTTACAGAACTGTCTTTACCACCTCCTTTAGACGTGGCCTCTCTGCAGTCCTCCGGGTTCAGGGCTGACCTGCGGACCTCAGCGAGGCGGCGCAAAAACATCATTGAGCTTCTCCGACGCGGCTGCCGGTGAGTCGCGGTAGAGATAACAAGCTGTAGCCCGGTGTGGGGCCGTCTGGTAGAGGGGGGGAGGTTTCTGGCGGCACATCGGCATCACGTTCGGGCAGCGATCGGCGAAGTGGCAGCCCTGCCGTTCCAACCTACCGTTGCCGGTCGTGTCGGAGAGCTTCTCCTTGCGCTCCCAGGGGTGCTTTGGATCCGGCTGCGGGATGGATCCGATCAGTAAGCGCGTGTAGGGATGCTCAGGCTTCTTAACCACCCACTCGACATCTCCGACTTCGGCGACTGCTCCCCGATACAGAACAACAATGTTCTCACTCATCTGATACGCTGTGGTGAGATCGTGGGTGATGTAAATAAGCGATATGCCGAACTGGCGGTTCAGGGCCTTCAGGCTATCAATGACGGTGGCGCGTAAGGAGGCGTCAATCATTGACACCGGCTCGTCGGCAATGATCAACCGCGGACGCAGGAGAAGGGCGCGCGCCACCATCACCCGCTGCCGCTGGCCGCCGCTGAGCTGGTGCGGGTAGCGCCCCAACGTCTCCTCCGGACGAAGGCCGACGGAAACGAGCGCCTCCACGATGAGATTCTGGCCCTGCGCCTTTGTTTTAGCCAGGCCAAAGTTTGAGATAGCCTCCTGGAGTACATGGTCTACCCGATAGAATGGGTTGTAGACCTCGTAGGGATCCTGGAAGATCACCTGGACCTCGCGCAAGAACTGGCGACGCTGGTTCCGGTCCAGTTGACGCAGGTCAACCCCTCGATAGCAAACCTGGCCATGGGTCGGTGTGGTGAGGCCGAGGATAAGGCGGGCAAAGGTCGTCTTGCCGCTGCCGCTCTCGCCCACAATGGTGGTGATCGCGGGCGGCGCTTCCTCGATGGTGAGTGACAGATCATCCAGCGCAACCAGGGGATTGCTGCGACGGAAGAAACCCTCACCAAATACTTTGGTTAGATGCCGGGCTTCGATCAGAGCAGTCATGATGCCTCCCTAGCGGCCGATAGAGCCCCGTGCAGATGGCAGGCGACAGAGCGGTTTGGCCGCACGGTCTGCAGCTTCGGCTCCACCACCAGGCAGCGGTCGAGCGCCTCTGGGCAGCGGGGATGAAACGGACACCCCTCCGGTCTGTTGAGCAGCGATGGCGCCAACCCGGGGATGCCCCTTGCGGCTTCCTTTTGTTCAAGAGAAGGCAGGCTGGCCATGAGCAGCCTGGTATATGGATGCAAGGGCTCACTGAAAAGATCCTCAACGCCGCCCATTTCGACGAGGTCGCCGGCATACATCACCCCGACGCGAGCGACGGTCTGGGCCATCAGCCCCATATCGTGCCCGATAAGGATGACCGACGCGCCCAGTTCTGCCCGGAGGGTCTCCAGAGTCTCCATTACTTGACGCTGAACCACGACATCAAGGGCGCTCGTGGGCTCATCGGCAATGATGACCTTCGGCTTTAAACAGATGGCGATGGCAATGCAGACGCGCTGCTTCATTCCACCGCTCAGCTCGTGAGGGTACATATCCGCCGCGGTTTGGGGGAGACCGACGCGCTGCAGTAATTCGCCAATCCACTCAGCTCGTTCTCGCCGATTCAGCTTCACACCGTGATCGCGAAGCGCGTCCTCAATCTGCCCCCGCACCCGCGCCACCGGGTTTAGAGAGTTCATCGCCCCCTGGGAGACCAGCGCGATTTCGGCCAGCCGGACCTGGCGCATTCGCTCATCGGACAAGCCAAGGAGGGAGAGATCATTGAGCAGCACCTGGCCGCTCTCGATTTTCCCGGGCGGCTTGATCAGGCGCATCAGCGCTTGCGCTGTGGTCGACTTGCCGGAGCCGGACTCACCGACCAGGCCAAGGCGCTCTCCGACCTGCAGATCAAAGGATATATCGTTGACCGCCCGCAGTGCACCCTGACGGGTATAGTAAATCACCCGAAGGTCGCGGACCTGAAGGATGTTCGAGTTCAAACAGCACCTCTGTGAGATGAGTTGGATCGCCAGACCTGAGCCAGGGCTGGCCGGCGCAGGTTCCTGGAATCACACTTTGGTCTGGAGCCTGGGGTTTGCGATCGCGTCCAGGCCCTGGCTCAGCAGGAACAACCCCAGGAAGAGGATGACAATGATAACAATGGGCGGCATGAACCACCACCACATCTGGCGGATCAAGGCGCCGTAGGTTATGGCCCAGTAAAAGGTCAAGCCCAACGATGGCCTGGTCATTGGCCCTAGCCCGAGCGTCGAGAGTCCCACCGAGGCGAGGATCGCTCCGGAAATCGCGCCGACCAGGTTAGCTGCCAGGTATGGCATCAGATTCGGCAGCAGTTCCCCGATAATGATCTTCAAGTCGCTGGCGCCGTTGAACCTGGCTAACTGGATATACATTCGCTCGCGAACGGTGAGTACCTGCGCCCGGACTGCCCGCGCTGGCCACATCCAGGCCAGCGCGGCGATGATGAGAGCCATCGCCTCGACCGAGACAGCGCCCAGCATGGAGGCGACGATGATCAGGATCATAAGACTCGGTATCGTCAGCAGGATATCCACAACAATCTGGATCACCGCATCAACGATGCCTCCAGCATAACCGGCGATCAGGCCCATGAGAGCCCCCACTGTCACGCCGATCACGCCGGCGATCACACCAATCTCCAGGGATGTCGGCGTTCCGTAAATAATATCGGCGAGTACATCCCGGCCCTGCTGATCGGTTCCCAGCAGATGTTCGGCCGAAGGCGGCTTGGCTGGGCGGGCAGCGCCCACCTCTGACATTTCCACTGGCACGAACAGACGACCCACCAGGCCGAAAAGGGAGACCAGCGTAACCAGGGTGATGCCCGCAACCAGCAAGGGATTGCGACCTAGCGCTCTGAGAAACTCGTTTCCATTCCTGGCTATCATATTACCTAACCTTTTCTATACCTGATACGCGGGTCAATGAGCGGGTACAGCAGATCCAGCACCAATAACACAACGCCGATTGACAGGATGATGAACAGTGTGATCCCCTGGATGACAAAGTAGTCATTCCCGGCGATGGATTTGAAGAGGAGGTTTCCCACACCCGGATAGCCAAAGATCACCTCCACCAGCACTGCGCCTGACATCACCGTAGCCAGGGATATAGCCAGAGAGGTCACCTGAGGCAGCAGCGCATTGCGCAGCGCATAGTCCCTGAAGATGGTCTGGGGCGACAGGCCTTTGGCCTCCGCCATGTGAATATAATCTTCGCCCAGCGTGGTGGTCATCATGGCGCGCATACCCAGCCCCCAGGAGCCAATCCCGCTCAGAACGATCGAGGCGGCTGGCAAAATGGCATGACGAGCAATGTCCAGCGCCATCTTCCAACTCCAGGTCAGGGTAGCGCCGGAGGTGTAGGCCCCGCCGACTGGCAGCAATCGCCAGCCCATGGCCACCACATAGACGAGAAGCATACCCACCAGGTAATACGGAATGGCCGATAGAGTCATGAACAACGGCGATAACCCAAGGGCAATGCGGCTGGTCTTGGGCCAGGCCATCAATGCGCCCAAGAGCGTGCCGAGGGTGAAAGCAATGAGGGTGGAAACGGTCAGGAGGCCGATCGTCCACGGCGCGGAGCGGGCGATCATATCCAGGGCTGTCTGCGGGTAATAGGCCAGGGAATTGCCTAGATTAAGATTGAGCAGGTCTTGCCAGTAGGTCAAGTACTGCTCCACGAGAGGTTTGTCCAGGCCAAACTTCTTGTTATAGATGGCGATCATTTCCTTAACTTGCTTGGCGTAGACCCCCCCCTGGGAGGCAAGCTGGTTCATCCGCGCCTCCATGGGGTTTACTTTCCTGATGCGGGG
>CAIQJJ010000279.1 GCA_903872065.1 uncultured Anaerolineales bacterium | reverse complement strand
GTCTATGAAAGCCTGCGCGCCGCCTCCGATTTCCTGGCGGCCGCGCCCGACGCCGCCCTGGAGGCGCGCCTGGACGGTTTTATTGAGCGCATTGCCGCCGCCCAGGCCGCCGACCCGGATGGCTACATTAACACCTTCGTCGCTTTGATGCGCCCCACGCAGCGCTGGGGGGCCGGCGGCAGCGATCAGTTGTGGACGCACGAGGAATATGATGCCGGTTGCCTGGTGGAGGCCGGCGTGCATCACTACCGCGCCACCGGCAAGACCAGCCTGCTGGCGTTGGCCGTCCGTTTTGCCAATTATCTTTGTGCGTATATCGGCCCGGCCCCCAGGCATAATGTCGTCCCGTCGCACTCTTTGCCTGAGGAAGCGCTGATCAAACTCTACTGCCTGCTGCGCGAGGAGCCGGCGTTGGCCGGCAAGCTGGCGGTGGACGCGCCGCAGCAGTTTTTAGACCTGGCGCGGTTCTGGATCGAACAGCGCGGCAATCACCAGGGGCGGGTCAGTTTTTCGGAATACGCCCAGGATCACCGCTCCCTCTTCGAGCAGGACGAGGCGGTCGGCCACTCGGTGCGCGCCACCCTGCTCTACACCGGCCTGGCGCGGCTGGCGGCTGAGACCGGCGAGGCGAAATATTACGCCGCGGCCAGGCGCTTGTGGCAGGATGTGGTCGAACGCAAGATGTTCATCACCGGCGGCGTCGGGCCGATCAAGGAGTACGAGGGCTTTGGCTATGGCTATTACCTGCCCGACCAGGGCTATATCGAGACCTGCGCCGGCGTCGGCCTGGGCTTTTGGGCCAGCCAGATGAACCAGGCTTTCGGCGGGGGTGAATATATGGATGTGTATGAGCGGGTCGCCTATAACAATGTGCTGGCCGGCGTCTCGCTGAACGGCGTGTGCTACTCGTATGAAAACCCTCTGCGCAGCCAGGGCGCGCAGCACCGCTGGGAGTGGCATGCCTGCCCGTGCTGCCCGCCGATGCTGCTCAAGCTGTTCGCTGAAATGCCCGGCCTGATCTACGCCCAGGATGGGCGTGACATCTTTGTCAATCTGTATATTGGCAGCCGCGCCCGGATCATTTGGCCCGGCGGCGACATCGAGATCGTCATGCAGACCAATTATCCGTGGGATGGGGCGGTGCGCCTCACCCTCAACCCTATCCTCTCCAACGCGACCCCACCGCCGGGGGATGAGCAGGCCGCTCCCCAGGAGAACGGCGAGGGCAGCTTACACCTGCGCCTGCCGGCCTGGTGCGAGAGCTTCACGGTGAAAGTCAACGGCGAGGCGCAGGCGATCCAGCCCGTCAATGGCTACCTTTCCCTTCGCCGTCCCTGGCAGGCCGGCGCTGTGGTCGAACTGGAACTGGCCATGCCGCCGCAGCGCATGATCTCGCATCCCTACGTCCAGGCGACGCGCGAGCGGACGGCGCTCCAGCGCGGGCCGCTCATCTACTGCCTGGAGGGCGTGGATAATCTGGCCTTTGAACCGACGCTGCCTGCCGCCGCTCAAATCCAGGCCGACTACCGCCCCGATCTGCTGGACGGCGTTGTCATCCTGCGCACCCAGGACGCCGCTGGCAGCGACCTGCTCGCCATCCCCTACTACGCCTGGGATAACCGCCCCCTGGAACGGGATCGATCCCGTTCACAGGACGCGTCGCCCGCCGGCGATTGGCTCCTGGTCTGGCTCAAGCAGGAGGATTGGTTCCACCTGCGCCAGGCGGTGGATGGAGACGATCTCCAATCCTGGCGTGGCAGCCTGTACAAACCCCTCCAATAAAAGGAAACCTTATGCCCGAACCAATTACCCTTCGCATTTTGCCCGACCAGCCGCTTGGCCCAATCAGCCGCTACCTGACCGGCGCCTGCATCGAAGATGTCAACCACGAAATCTACGGTGGCATCTACAGCCAGATGATCTTTGGCGAAAGCTTTGAAGAAGCCCCGATGCAGATTGACGAGCGCCTGCAGCCGGAGTTTGCCGGCCTGTGCGGGACGCTTAGCTGCCGCGCCGAACGCACCTACCTGCGCGATCGCAGCGAAGTTTGCTCCTGGCAGCCCTTCCGCCGCGGCCCGGCCAGGGGAGAGTTTCAAACCAGCGTCTTGCGCGTCCGCCGTGGGCGGCAGAGCCAAAAAATCGCCTTTCTGGATACCGGCATTGGCCTCGACGCGGGCGAAGTGGGCATTGAGAACCAGGGCCTCAACCGCTGGGGGTTGAACCTGGCCGGCGGCCAGCCCTACGAGGGCGCGCTGGTCGCACTGGCCGAGGCGGACGTCCTCTTGACCGTCGCCCTGGAGAGCCGCTCGGGTGACCGCATCTACGCCGAAGAAACGCTCACCGTGCGCGGCGATTCCACCTGGCAGAGGCTGGAGTTCACCCTGACCCCGTCCGCCAGCGACCCCCAGGCGCGCTTTGCCATCAAGCTGCGCCGGCCAGGGGCGGTCTGGCTGGATTACGTCCTGCTCCAACCCGGCGCGTGGGGGCGCTTCCACGCGCTGCCCGTGCGCCAAGACATCGGCCAGGGGCTGGTGGACGAGGGCCTGACCGTGCTGCGCTACGGCGGATACATGATCAACACTGATTGGGAGCATGAAACGCGCTGCCCAGGCTCAGGCTATCGCTGGAAGAAAATGATCGGCCCGCGCCCTGATCGCCCGCCCTACCTGGGTACTTTTTATCCCTACAACACCAACGGCTTCGGCATCCCCGATTTTGTCGCCTACTGCGAGGCGGCCGGCTTCTTGTGCGTGCCGGCGATCAGCCCCTCAGAACTCCCCGAGGATGCCGCCGACCTGGTTGAATACCTGAACGGCGGCCCTGAGACGACCTGGGGGCAGCGCCGCGCCGCCGACGGCCACCCGACGCCCTTCGGCGTCCGCTATCTGCAGATCGGCAACGAAGAATGCACCCTGCTGCCCGATGGACGCCGCCTCATCCGCCGCGACTACCCAGCCTTGTTCCGCGCCATTTTCCAGGCCGTCACCGCCAAAGACCCCGACCTGACGGTGATTGTCGCGCCCTGGCTGTACCACCCCCGCGAGCTGGAGTGGAGCGAGAATCGCGCTCCGCTCGAGGAACTGCTTCACATTGTCCACGGGCGGCGCGTCCTGTGGGATGTGCATGTCGGCGGCGACAACCTGGGCGACGCCGAGCAGATCGCGGAGTTCATCCCGCGCCTGCGCGCCCTGATCAACGCCATCGATCCGCAAAACCAGGTGCAGTTCTGCATCCTGGAAGAAAACGGCGTGCGCCATGATTTGCAGCGCGCCCTGGGCCACGCCCACAACCTCAACGTGGTCGAACGCCTGGCCGGCGAAGTGCTGCTGGACTGCGCCGCTAACTGCTTGCAAGCCTACGGGCAAAATGACAACTTCTGGGATCAGGGCCAGCTTTTCTACACTCCGCTGCAGGCCTGGGGCATGCCGCCGTATTACGCGCAGCAGATGATCGCCCGCCATTACCAGCCGGTGTGCATTCGCGCCCTGGGCAGTGAGAACACGGCGCTTGATGTCACCGCCACGCGCAGCGAGGACGGCAAGACGGTCGTCGTCAAGGTTGTCAACCTGGGCGCGGACGAGCAGCCGGCCCACATTCAGCTTGAGCCGGGCGCTGGCGGCGGCCAGGTGTCGATCGAGTGGCTGGCCGGCGCGCTCGACGCCCGCAATACGCCCGCTGCCCCGCAGCAGGTGATCCCTCAGCAAGAGGAACGTCCCTGGGATGGGGTGGGCTGCCGGCATACTTTCCCCGGCTGGTCTTTTACCATTTTGACGTTTCAGTCGCGGGCATGATCCTTCGACAGGCTCAGGATGCCTGGCGGATTCTAAGACAGGAGACCGTACAATGACCAACGAGCGTCCCTGGTTGAAGCGCTATGACCCCGGCGTGCCGGCGAGTATTGACTACCCCGCCGCGCCGCTGTTTCATCTGTTTGATGAGACCGCCCGCGCCATCCCCAATCATGCCTGCACCGTTTTCCGCCGCCAGGCGCTCACTTACGGCCAGGTGAGCGACCTGGTCAACCGCCTGGCGGCCGGCCTGGAGCGCCTGGGACTGCAAAAGGGCGGGCGCGTCGGCCTGATGCTGCCCAACATCCCGCAGTTCATCCTGGCCTATTACGCCATCTTGAAAGCCGGCGGGGTCGTTGTCGCCATCAATCCGCAGTACAAAGCGCCAGAAGTGGAATTCCAGGCGCGGGACGCCGGCGTGGAGATCGTGATCGCCCTGGACAGCCTGTGCGAGATGCTCCAGGCGATCCGCGCCCGCGCCGGCTTGCAAACCATCCTGTCTACCAGCCTGGATGAGGCGGCGAACCTGGGCCAGTGGCAGGGGCGCTCCGCCGCCGGCCGCCTGGGGCAGGATTACCGGCTGGAGGAAATC
>CAIQJJ010000278.1 GCA_903872065.1 uncultured Anaerolineales bacterium | reverse complement strand
GCCTTCCAGCTGCCGCGGCGCGCCTGGATCGGGAAGCCGGATTTCATCCGGCGCTGTCTTAGCCCTGAGCATTCATGCCAGGGATCGCCGGCCCGATCCTCGCTCTATTGGACGAGGGGCTTCCCTTTCCGCTCCTCACGCAGTCCTTCGACAAGCTCAGGATGCCTGCGGCCTTCGGCAGTCCTTCGACAAGCTCAGGATGCCTATGGCCGGCTCAGGATGCCTGCGGCCGGCCCACGCTTCGACAAGCTCAGCGCGCCTGAGATCAGCGGGCATCTTCCTCCGCGGATGCGCTGACATCGGGTAGAATAGGGGGATATTTTTACATAGGAAGTTGACGATGCAAACCAAACTTTATGGACAAACAGGTTTTCGCGCCTCGATTCTCGGCTTTGGCGCGATGCGTTTACCTGGCGATGATGGAAAAACCGATCCCGAACGCTCCGCCCCCCTCGTGCGGCGCGGGTTGGATCTGGGGATCAATTATATTGATACGGCGCACGGCTACGGCAAAGGAAATAACGAAGTCGCCGTCGGCTACGCGATCCAAGGCTATGACCGCAGCAAGCTGTTTCTCGTGACCAAAATTCCGGTCGGCTCTGAGGAAGATGCCCAGGGATCCACCTGGCGCAGGAAGCTGGATTTGAGCCTGGAACGCCTGGGGACGACGATTGACATGATTCTCTTCCACGGCTTGCGCTGGAATGTCTACGAAACGCTGCTGACCCGCCCGAATATGGCGCTGGAAGCGGCGCGCAAGGCGCAGGCGGAAGGGCTGGTGCGGTATGTTGGCTTTTCCAGCCACGATAGCGCTGAGAATATTACCAAATTGGTGGAGACGGGCGAATTTGCCGGCATGTTGGTGCAGTACAACTACCTCGACCGGCACACCGAGCCAGCCATTGCCCGCGCCGCGGCCAGGGGCATGGGCGTCTCGATTATGGGGCCGGTCGCCGGCGGACGCCTGGCGCTGCCGCAAGGGACGCTGGTGGATACGGAAGGCGCGCTGGAGGTCAAGACCCCCGAAGTGGCCCTGCGTTTTGTCTGGAACAACCCTGCGGTCACGGTGGCGTGTTCAGGCATGAATACGATGGAGCAGGTGGAGGAAAACGCGGCGGCGGCCAGCCGGCTGGATTCGCTCGATGATCAGGAGCGCGCCGCGGTGCATGCCCTGATGGAGAAGAACCAGAAATTGGCCGACCTCTACTGCACCGGCTGTGAATACTGCATGCCCTGCCCGAACAATGTCAATATTGCTGAAAACTTCCGTTACATGAACTGGTTCCGCGTGTGGGGCATGGAAGATCAGGCGCGCGAAGCCTACGCCAGGCTCGGCAAGGACGGCAACTGGGTGCCGTGGGTCGGCGGTGGGATCATCCACGGCTTGAAGGCCGACGCCTGCACCGAGTGCGGCGAATGCCTGTCCAAGTGTCCGCAGGATATTCCCATTCCCGATCAGTTGAAAGATGTTGCGGACACGCTGGGCCAGCCGGTTTGAAGATAGTCCCGTTCAAGGATTTACCGCGGAGAAGGCAGTAGGCAGAAGGCAGTAGGCAGAAGGCAGAGAAAAACTCAGCGATCTGCTCTCCGCGGTGCAATTTTCGTCTCAAGGCTTCACCGCAGAGTCCGCTGAGAGCGCTGAGAGAAAAAAGACTCAGCGATCTCGGCGTTCTCCGCGGTGCAAATGTTTATCTCAAGCTAGTGGATGAGGCGGGGAGGTGTGGTTAATCGGCGGCGGCGTTGAACGCGATCTTGGATACGTCGCCGCGTGTGGAGCGGCCGCCGGCGGGGGCGTGGCTGGCGGCGGGGCTGCTGCCCAGGCCGAGCAGCTTTGCCAGGTGCGCCTGCAGTTCGGCGTAGCCGGTGAAGACCGGGTATTGGGGAAATTCAGCCACGACGTTGGCCGGCGGGCGGAAGAGCAGCCCGTGATCGGCCTCCCGCAGCATGGCGACATCATTATACGAATCCCCGCCGGCGATCACGCGGAAGCCCAGGCCTTTGAAGGCCAGCACAGCTTGTTTTTTGCCGTCTCGCTGGCGCAGGCGGTAGTTGGTGATGTGATTGCGCTCGTCCACCTCCAGCGAGTTGCAAAAGATGGTCGGGTTGCCCAGTTTGGCCTTGAGCGGGGCGATGAATTCGTAATAGCTGTCGGTCAGGATGATGAGCTGCGAGACGCTGCGCGCCCAGTTCAGCAGTTCCACCGCCCCTGGCAGGGGCTGCATTTCGCCGATCACCGCCTGGATGTCGTGCAGCGCCAGCCCATGCTCTTCGAGCAGGCGCAGGCGGTTTTTCATCAAGGTATCGTAATTGGGGATGTCGCGCGTGGTCAGGCGCAGTTCGGCGACGCCGGTTTTTTCTGCCACGGCGATCCAGATTTCGGGCGTGAAGACGCCCTCTAAATCCATGGCGATAAGGGTGGGGAGATTGGATGATTTCAGATTCATGGGATTGCTTTCCATTGGCTGAATGGGCAGCCTTTAGACGATCAGGCTGTGGATGGCTTTGACCGCCGCGTCGGTATCCGCTGCG
>CAIQJJ010000277.1 GCA_903872065.1 uncultured Anaerolineales bacterium | reverse complement strand
GCGAGCAGGTGCTTGGCAACTTCATCAGCAGCCTTGGTAACTTCGGGAGAAGCAAAGTCTACTTCGCCAGCAATCCACTTGGCGTAAACATCCGCACCACGAAATCGCGCACCCCGAACTCCGCCAGCGGGCCAGAGAGCATGCCGAAAAAAGCTGTCGCCAGGGCGATCATCGCGATCGCCACCAGGATCAGCCCCTTTGTCGAACGGAACAAGTAATTAAATCTTTGACTGAAAAACTGCATGCAGCACTCCTTGGTTGGGCAACTGTCGCTGGGCGCTTAAATTATTGTTTCTTTGGCCGCTTTCGCAACCCAGCGACTTCCCTTCTTTGTCTTAAGCGTAACATAGCTGAGTAAAAAAGTCTTTGACTTTTGTCAAATAGGAACGTTATCTCTTAGAAAATTATCCCCGACCTGCGCCAGTTCGGCCAACCTTGCCGGCTGGCGCACCTCGATCACCGCCCGCGTCGTGATGATCATCCCGCTGGATTTGAACGAGTTCAGCGAGCGGCTGATCACCTCCGGCGCGGTCGCGATGCGCCCGGCCATTTCTTGAATCGAATGCTCCCGCCGGTCAATCGGCAGCGCCCCGTACCGGCTCAAGTCGAGCAGCAGCTTGGCGCAGCGCCCTAGCACACTGCGAAAGGAGAGGTCTTCATAATGGGCGATCAGCAGGCGGTTGCGCGCCGCCAGGACCCGCAGCAAGCCCAGCCCCATTTGCGGGTATTTTTGCAGCAGGGTTTGAAAGGCCGCCGCGCCGATCTGCCAGGCGACAGACTCTTGCAGGGCGATCGCCGTCGCCGGGTTAGGCCCGCCATCCAGCACACTGACCTCATTGAACATAATCACCGGATTGATCACCGCCATGATGTTTTGCTGACCTTGTGGGCCCAGCTTACACAGGTGAATCTGCCCCGTGATCAAGACAAACATCCCCGCCGCAGGCTCATCCTGCGTGAAAATGACACAGCCGGCCGGGTAGCGCTGCACCTGCCCGGCCAGGATAATTTCGCTCAGGCTGGATTCGGGCATGCCTCGAAAATGCGGCACGCTGGCCAGTTGCATTATCAGAGTTTGATAAGAGATCATAGGCGAGATTATATCATCCCACAATTCGAGTATACTTGACCGAAATACCCCTTTTATGGAGCCACTATGTCTGAAACCATTCACACTTGTGTTGTTTGCGGGCAGACCAGCCAGCAGCTTCCCCTATTGTCATTGACCTATCAAAGCGAGCAGTATTACCTGTGCCCGACCCACTTGCCTGTGCTGCTGCATCAGCCGCAGCGCCTGAAGGGCCTTTTGCCGGGGGCCGAAAAACTGCAAGGCGCAGACCATCACGACGAGTAAAGGCGCGAAAGTTCTCCCAAAGTCGCCTCATTCGGTGTTGACCCTTCCACCACTTTGCGATAGACTTAGCGTATGGATGATGTTGCTCGGCTGCTTGAGCAAGCCCGTATGGCGGCGGCCCGCCTGGAACGGATTCACGTCGATTCGCTCTGGGCGCGCCGCGCCGGTGGGCTGCGTGCTTCCCTGCTGCGCAGCATAGACCTCGTCGAGCGCGGCCCATCACCGACCCGCCTGGCGCAGTTAGAACGTTTGCTGCAGCAAGGATACACCATCTTAACCAACGCGGCCCGTGAAATCCCCGCTTCGCCGCCGCAGGGTAAATGATTTCTGTCTGCCGGGGAGGACTTGCTCGAAGTTGGTTTATGTCTGGCGATCGTAAGGATGAGGAGAGTGTGTAGTGGAGAATCGCATTAACCAGGATACCGGCCTTTATCAATGGCCCTTGTTTGAGCTTCTTTTCGGCCATGAAATTGCCCGCGCCCGTCGCTACCCCAGTCCATTATGCCTCTTGCATCTTTCGATGTGGGGGAACGGGAAGGTCAGCCCTGAGCGCGCCGAGAGCGCCGTGATGCACGTGGCGCATGTGCTCAATTCGAGCCTGCGCCAGGTGGATGTGCCGGCCCACTACAACGATGATTTTTTGATTTTGCTGCCGGTGACGGACGAGGAGGGCGGTTTGACCGTCGCCCGCCGCTTGATTGAGCGCATCAGCGGCGAGCATACCGCTCGCACCGGTTCGCGTTACTTCATCTCAGTTTGCGTCGGCATGACCAGCCATGTCGGGGGCGCTTTGATTTCAGGTCCCGATCTGCTCCAGCAGGCCGCCGAATCGAAAGATGAGGCGATTCGTCTTGGCCCGAACACCTTGATGAATTATCGCGACCTGGCGCTCATCCGCGCCTGAAGAAGACCCTCAATCCCCTGGATCCCTGTTGCACCTGTGAAATATTGGGCGATCTTCAAAACCCAGCTTGCCACGCGCCTGGCTTACCCGGCGGATTTGATCGCTGGCAGCTTGTCCATCCTGATCTTTCTGTGGGTATTTTTACAGCTTTGGCGCACGACCTACAGCGCCTCAGGATCGAGCGTGATCGCCGGGCTTTCGCTGGCAGATACGCTGTGGTATCTGATGATGACCGAGACGATCTTGATCAGCAAACCGCGCCTGGCGCGCAGCATTTCTGAGGCGGTCAAAGATGGCTCGGTGGCGTACCTGCTCAACAAACCCTATCATTTCCTTCTCTATCAACTGAGCGCGGGGTGGGCGGATGGTTTTTCACGCCTGCTGTTTACCGCCTTGTTTGGCGGCGGGTTGGTCTGGCTGCTGGTAGGCCCACCGCCGGACGTGCGCGGCTGGCCTTTGGTCTTCCTGGCGCTGTTGTTGGGCTGGCTGATTGATTTTTGCGTGCAGGCATTGATTGGCCTGCTGGCCTTTGTTACGGAGGAAATCTCTGCCTTTGAGTGGATCTATCAGAAGGCCTTGTTTATCTTGGGCGGCATGCTGATCCCGCTGGATTTTTTCCCACCCTGGCTGCGCAATCTTTCCCAGGCCCTGCCTTTTGCCTACACCATTTATGGGCCGGCGCGCCTGTTTGTGAGCCCCGATCTGACGCGTTTTGCCGTCCTGGCGCTTGGCCAGCTCTTTTGGATTCTGCTGCTGTGGGGCGCGGTCACTCTCGCCTTCAACCGCGGCATGCGTTGGTTGACCATCAACGGCGGGTGAGGCGGCCAGATGATCAAACGCGAACTCACTTTCTTAGTCGCCTTGTGGAAAGCCAACTTGTTGGCGGCCATGGAATTTCGCGCCGCGTTCATTTCCCAGGCGATTGGCATGTTTTTGAACGACGCCGCCTACTTTGTTTTCTGGATCGTCTTTTTTGATCGCTTCCAGCAGGTGCGCGGTTGGGGCTTGAGCGACATGTTCTTGATCTATGGCCTGGTGGCGTTCGGCTTCGGCGCGGCGGTCTATTTTTTCGGCAACCTCAATGGCGTGGCGGATATCATTATGAAGGGGCAGCTTGATTATTACCTGGCTTTGCCGCGCCCGGTTTTGCTGCATTTGTTGTCCAGCCGCAGCGTCCCTAGCGGAGTAGGGGACATGCTCTATGGCCTGATCAGCTTTTTCTTTGCCGACCAGCTTACCCTGGATGCCTTTGCCCGTTTCGTGCTTGGGGCGCTCTTTTCGGCGACCATCTTTATTGCCTTTATGGTTTTGGTGCAAAGCCTGGTGTTTTGGATGGGCAGCGTCCAGTTGTTGAGCATGCAGGTGTTCAACGCGCTGCTGACCTTTTCGATTTACCCGACCAGCCTGTTTGATAACTCGGCAAAATTTATCTTGTTTACCATTTTGCCGGCCGCCTTGATCGGCGCTTTGCCGTCCGATTTTGTGCGCAGTTTTACCTGGCAAAAACTTGGCCTGATGTTGATCGCCGCCGTGATCTTCTTATCCCTGGCGATCGCCGCCTTTTATCGCGGCCTGCGTCGTTACGAAAGCGGCAGCGCCATCCAAACCCAAGTTTGATGTCAATGATGCACGACTATCACCTTCACAGCCTGTTCTCAGGCGATAACCAGACGCCCATGGAAGCGATGTGCCGCGCCGCGCTGGAAAAAGGCCTGCCCGAAATTGCCTTCACCGAACATTTTGATGTGAACCCCAACGAACCGATGCGTGGGCAGTTCCCTTTGGCCGCCTGGTCAAAGGAACTGGAACGCTGCCGCGCCTTATTTGCCGGCCGTCTGATTCTGCGCGCCGGAGTGGAATTGAGCGAGCCGCATCAATCCCCCGGCGAGGTTTCTGCACTGTTGCAAAGCTACCCTTTCGATATT
>CAIQJJ010000276.1 GCA_903872065.1 uncultured Anaerolineales bacterium | reverse complement strand
TCCTTCGACAAGCTCAGGATGCCTGGCAATCCTTCGACAAGCTCAGGATGCCTTCGTTAGCTCACCCAAAACCCTAAAGGTTTCAAAAACCTTTAGGGTTGGGGGCTGCCGCCAGAATATCGCGGCGCTATTTTTTTACTGTGTGAAAAATAATGTGGATTGTCTGGTTACTATTCTTCTTCCAATTTGCCGCCATCGGGGTATTTTATACCTATCTGAATATGTATTACCGATTGGCCGGCTTAAGCGGCGCCCAAATCGGATTGATTAACATGAGCACCGCCCTGGTTGGGGTGGCCAGCGCGGTCGGTTGGGGCTATCTCAGCGACCGCACGCGCAAAAACCGCCTGCTGATTGCATTTGGCGCTGGCGGCGGGCTGCTGGTTGTCCAATTGGTGCCGCTGGCGCATTCCTTTGTTGGCTTTTTGCTGTTGGGCTGCCTGGGCAGCCTGTTGAACACTGCGCCTGGCACCCTGGTGGACAGCACGACCCTGGCGCTGTTGGGTGAGCGCCGTGAGGATTATGGGCGTTACCGCCTGGGCGGTTCGTTTGGCTATATTTTGACCGCTCTGAGCGCCGGCTTTATCTTCGATCGCATCGGCATTCAATGGATGTTCCCTGCCTATGGCATGATCATGGCTTGTTTTGTCATCGTTGCCCTGCGGCTGCCCGATGCGCCTTATATCCCGAAAGAACACACCGCCCGCAGTGGTCTCGGCTACCTGGCGCGGCAGCCGGCTTGGGTCGTCTTCACCCTATGCGTTTTCCTGGCCTGGATCGCCTCGAATGCCTCGATCATGTTTATGGGCGTCGTCTTGCAATCCATGGGCGCCAGCCAAAGTTTGATCGGGGTGGCTGTGACGATCGGGGCAATTGTTGAAGTGCCTCTGATGATGTTCAGTGGGCGGCTGCTGCGCCGCTTTGGCGCGGTGCGTTTGTTCACGGTGGCGCTGATCTTAAACACGCTGCGCTTCTTTCTCCTCGCCTGGATGCCAGCGCCGGGTTGGGCGGTGCTGATCAATCTGCTCAACGGCCCGGCGTTCGTCTTTTTCTGGACGAGCGCCGTAACGTATATCAATAAGCTGGCGCCGCGTTCGCTCTCTGGCACGGCGCAGGGCTTGTTCAACTCCACCACCAGCCTGGCAGGCGTGGTCAGTTCGCTGTTGACTGGCATTCTGTTCGATCAACTTGGCCCGCATGGCATGTTTTCGGTCATGGGGGTTTTCTGCCTGTGCGCTGTGAGCTTGTTCGCCGCAGGCAGCTACGTCAACCGCCGCCAAAGCGTCGCTTTGCAAGCAGAGGAGACCGAATGACCACTTCTTCCATCTCTGGGCGCGATCCCTACGCCGCCTTGCGCTATCGTGATTTCCGCCTGTTGTTGGCCGGGCGTTTCATTGCTTCATTGGGCGGTCAGATGCTCTCTTTTGCAGTGGGGTGGGAATTGTGGCTGCGCACGCATGACGCCTTTGCCCTGGGGCTGGTTGGCCTGGTGCAGGTTACGCCGGTGATTTTGCTTTCCCTGCCTGGCGGCCATGTCGCCGATCAATACAACCGCAAGCGGATTGTCCTGGCGGCCCAGGCGGCGCTGGCGCTGTGCGCCGTGGGGTTGGCGCTGCTCTCCTATTGGCAAGGCCCGCTGATCTTGATCTACTTCTTCTTGTTGTGCATCGGCGTCGCCCGCGCCTTTAACGACCCGGCTTCCTCCACCCTGCTGCCGCAAGCCGTCCCGCCGGAGATCTTCAGCAGCGCCGCTACCTGGAGCAGCAGCACCGGGCAGTTGGCGGCCATCATCGGGCCGGGCTTGGCCGGGCTGTTGGTGGCGTATTTGAACGGGGTTACGCTGAATTATGGGATCGCCGCCCTGGCGGCCCTGGTTTATCTGTCGCTGGTAGCCTTGATGCGCGGGCGGCAGTTGGCGCTCTCGCGCAAAGCAGCCACGCTTGAGTCGCTCAAGGAGGGGCTGCGCTTCATCCGCAGTACGAAGGAAATTCTGGCGGCGATCACACTTGACTTGTTCGCCGTATTGTTCGGCGGGGCGGTCACACTGCTGCCGGTCTACGCCACCGACATTCTCAAGGTTGGGCCGCAGGGCCTGGGGATTCTGCGCGCCGCGCCCTCGGTGGGGGCGCTGGCCATGGCGCTGACCCTGGCGTTTTTGCCCGGCTTCAAACATGCCGGGCGGACGCTGCTGCTGGCGGTGGCTGGCTTTGGCCTGGCGACGATTGTCTTTGGTCTTTCGACCTCCTTCTGGCTTTCAGTGGCAATGCTCTTTGTTTTGGGCGCACTGGACAATATCAGCGTGGTCATTCGCAGCACTCTAATGCTGACGCGCACACCGGACGAGATGCGCGGGCGCGCCTCGGCGGTCAACAGCATCTTTATCAGCGCTTCCAACGAGCTAGGTGGATTTGAATCGGGTCTGACTGCGGCGTTATTTGGCCCGATCCTGGCGGTGGTCGGCGGGGGCATTGGCACGAT
>CAIQJJ010000275.1 GCA_903872065.1 uncultured Anaerolineales bacterium | reverse complement strand
GCGGCTCGGCGATGCCGGTGCGGGCGGTAAACTCGGCGCGGCAGCGCTCGCAGTAGCACGGCTCAGAACCCCACAGATCGCCGTCAATCCAAAAGCCATCCACCTGGTAGCGGTCAATCAACTCCAACAACTGCGGAATCATCAACTCATCCAGGTAGGGGCTGCGCGGGCACATCTTCTCCGGCGTCGCCGCCCCGCTGTTCGCGCCAAAGGGCGCCCCAGCCAGCTTGCCATCTTTATCTACCAGCGTCCATTCGGGATGCTTTTCGCCGGCGGCGATATCCCACACGCCGCTGTAGTGACAGTGCAGCGGCATGCCCAGGCGGCGTGTGGCCTCGCGCCAACCCAGCAGCGCATCCGCCTTCAACTGCGGCGGGATCGCCGCGCCGGGCGTCTGGCTGAACCAACTGGTGTAGCCGGGATGCCCCTTGCAATCCGTCTGCACAAAATCCACCCCGGCGGCTTGCAGGTGGGGGATCAGTTCCTCGGCGTTGGCGCGCAGCCCAAGCTCGGCATCATTTTTCCCGGCGTGCAGATCGTAATGCAGGCCGAAGTAACGGGTTTTTCCATGCCAGTTTTCCGATTTCATAGCAATCTCCTTATGGATTCAGATCCTCAAACAAACAACGCATTCGTCCAGGCGCGCGCGCGCCGGGCGTCCTCAATTTCCAAATAGACATACTGCCAGTCCGGCGGTACTTTGAGCGTGATCTCGGTCATCAACTGCCCGTCGAACGAACCGACCCGCACCCCGTGCGAGCCAGGGCCGGCCAGGCGTGCAAACTGCACCGGCGAGGTTTTGGCGTGCAGAAACTCACCATCGAACTCCAGGGAATACAGTTCTGGCCCGCAGCTGGCGTAAGTTTGGCCCTGGCGGATGGCTTCCAGCAGGCTGGCCGGATCGCCGGCGGGGGCGTTGACCATGAGCCAGCCGCCATCCCAGCCGGGATGTTCGGGGCGCAGGTGGGCGTCATCCACGCAGAAGGCCAGCGTGCGCACATCGTGCCTCAACCGCGCATCCCAATGCACGATCCCGCTGCCCTTGCCGTTCAGCCAGTGGCAGACGTGATTGTACACCTCCACCCCATCGAACGGCCAGCGCCGCGCATCCTCCAGCGAATTGCCGCTCCAATGCGGGTGCGCCAGGATGAGCAGCGCCCCCTGCGCTTTGGCCGCCTGCAGCGCCGCGCTGAAACCGCCCGCCTGCCGCGCCTCTTTTACCGCTGCGCCGTCCAGTTTGCCCAGGCAGGCCACGTGGAACATCGCGCCCGTCTCATCCTCGCCGTCCAGTTCCACCCCATCCAGCCACAACAGGGGGTAGCTGGCCGGGTCCTGGGCCACATCCGAAAAGACCCAATGATCGGTGCGCACAAGGAAATGGTAGCCGTGCGAAGCGTACATCTCGGCCAGTTCATCGAACGTCTTGCCGCCATCCGAGGCGGTGCTGTGCAGGTGCGTGTTGCCTTTATACCAATTGCCGGATAGATTATAGCGAAAAGAAGTCATATTTTTGTCCTTTGAGTACGAGAAATTGTCGGCTCTACCGTCTTTGGCGTGAAAATACTTTCACTGGAGTCGAGGCTTCAGCCGGTTCTTACCATATTGTCGCTATGCCGGCGGACGCCTGCAACCTCATGGATGAAAACGGCACCGCAGAGATCGCAGAGACCGCTGAGTCTTTTTCTCTGCGCACTCAGCGGTCTCCGCGGTGAACTCTTGTACGGTGCGCTTGCTGGAGTCGAGGCTTCAGCCGGTTCTTGTCAGCCTCTCCTACGGCCCTTTGAAACTTAACTTGCCTTGCTCAACATCAATAGAGTAGATTTGCAGCTCAACCACCATCCAGAACTTGCTGCCCTGCCAGCCCAGCACCTCGCGCACATAGTAATAAT